>DATIWU010000107.1:0-16335 GCA_035519195.1 Gemmatimonadales bacterium
CGCGCTTCAGCCAGCTGCTGGGGGACTTGCAGGCATTTCGCCGCGCCGTCCGCAAACGCCAGCGAGACTTGCCACACATCCTGTTCGGGCATTCGTTCGGTGGCCTCATCGCCCTGCGCTATATGGAAACCCAGCCCAGCGATCCGGTGGTGGCGGCGGTTGTCTCGAGCCCGTGGCTCTCACTCGCCATGGCGCCGCCCGTATGGAAGCTGGTGTTCGGACGGCTGCTCGCGGATCTCTGGCCCACGCTCGCCATCCGGAGCAGAATCGATGCGGGCTCGATCTCGCGCGATGAGGCGGTGAATGCGGCCTACGCCGCTGATCCGGCCGTCCACGACGTGATGACTCCCGGCGCGTGGCGCGAGATTCAATGGGCCCAGAGCGCGGTCGTCGCCGATGGCGAGCGGATCGAATCGCCCGTGCTGTTTCTTTTGGGCGGCGAAGATCGCCTCGTCGACAGCCAGGCGTCGCGCGCGTTCGCCGCCCGGCTCGACGCCCCGGCGGAAGTGCGCTGGTATCCCGAGATGTTTCACGAAATCCTCCACGATCCCCAGGCCGAGCAGGTCTTTGCTGACATTCTGGCCTTCATGGCGAGCAAAGGTGGGGTGTGAGTATTGTTCATGGTGACAAGTCTTTACCTCGATCACGGGAAACAGACGCCGCCAGTAAGGCGTATTGCGGCAGGCATGGGCTTTGCCAGGGGTTAGCGGTCTATGGACGATGATAAGCGGACGCCGGACTTGGTCGACCAGGTCGACCCGATAGAAGGTCCTCCACCAGCCCTCGTCGAGGCACCTGAGCTCGCGGTGCAGCGGCTCGAGAGCCAGCTCGCCGAGGTGCAGGATCGCTATCTGCGACTCGCGGCGGAGTACGACAATTTTCGCAAGCGCACCGCCAAAGAGCGCGCCGAATCGTGGCAAAAAGCGCAGGTGGAATTATTGAGTCGTCTGGTCGACGGCATCGACGACCTGGCGCGGTTTGCCGACGTTGCGCCCGAACGTACGGAGTCGAAGGCGCTGCACGAAGGAATCGTTCTGGTCGAGCGTAAACTCTGGAAGGAACTGCAGGCGGCAGGCTTGCGTCGCATCGACCAGAAGGACGTACCGTTCGATCCCCAGGTCCATGAAGCCGTCGCGACCACGCCCGCCACGAAACCCGGTCAGGATCACACGGTCGCTGCCGTGCTCCAGGCCGGGTACATGCTGGGCGACATTCTCGTGCGCCCCGCGCGCGTGCAGGTCCGCACCTGGCAGGGATCCAAGGAGGACGAGCGCGTCTGATGGCCGCCGCCAAGGACTACTATCAGACACTGGGCGTTTCGGAGTCCGCTTCGACTGATGAGATAAAGAAGGCGTTTCGCCGCCTCGCCAAGCAGTACCATCCGGACCGGAATCCCAACAATCCGCAAGCCGCCGAGCGCTTCAAGGAAATCAACGAGGCGCACGACGTGCTTTCGAATGCCGAGAAGCGCCGGCAGTACGACGAGCTGCGCCGCTACGGCGCGTTCGCCGGTGCGGGGGCCGGGGCGAGAGGAGCAGGCGCGAGAGGGAGACCGGACGGCGGGGCGGGCGGGTCTGGGGGATTCAGCGCCGAGTTCGATCCTTCCGACCTCAGCTCGTTCGGTTTTGGCGATTTGTTTTCGTCGATTTTCGGACGGCGCGGCAACGATCGCACTGGCCCGGAGCCGGAAGAAGAGATCGAAGCGGCCGTCACGATTCCATTCCGGGTCGCGGCACTGGGCGGCAAGGTGCCCGTCACACTTCCCATGACCGACGTCTGCCCTACCTGCCACGGGAACGGGGCTGCGCCCGGGGCGACGATCTCGACCTGCCCCGAATGCAAGGGACGCGGGACGGTGTCGTTCGGACAGGGCAGCTTTGCGGTGAATCGTCCCTGCCCGGTGTGCCGTGGCAAGGGGCGTGTGCCTTCGGAACCGTGCCCCACCTGTCAGGGCGCGGGTGAAGTACGCGTCGACAGGCGGCTCATGATCACGGTGCTTCCCGGGACGGACGAGGGCACGCGCGTCCGGCTGCGCGGCCAGGGCACGCGCGGGTCAGGGGACATCGTGGTCGTGTTTCATGTCGAGCCCGACCCATTCTTCCGCCGCGAAGGTCTCAACGTGGTGTGCACGGTGCCGATCAACGTGGCACAGGCCATGCTGGGTTCGCGCATTCGCGTGCGCACGCTCGATGGCCGGCGCGTGGTATTGCGAGTCCCTGCGGGAACGCAGCACGGCCAGCGCTTCAGGATTGCGGGTCAGGGAATCGAGAAGAACGGCCGGCGCGGCGATCAGTACGTCGAGGTGAAGGTGGAAATTCCCGAGCGGCTGACGCCTGAGCAGACGGCGGCCGCACAGGCATTCGCCGAACAGGCGGGGATCAAATACTGAGAAGCGTCGCTACGTGGCTACGATGCACGTTCTTGACGTTCCTGCTCTTGCTCTCGCCAGAAGCCAATGCTAACGTTCCCGCCCATGACGGCCGTTTCGTCGCGTTCCAATCGAAATAATCGCAACGCTCGGAGCCGGACGGCGTAGGATCCGCGAACATCGCGCGATGCCCGCCCCCGGCGACGAACGGTCGGGGGCTTTTTTGTGGCGCTTACGTCTTTTCTCGACGTCTTGGTCTCGACGTGTTCTTGCTTGACGTCTTTGGGGTGTAGCTCAATTGGCAGAGCGCCCGGCTGTTAACCGGGAAGTTGGAGGTTCGAGTCCTCCCGCCCCAGCTCCCCACACGAGGTGCGACGCCAGAGTGACGATCCTGCGGCCGTTCAGGAGCTTGTCGGTCGGCGTAGCGGCGGGAGTGGTACTTGCCGCCTGCCAGTCCGGCCCATTCCATCACACAGACACAGCGCCCAAAGCCCCGCCTTCCAACGCCCACACGGCCGATCTCGAGGCACGCGTGGCGCGACTTGAGGTGCGTCTGCTCGAGTCCGACGCCCAGATCGAAGACTTACAGGGAAAACTGGACGACGCGCGCCAGGAGGCGGTCCGCGCGATGGCCAAGCTGCAGACGCTTGCCACACGGGCCGAAGCCGCTTCGGGCATGGCGGAGGCGGAAATCGCGGTCGATTCGCTGAAGGCGGCAGCGGGATCGCAGCAGCCACCGGAGCTCACGCAGGCGGTGCGGCTGCTTCAAATGAGCACGACAGAATTCAACAAATCGAATTACGGCGGTTCGCTGTACCTCGCGAATCAGGCCAAAATCGCGGCGGGGGCGGGACACGGCCGGCTGGCGGCATCGAACGGCGCCACGCTGCGCCAGGGCGAGGTGCTCCTGGCCGTTCCGGTGCGGTTGAAGACCGTGAATACGGGGAACGTGCGGGAGGGGCCAGGGACGGGGTACAGGGTGCTCTACACGCTGCAAACCGGAGCCGAGGTCGTCGGGTACTCGTATCTCGACACCTGGCTCAGGGTGAGCGACCAGTCGGGGCGCGCAGGCTGGGTGCATTACACGCTGCTGGCGCGCGCCAAGTAGTCAGGCCTGCTTCTTCGCCGCCCGCGTCCGTTTTCGCACAGCTTCCACGGCCCGGTCGCGGCCCTCTCGCTTGGCCCGGTACATGGCGTCGTCCGCCGATGAGATGATCGCCTCCGGCGTATCCCCATGGTCGGGGAATCCGGCCACCCCGATGCTCAACGTGATCTTGATGCCATCAAACGATTCGCCGGCAAGCCGCGTCCGAATGCGCTCGCAGACGTCCATCGCGCCTTCGAGGGCCGTTTCGGCGAGCACGATGACGAATTCCTCGCCGCCGTAACGCGCCGCGCAGTCGTCCTCCCGGGTGGCGCTGCGGAGCACCGCGCCCACGCGGGCGAGCGCGTCGTCACCCGCCAGGTGTCCGCGCGCATCGTTGTACGGCTTGAAGTGGTCGACGTCCGCCATCAGCACACTGAACACCCGCTTGTGCCGGCGGCACCGCAAAATTTCGGCCGTGAGCCGGTCCATCAAATACCGGCGATTGTACAGCTTGGTGAGTCCGTCGGTGATCGAGAGGTGCTCGAGCTCTTCGGTTTTCCTCGCCAACGCGTCGCGTCCCTGGCGCAGGCGCACGACCATATGGTTGAACGCCTCGGTCAGGTACGCGACCTCTCCCCGCCCGCGAACGGGCGGCAGGTCACCGGTGAGGTCGCCGCCGGCGATTTTCCCCGCCGCCTGAGAGAGACGATTGAGCGGCCGAACGATCAACAGCCCCAGGCCCCAGGCGATCAGTCCGACGCCGAGCAGCAATGCGGTCATGATGAGAATCGTGGCGTTCCGTAGCCGAATGATCTGGTTATACGCCTCGCTCACCGGCAGCTCGGCGATCACCGACCAGTTGAGCCGCTGCACGCGCCGCAGCGATCCGACGACCCGGATCTGGTCGAGGCCGGAGTAGCGCACCGTCGTCGACTCGCGCTCGACCAGCGTCCGGACCGTGCCGGCTCCGAGCGACGCGCGCATCGGCTGTTTGGAGCCGCTGCGTGACGAAGTAATGACGCGCCCGTCGTGCGTGATCACGTACAGCGCGTCGGCGGGCCCAGGCGTAAACCGCTTCAGAATGTCGTCCACGGAATGAAGGTTGAGCTTCGCGGTGAGCGCGCCGAGTAGACGTCCATTCGTCATGCGGATGGGAACGGCGGTCACGAGCACAACCCGGCCGCGCAACTGATCCCAGTACGGTGTGCCGATCGCCGGATTTCCGTTGTTGATGTCGGTGGTCCATCCCTCCGGCATTGTGACCGAGCTCGATGGCGCGGTGCTCGTCGCCACGACGCGTCCCTGCCGGTCGACCACCAGCAGCTGTTCATAATCGGTGAAGCGGTCGCGGACTGAGTTGAGATAGTCGTTGAGCCGGTGCAGGCCGGCGCTTTCGTTCCGGGTGGCGCGGTCCAGGTTCTCCGTCACTTCATAGGAGCTCGCGAACACGCGGAGATCGTACAGCCGCTCCTTGAGCCACAGGTCGAGCTCGCGTTCCGTCTCCGCGCTCACGGTCTGCAGCTCGCTCGTGATCTTTTCCTCGAGCGACCGCTTGTTTTGGGAATAGGACAGCCAGGTGGTGGAAAGCGATGGAATCAGCGTAGCCAGAACCGCGAACGCGAGGATCTGGTTGCGGATCGAGTCCAACCGCAGCTTCGGGACAATCTTGGAGACGGCGTTCGTCGGGTACATTTCGGGGCACAACTATAACAAAGGCCCGGAAAAGTACCTATAACGGCTGTCGCAAGTGCTTTAGGGACGCCACATTCCGGCCGCCAGCGCCAGCCAGCCCGCGATGAAGCACAGCCCGCCCAACGGGGTTATCGCCCCGAGCCAGCGGGTCCCTGTGAGCGCTAACACATACAAACTCCCGGAAAACAGCACGGTTCCGGCGAGAAAGAGCCATCCCGCGGCGCGCACGGGAGCCGCGGGCCACCGGCCCACGGCGAGGCCGACCGCGACGAGCGCGAGCGCATGATACAACTGATAGCGCGCGCCGGTCTCGAACACCGCCAGGAGATCCGGGGGCAGTCTGCTGCGCAGCGCGTGCGCGCCGAAGGCTCCCGCCGCGACGCCCACCGCTCCCGAGAGCGCGCCGCACACCGCGAAAAGGCGGTCCATCAGTCCAGCCGGCGGCCCGAGACGTCGACCCGGTGAATGTGCTCGATCTTCCCCGTGGATCCGACGAAGGTCGACGCGAGCCAGCCCGTGACCCCCACGACCAGCGCGCCGAAAATGGCGGGTCCCAAACCGGTCACGCTGAAGCCCGGGACGAGCCACGCCACGAGGGCGAACGCGATCCCATTCACCACCAGAATGAACAGTCCGAGCGTGAGGACGGTGAGGGGCAGCGTGAGAATCAGGATGATGGGACGAATCACGGCGTTCACGATGCCCATCACGAGCGCGGCAAGCAGGAGCGTCCCCAATCCCGCGATCTGCACGCCAGGAATGATCGCCGACGCGAGCCAGAGGCCGAGCGCCGTGATCACGAGCCGGAAGAAGAACCCCCTCACCGGGCGGTCCAGGCTTCGAGGTTGCGCTCGATCTGGCGCGAATGCTTCTCGAGGTGCTCCGCGTAGATCGCGAGCCAGTCTTCGGCGGCGTACGGCCCCGATTCGGTATGCTGACCTTTGCGCTGCCAGTCGCGCTCGCTCATCGACCTGAGCAGCGGGACGGTGTTCGAACGCACCGCCTCGACCGTTCTGAGCGCGGTGTCGATCGGTCGCGCGTGATAGTCGAGCATCTTTGCCCACCGATCCTGATCGTAGCCCTGGATGACCGGCTGTGCTTCGGCGAGCAGGAATCGCAGGCGCGCATGCGCGTTGGTCTCGGAATCGGCGCAGTGCACGATGATTTCGTGGGCCGACCAGCGGCTCGGCGCGGGACGCCACTGCAGCGCGTCGGCCGGAACGCGCGCGAGGGCCTCCTTCAGGAGTGCGGGGCCGCGTGCATACCGGTCAATCAATGCCGCCCGTTCCGCAGGCGAGAAGGGCATATCGCAATCTAGTGTCCGGCGAGGCGGCGAGCCACGAACCGCGCCGTGACTCCTGCGGGGACGTTGATGCCCACCTCGGACTGAAAGAGCAGCGATCCCACGAGCGTATCCTCTCGCAGCTTGGCGCCAATGCCACCGAACGGCCCGAGGTCGGCGGGCCAGCCATAGATCAGCGCCTGCTCCGGAGTGCCGGCCCAGGTGACGGCGAACGTGTCGCGCCGCGGCTCCTCAAACACCACCGCCCCGTGCAACCGACACGCTTTGCCCTGCGACACGACGACGTGACCCGTATCGAGGTCGAGCTCCCGAAGCTTGAAGCGGTCTCCCATTTCTGGAATCGTGAGGGTGTCGCCCCACAGCACCGTCCAGCGCCCCACATACCGCGCCGAGCTCCGGCGCAGGGCATCGAGCGCGCGCGTCTCGCAGGCCGACCGTGGACGGCAGCCCGCCAGGAGCGCCGCCAGCAGGACCGCGCGCGTCAGGGATCGCGTCACGCTTCAGGGAGCAACCGAATCGGACGACCGGATACCGTTGCTCGTCGCATCGGCCGCACGCATCGCCGCCCCGACGCCGCTCGCGCCCGGGATTCTCGATCTGGCGAGCATGCTGTCGCGTTGCCGCTCCGTCATCGAATCGGTCGTTCCAACCGCGGCCGGCTTGGGTTTCTCGCTGCATGCCACGAGGGCCGCCGCGAGTGCGGCGGTGACTACACCTTGAACGAGTGAACGCGTCATCCAGAACCCCTTTCACGCGATGGGTCTCGGCTGCGCCGGTGCCACAGCAGCACGCCGTACGCCACGACATTCACCGCGAACGCGAACGCGCCGAGCCATGCCTGGGTCGTGCGCTCGAGCCCCACGGGATAGAGCAGCGGCATAACGTAGTGTTCGATGAACCCCCCGGGGTAGCCCGCGAGGCCCGCTCGGCCGCGCAGCGCGTTCTCGAGCGGGGTGAGCGGGCAAATCCAGCCGCCCCATTCGATCGCCACCCCCCAGGCCGCGGCGGGAAGGTGTACCAAGGCGAGACGGGGCCAGCGCCGGACGAGGAATCCACCGCACACGACGAACATGACGAACAGCACGTGCACGAGAACGACGCCGTTGGCGGCTAGACGATATGCCATGGCAGTGCTGCAGTCTATAAACGAGAGCCCCCGCCGGGAAATTCCCGGCGGGGGCGTGAGACCCTTCAGGGGAAGCCTAGAACCCGAGAACCGATTCCGCCGGGTTGAAGATCTCGCCCGTTTTCTCGCTGATATCCGCCGCCGCGATGAACAGGTGACCCAACGCATCCTGCTCCGCGCCCGACAGCTGGCCGCCGCCCGAACGCGCGAGGGACGGAGAATTCACGTTTCCGGTCAAGGTCGCATACGTGCTGCCGTTCACCTTGAACGTCACGTTCACGGTCCCCGAGCCGTCGGCATCATTGATGGCAATCGTGCCCTGCGCATTCACCGTTTCACCGGTGCGCGAGAACGTGAAGTTGACCGTGAGCGTGAGGGTCGTCCCGTTGTCCGCGACCGTCAGGCCCTCGGTAACGGTGACGGCCGGGTTGTTCAGCGTATAGGTGCTCGAGAGGGTCTCTGAGCTCGAGCCGCCCGTAATCGAGACGTTGAAGCTCAGCGTCTTGTTCGCGCTACCGGAGAGGCCGTTCGTCACGGTTCCCGATGCGCTCGCGCTGAAATTCGTGCTCGAGCCCGAGCCGGTGAAGATGTAATCGAGGTACGTGATGGTGCCGCCGGTATTGTTCACTTTGACGTGCAGGATGGCGGCGCTGCCGGTGCTCTCATCCATCAGATCCACATAGCCGACCTGCGTCAGCGGCAGGGACGGCATGTCCGTGAGCGGGTCCACCGCGTACAGAATGAACCGCACGCCATTCGATGGCCCACCGGTCGTCGCGGACTGCTGATAGCTGTCGGTGCTGGTATTCCACGTGTACACCGAGCCGTCCACGGTGCCGAAAATGGCAGACCGCCCCATCGCCGCGAACGCCGGGACGAACTGCCGGATGCTCTTGCTCATCGAGGCCAGATTGGCGTAGCTGCCGCCCGAGTGCACCCGCGCGACACGAATCGCCCGCGCGGCCATCTGGGCCACGGGCGGAGCCGGCGTGATCGAGCTGCCCAACGACTGGAAGCTGCCGAGCGCCGGTGCGCCGAACGCGCTGTCCAGCGCCGCCACCTGCGCCGACGTCGTAGCCGGATCACTCAGCGTGGCGTTCGTTGCTGATCCGCAGCCGCTGAGCAGCACTGCGACGCCCAAGCCCAAGCCGGTTCCACACGCCTGAAAGCGCGACGACATACGTATTCCTCCGGATTGACAGTGGTGCGGCCAGGGCGCTTGAGAGTTGCTGCTTGCGAGCCAACAGAAGTAGCGGAGCCGGAAGCGATGGGCTGTGACGCCGCACACATCGACGACGGCCTACGAGATGATGCCACCTCCCACGAGCCGACCGCAGTCATCGTACAGCGCCCCCGACTGCCCCGGGGTGATCGCGCGGACCGGCTCCGCCAGCCGGAGCGCAAGCGTGTCCGGGCCAAGGGCACGAACCGTGCCCGGCGCGGGACGCCCGCGATAGCGGCATTGCACCCACACGGAGTCGCCGGTTGCGGGCGGCCGGGCGAGCCAGTTGACCTCTTCAAGAGCCACGTCGTGTCCAAAGAGATCGTCTCCCCGGCCAATGACCACTTCGCGCGTGTCGGGACGGATCGCGACGACGTACATCGGCTCGGAGAACCCGCCGGGGAGGCCGCGCCGCTGACCAATCGTGTAGCGGGCGAAGCCCGCATGCTCGCCGATCACTTCGCCCGCGGTGGTCACGAGCGGGCCGGGGCTGAGCGCGGGGGCATCGGCCGGCAGCGCGCGCTCGAGCACGCCGAGGTAGTTGTCGTCAGGCACAAAACAGATCTCGACCGATTCGGGCTTCTCGGCCGTCTCGAGCCCCAGCCGCTTCGCGACGGCGCGCGTTTCGCGCTTCGTCATTCCGCCCACTGGCGTGAGCATGCGACGGACCACCGCCGCATCGATGCCCCACAGAAAGTACGACTGGTCCTTGTCACGGTCGTGACCGCGGAATAGCGCGCCGTCGCGGGTCACCACGTAGTGGCCGGTGGCGATGAACTCGCAGTCGAGCGCGTCGGCGTGGCGCAGCAGGTCGCGGAACTTGGTGAACGAGTTGCAGCGTACGCAGGGAATGGGCGTCCGGCCGCGGGCATACTCCCGGACGAAGTCGGCGATCACGTCGTGATGAAACCGGTCTTCCAGGTTCAGCACGTAATGCGGGATGCCGAGCCGGTGCGCCACGAGCCGTGCGTCGGCGATCGAATCGAGCGAGCAGCAAGGGCGGTCAGGGACCGAGTCGCCGTAGCAGAACAGCTTCATCGTCGCACCCACGACTTCGTAGCCCTGCTCGACCAGGAGCGCGGCGGCGACGGAGCTGTCCACCCCTCCGGACATCGCGGCCAGCACTCGACCGGTCATCGCCGCAACTCCGCGGTCAGTCCCCGCACTTTCTCGACGATCCGTGGCAGCGTCGCGAGCACGGTATCGACATCCTCGGCCGTATTCTCCCGCCCGAAGGAAAATCGCAGGGTTGCCACGCCAAGGTCGTGGGGCACGCCCATGGCGCTCAACACGTGCGACGGCTCGACCGCCCCCGTACTGCACGCCGACCCCGACGAGCAGGCAATACCCGCCATGTCGAGGTGCATCAGCATGGCTTCGCTGTCGATGCCGGGGATGGACACGCTCAGGGTTTGCGGCGCGCGCGGGCTCCGCGCCGCATGGACGACGGCGTCGGGAACGGCCGCGACAATGCCGCGCTCGAGCTGGTCGCGCAGGGCCGCGAGGCGGAGCGCGAGCTCCGCGCGCTCGCGCACCGCGAGCTCCACCGCCTTGCCCAATGCCACGATCCCCGGAACGTTCTCGGTCCCGGGTCGCAGTGCAAACTGCTGGCCACCGCCGTGCAGCAGCGGCATCACCGCGCGGCGATCGCGCACGAGCAGCGCCCCCACGCCCTTGGGCGCGCCGATTTTATGACCGGAGATACTGAGCAGGGCGCACCCGGACTCGCGAAATGCGACCGGCACTTTGCCGAGCGCCTGGACCGCGTCGCTGTGGAACGCGACGTCGGGCCCGGCCTCACGAGTCGCCCGGGCGAGCTCTCGGATCGGTTCGAGCACCCCGATCTCGTTGTTCACCCACATGACGCTGATCAGCGCGGCACCGCGCGCGCACGCCTCGAGCACCCGGGCGGGATCGACCAGCCCGCCGTGATCGACGGGCAGTGTAAGCATCTCGCCACCCAGATCGGCCACGAACTGCGCCGCGGCGAGCACGGCCTTGTGCTCGATCGCGCTCACGGCCACGCGGAACGGCCGGCCGCGCGAGCGCGCCGCCAGCGCCGCGCCGATGACGGCGAGATTGTCCGCCTCTGTGCCTCCGGACGTGAAAATCACCTGGTTCGGATCGGCATCGAGGGCCGCGGCGATGGCGCGGCGCGCCTGTTCGATTCCGGCGCGCGCGGCGCGCCCAAATCGATGCGGCGAGGAAGGATTTCCGAACGCTTCGCCACCGCCCCCGAGGAACGGCAGCATCGCCTCGCGCACCTCCGGCCGCACCGGCGTCGTGGCCGCGTGGTCGAGATAGACGAGCCGTTCGGGGGCGAACGGCGAGCCCGTGAAGGAATTGGGGGTCACGGGCGAAATCTACCGGCTACATGGAGGCCACGCCAAGCTGCATCACGTCGTCGACGGCGACCGTCTCATTGCAGAAGTACGGCTCGCCGTATGGCCGTCGGATCAGCGAGCCGTAGTGGGCCGACTGAATTCGGATCTGTTCGTACAGACCCTCGCCGCCCGGGAACACCTCGCCCGCCGCCTTCGCCCCCGCGAATTGCGATGCATAGGCCTGGACCGCCCGCATTTTGATTTCGAAGACGTCGGTGATGTCGACGACGAATGTCGGCTTGACGGGGTCCTCGCGGTAGGCCAGGGCATAAATGATCTTGAACGGCCGGTGGGGCTGCCCCGGCGCGTCGTATTTCGTGAGTCCCGCGAGATAACACGCGTCTCGACCCAGATCGGAAGCGATCCGATGGTCGGGATGGCGCCCGATCGAGAACGGCAGGATCACGACGCGGGGCCGCGTGGTCCGGATCAGCTCTACGACGCGGCGGCGCGACGGCTCGTCATTCGCGAGGTACGCGTCCCGCAGCTCCGCGTTCAGTCGCACCGTGACCCCGAGCACCTGGGCAGCCTGGTCCGCTTCGGCGGCGCGCGTTGCGGCATCGCCGCGCGTGCCCGTCTCCCCCCGCGTGAGGTCGATGATGCCCACCCGGTGACCCGCCCGCGCCGCCTTCGCGAGCGTGCCGCCGCATGTCAGCTCGACGTCATCGCGGTGAGCCGCGAGGGCCAATACATCGACTACCTCATGCTTCACGAGCCGTCCTTTCGACGCTTTCGGGAGGGGGGAGACGCCCGCTTCCCGCTTCCCGGCCTCATTCGTATCTCAGGGCCTCAACCGGGTCGAGCTTCGCCGCTCTTGCCGCCGGCGCGATTCCGAACACCAGGCCGATGAGCACCGAAACGACGCATGCCGCGAGCGTGGCCCACGGCGGGACCCGCGCCTCGAAGTGCAGCGCCAGCCTGATGCCCTCGGCCGCCGCGAGCCCGACCACCACGCCGAGAACGCCTCCCATCAGTGTCAGGGTCGCGGCCTCGACGAGGAACTGCCAGAGAATCTCGCGCCGCGTTGCCCCCATGGCCTTCCGCACCCCGATCTCGCGAGTCCGGTCTGTGACCGACACCATCATGATGGCCATGACGCCGATGCCGCCCACGAGCAGGGCGACGGAAGACAGCACGAGCATCACGAGAAAGAACACGCCCGTGAGCTTGTTGAAGACATCGAGGATCTGATCCTGGGTGATCAGGTCGAAGGTGTTCGGGTCGCCGGTCCGGATCCCGCGCAGCCGGCGCAGCGAGATCGTGACCTCGTCCATGGCGTGTCCCACAGTTACGCCCGCCTGCGGCTTGACCACGATCCAGAGGGCATTGGTTTCATCGTAATGGAAGAACCGGCGGGCGGTCTCGAAGGGGAGCACCGCTCCGATCTCCTGGCTCGGCGGTTGAAAGATGTTCTCGGGATTCTGAAAGATGCCGATCACTTCGAGGGGCTTGTCGGCGATACGCAGAAACCGGCCGAGGGGATGCAGACGTCCGAACAGCTTGTTCGCGAACTTTTCCTCGAGCACCACGACCGGAGCGCCGGTGCGCTCTTCCGCGACCGTGAAGAACCGGCCGTCGAGCAAGGTGCCGCCCTGGATCTCCATGTAATGATCGTCGGCGCCGAACACCGTGAGGAGCTGCGTATGCGTGCCTTCGTATTCGAGCCGCTGGAACAGCTGCACCCAAATGCCGGCGTAATGGATGCCGGGCAGGCGCGCGAGGGCCAGGGCCTCTTCCGGCTTCAGGACCGGACGGATCCGTACTTCCTTGGGGAGCGCCTCGGGATTGAGCGGCGTGGACGAGAAAAACCGCATCACGTAGAACGTGGTGGGCCCCGCGACTTCGATCGCGTTCATGATCTGGTCGCGGATGCCCTGCACGATCGACGCCATGGCCATCACCGTGGCGACCCCGATGACGACGCCGAGGATGGTGAGGCTGGAGCGGAGCTTATTGGTGTTGAGCTGCGCGAGCGCGATCAGCCCGCCTTCGGAGAGCGAGTGCAGCCGCATGCCGTCAGGTCTCGGCGCGCATCGCTTCGATGGGATCGAGCTGCGCCGCGCGCGAGGCGGGGTAGACCCCGAACACGATGCCCACGCTCGCCCCCAGCGCGAGGGCGACCGCCACCGACCAGGCGGTCACGCGAGCCGGCAGCGGGGACGCGGCCGCCACGACGCCGGCGAGGGCGATCCCCACGAGCAAGCCCAGCACGCCACCGAGCGCGGTCAGGGTCACCGACTCGGCGAGAAACTGCCGGCGAATGTCGCGCCGCGTCGCCCCGAGCGATTTGCGAATGCCGATCTCGTGCGTGCGCTCGCTCACGCTCATCAGCATGATGTTCATGATCACGATGCCGCCCACGATGATGCCGATCGCCACGACCCCCGGAATCACGCGGAACAGAATTCCGGTGAGCTTCTTCCAGAAGTCGACGAGGGCGTCCGCCGTATCGACGGTAAAGTCATCGGGCTCCTCGGGCCGCAGCCGGTGGGCGATGCGCATCGCTTCCTCGGCGCGTTGCATCCCGTCCCGCACGAAGGCCGCCTCGGCCATCTTGACGGAGATCACGGTCGTCTTGCGCCGGCCATAGAGCGCCTCGAATGTCGAGAGCGGCATCATCGCGAACCCGTCCCACGATTGCCCGAGCACCGTTCCCTTTTTCGCGACCACGCCCTTCACGGTGAACTGGTCCCCGCGGATGCGGAGCTTTTGGCCGATCGCGAGCGCCGGGGTCGCGAACAGCTTGTCGGACACGTCCCAGCCGAGCACGACCACCGGTCGCCGCTCGCGAACGTCGATGTCGGACAGCGGCTCGCCCGCCGCGAACTCGTAGTCCTGGACCACCTGGAACGGGGCGGTCACCCCGAAGATGAACACATCGCCGACCGTCTGGTCGCGCCAGACGACGTCGGCCTGGGGCGTCGGCCACCCCGATTGCAGCGCCACGGCCTTCGCGTCGGGCAACGCGCGTTGCACGTACGGCACGTCTTCGGGCGCGATGATCGGCCGGCGCTCGATCGCCCGCCATTGCTCGTCATCGATCAGGCCGACGGCGATCGGCGTGCGGCGGATTTGAAACGCGTTGGCGCCGACGATGGCCCCCCCGATCTTCTCGCGCACGTACGCATTCATCCCCTGGATGATCGCGACCACCGCGACGAGAAACGCCACCGACACGATGATGCCCAGCAGCGTGAAGAACGACCGGAGCTTGTGGCTCCAGGCGGCCTGGAGCGCGAGCAGGGCGGCGTCAGCGAGCGGCACGCGTGCTCGTCCCCCCGGTGGAATCGGCCTTCGGCTTGAGTGGGCGCACGCGGGCGTTTTCCTTGAGATCCCGGATCGTCTGGTAAGGGCCCGCCGCGATCAGCTCGCCTTCGCGCAAACCGTCCAGCACTTCGAAATATTCGTCTCCCGCAATGCCCACCCGGACCGGGCGAAACACGACGGCGCCGTTCTCGATCACGAACACACCTTCCGTTTCACGTCGGCGGCGCTCGAACGTGCTGAGGGTGTCGAGCGGCCGGTCTTCGGTCGAGATTGCGCGGTGCTCGCGCACCGTCAGCGCCACGATCGGAATCGACAGGACCTGTTGGCGCGTGTCGGTCACGATCCGCGCCGTCGCCGACAGGTCGGGACGAATGTCCGGCGGCGGACGGTTGAGCGTGACTTCGACCTCGTAATCGACGGCGTGTTCGTTCTGACCGAGTGTCGTTCCGGTCGACCCCTGAATCGAGCTGTTCGAGATCTTCGTGACGCGACCCGTGAACGTCGTGTCCGGAAACGCATCGATCGCCACCTCGACCGAGTCCCCGAGTCGGAGCCGCACGACGTCGGTCTCGTCGACCTGCACCTTCGCCTGCACCACCGAAAGATCCGAAATCGTCATCAGGAGGCCGATGTCCTTGGAGAACGTGCTCGGGACCGCGACCTCTCCCTCCTCGACCGGGAGGCGGGTCACGCGCCCGGAGATCGGTGCCATGATGCGCGTCTTGCGGAGATTGTCGTTCGCTTCCTGCTCGGAGGCCTTGGCCTGCTCCACCTGGTGCTCGGCCGCGTCGAGATTCGCCCGGGCGACATCGAACGCGGTTTGCGCCTGCTCCAGCTGCTCGGGGGAGACGAGATTCGGGTTCTCGTCGTGCAGCTGCTTCGTGCGCGCGAGCACGTGTTCCGCCTGGGTCCCATTGGCGCGCGCCTGCACGACCGTGGCCGTTGCCGCGGAGTACGCCGCCTGCGCGCGCCGCAGATTGGCCTCGTATACCGTCGGATCGATCTGCAGCAGGAACTGGCCCTGGGTCACGGCGTCACCCTCGTGCACCGTGATCTGCGTGATCCGCCCGGTAATATCCGCGCTGAGATCCACCTTCTTCTTGGGCTGGATCTTGCCGCTCGCCGTGACCGCGGCCACGAGATCGCGTCGTGTCACGCGCTCCTCGCGCACTTCGACGCGCTTCCTGCGATTCGCGCTGACCCCGATTGCCGTTGCGACTCCCGCCACGAGAATCACGGCCCCGGCCACGAGGAAGCGGATGCGGCGGGACATCAGCGGAGCGGGCGGCCGACGGCCTGTTCGAGCGCGGCCACGGCCTTGTGATAGTCGTAGACAGCGGTGACGTAGCTGTATTCGGCATTGAGTTGCTGGATCTGGGCATCGAGCAGCTCGATGAACGTGCCTGAGCCGACCCGGTAGCGTTCGGTGGCGAGCTGGAGCTGCTCCCGCGCCGCCGTGCGATTCGTGTCCTGGATGCCGATGGTGCGATACGCCGTCTGGAGCGTGAGAAACGCCTGGCTCACGTCGGTGCGCACCTCGAGGCCGCGCTCGCGCACCGATTCCGCGAGGTTGTCACGCTCGGCCGTCGCCTGCGACACCTGGTAGGGACGGCTGAAATTGGTGAAGATCGGCAGGCTGATGGTGAGTCGCGCCTGGAACGGCGATGGGGTGAAGTGCAGCGGATACGCCGTGTTCAGGTTCTGATACGCGAGCGTGCTGTCGGGATTGAACGCGAGCGCGCCGCAGGGCAGGGGCGGCTGCCCGGCATTGAGCCACGCGGTGTTTTCGTATTGGCACAGCCGCACATTCGTATCGGCCCTCGCCTGCGCCGCCGACAGCGCCGGTCCAATGTCGGACAGCTTCTGCGTGAACCCCGACCAGATCG
>DATIWU010000108.1:0-23229 GCA_035519195.1 Gemmatimonadales bacterium
CTCGAGCCGTTTCAGCGTTCCCGCGCGTCCATCGCCCTCTGCTCAGCCGCATTCGCCGAAACGCCGGGCGGACCCAGCTGCCGGATCGTGGTCCCGGATCCTCACGGGGCCCTCGCGGCGGTCATTCCGGTCCTGTACCCGCCGGCACCCGCCCCCGAGGGAGTCCATTCCACGGCCGTGATCGGCCGGGGCACCGTCTGGCAGGATCCGGTCGCGATCGCGCCGCACGTGGTCCTGGGGCAGAACGTTCGCCTCGGCCGCAACGTCCGGCTTGGCGCCGGCTGCGTGCTCGGGGACGGCGTACTGATCGGTGACGACGTGCAGCTTTTCCCGCACGTGGTATGCTATTCCGGCACGGTCATCGGCAATCGGGTCATCCTCCACGCCGGCGCTCGGCTCGGAGCGGATGGATTCGGCTACGTGTCCGAGGCGGGGGCGGCGCCCCGCAAGATTCCGCAGATCGGCCGCTGCATCATCGGCGACGACGTCGAAGTCGGCGCCAATACCACGATCGATCGCGGGAGCATCGACGATACGGTCATCGGTCCCGGAACCAAGATCGACAACCTCGTCCAAATTGGACACAACGTTCACGTTGGCGCACGCTGTATCCTCGCGGGCCAGGTCGGCATCGCCGGCAGCACTCATATCGGCGACGATGTCTATATCGGTGGGCAGGCGGGCGTGTCGGGTCATGTGGAGGTGGGCAATGGCGCACGCGTGCTGGCGCAGGGTGGCGTGATCGGGGCGGTGGAGTCAGGGGCGACCGTCTCGGGTTATCCGGCCCGGGACCACCGCGAGTTCCTCCGCGCACAGGGCGTGCTGTACCGTCTGGCGCGCATCATCGATCGCCTCGAGCAGCTGGCCGCGGAATGAGTCCCGCCTCACCCTCCAACGGCGCCGCTGCATCGCGGCGCTCGATTACGCGGACATCCGCGGTCCAGGGCGTCGGTCTCCACACCGGTGCCACGACCACGGCGACGTTTCACCCGGCCAAGCCGGGCCAGGGCATCGTGTTCCGACGCGTCGATCTGCCGGGCGAGCCCGAGATCCCGGGGCGCCTGACGGAAGTCGAGGCGGTCGAGCGCCGCACCGCCATCGGGCACGGAGACAGCACCATCCATACCGTCGAACACGTGCTCGCCGGGATCGCGGCCCACGAGATCGATGACTTGACGATCGCCCTCACGGGCCCGGAGCCCCCCATCCTGGACGGCAGCGTGCTGCCGTACTTCGAGGCGCTGGCGAGGGCGGAGCCGGTGGCGGTGGGCGGCGAGCCGGTCGTCCTCACGGTACAGGCGCCGTTCACCGTTACCGAAGACGATTGTTCCTACATCGTGGCACCGGCGAAGGAGTTTCGCCTCACGGTCGCGATCGAGTGGCCGCACCCGCTCATCGGGCGGCAGGCGGGGAGTTACCGCATCACCGCCGACGCGTTCGCGCTCGAGCTGGCGCGCGCCCGCACCTTCGGGTTCACGAGTGAGATCGCCGACCTGCGCGCCAAGGGCCTCATCAAGGGCGCCTCAGAGGCGAACGTCATCATTCTCGACGAGCGCGCGATCGTGAACGGCGGCCAGCTGCGCTGGCCCGACGAGTTCGTCCGCCACAAGGCGGCGGACATCGTCGGCGACCTGGCGCTGACCGGCGCCCGGATTCGCGCGCATATCGTGGCGATTCGCCCGAGCCACAAGGGCAATATCGCGCTGGCGCGCGCCCTATCGCGGGCCGCCAAGCGCACCGGCGCACCGAAGCTCGATATCGGCCGGATCATGGATGTGCTGCCGCACCGCTATCCCTTCCTGCTCGTCGACCGGATCATCGAGATCGAAGGGCAGCAGCGGATCGTCGGCATCAAGAACGTGACCATCAACGAGCCGTTCTTTCAGGGGCACTTTCCCGGGCATCCCATCATGCCCGGGGTGCTCATCATCGAAGCGATGGCCCAGGTGGGCGGGATGCTCCTCATGAGCCACTTCGAGGGGCAGAATGTCGAGGACAAGGTGGTCTACTTCATGTCGCTCGACAACGTCAAATTTCGGCGACCGGTGGTGCCGGGCGACCAGATTCGCTTCGAGCTCGACATGATCCAGTTCAGGGGAAAGACCTGCCGGATGAAAGGCGCCGGGTACGTCGACGGCCAGATCGTGGCGGAGGCCGAGATGATGGCCATGGTGATGGACCGGTGATTCATCGCACCGCCCTGATCGATCCCACGGCGCATCTGGGCCGGGACGTGTCGGTCGGACCGTATACGATCATCGGCCCGCGCGTGACGGTCGGCGACAAGTGCACGGTGGCGGCCCACGCGGTGATCGAGCGGAACACGAAGATCGGCAGCGGGGTCCGGGTCGGGTATGGGACCGTGATCGGCAGCGATCCGCAGGACCTCAAGTATCAGGGCGAGGAAACCTGGGTCGAGATCGGCGATCTGACCGTGCTGCGCGAATACTGCACCGTGAATCGCGGCAGCGCGGCCACGGGAAAGACCACCGTCGGCCAGCGCTGCTTCCTGATGTCGTACGTGCACGTTGCCCACGACTGCGTCATCGGGAACGACGTGATCATCGCGAACTCGGTCCAGATGGCGGGGCATGTCCTGATCGAGGACCGCGCGATCATCTCGGGTCTCGTGCCGATTCATCAGTTCGTCCGCATCGGCACGTTTGCGTTCGTCGGCGGCGGATCACGGGTCAATCAGGACGTCCCGCCGTACACGAAGGCCGTCGGGAATCCCGTCCACCTGTACGGGCTCAACTCCGTCGGGCTGCAACGCGCCGCGTTCTCGCCCGAAGTGAAGCTCGCGCTCAAGCGGGCGTACCGCCTGCTATTCAACTCCGAGCTGACGGTCAGCCAGGGCATCACGCGGGCCCGCGCGGAGCTCGCGAGCTTCCCCGAAATCGAGCATTTCCTCCGGTTCATCGAGGGGTCGGAACGCGGAGTCCTCGTGTGACCACTCGGCCGGTCCGCGTCGGCGTCGTCGGGACCGGCGCGCTCGGTTATCATCACGCGAGATTGCTGCGTGGCCTGGCGTCTCCCGGCGGAGGAGGGGGAGACACCAGCGCCGAGTTCGTCGGGATCTACGACATCAATCCCGAGCGCGCGCAGCAGGTGGCGCGCGAGCTCGAGACGGTGGCGCACGCATCACTCGACGCGCTGCTCGAGCGTGCCGAGGCGGTCACGGTAGCGGTTCCGACCCCCGCGCACGTGGACGTGGGGCTCGCCGTGCTCGAGCGGGGCCGCGCGTTGCTGATGGAAAAGCCGCTGGCGGACTCACTCGAGGGCGCCCAGGCACTGGTGCGGCGGGCCGGCGAGCGGGGAGTGATCCTGCAGGTCGGCCACGTCGAGCGGTTCAATCGAGCGGTCCGCGCGGCCACACCCTACCTCGACGAGCCCCGCTTTCTTCAGGTGGAGCGGCTGGCGCCGTTCCAGCCCCGTGGCACCGATGTCGCCGTGATTCTCGACCTCATGATCCACGATCTCGATCTCGCGCTCGAGCTGGTCCGCTCGGATGTCGCGGACGTGCGAGCGTCGGGCGTGGCCATCCTGACGCCACACGTCGATATCGTGAACGCACGGGTCGAATTCGTGAACGGGGCCGTGGCCAATGTCACGGCGAGTCGCGTCTCGCGTGAGCGCACGCGCCGGCTGCGCATTTTCCAGCCCACCGGCTACTTCTCGCTCGATCTCGCGCAGGGTGGCGGGGATTTCTACCGCCTGAAGCCCGGCTGGCAGGGGCTGGGCGCCACCCGGCTCGAGTCCATTGTGGAGCACGTCCGTCTCGACGCACGCGAAGCCGAGCCGCTCAAGCTCGAGCTCGAGAGTTTTCTCCGAGCCGCGCGCGGGGAAGACGAGGTGGTCGTGTCCGGTGCTGCCGGGGCAGAAGCGCTGGCGTTGGCGCTGCGCGTGGCGCAGGCGGTGCAGGCTTCGCCACTCAGCGCAACCCGGGCGTGAAGCGGCGCCCGCGCATCTACGTCTCGGCCGGGGAGCCGTCGGGCGACGCCCATGCGGCGGCGGTCGTGGGTGCCCTGCGGCGGCGCGTCGATGCCGAGGTGGAAGCGCTGGGCGGTCCCTGTCTCGAGGCCGCCGGCGCCCGGGTACTGGACCGGATGGAACAGTATTCCGTCGTCGGGCTGTTCGAAGGCCTGACCAAGCTGCGGGCGCATTTCCGGCTGCTCGGTCGCGTCACACGGGCGTTTCACGATGGTCGCTACGACCTCGCCATCTTCGTGGATTATCCGGGATATCATCTGCGCGCGGCCGCCGCGGCCGCGAAAGCCGGTATCCCGGTGCTGTATTACATCGCCCCGCAGATGTGGGCATGGGCGCCGGGCCGGGTGCGCAGCCTGGCGGCCGTGCGGCGGCTCGCGGTCATTCTGCCGTTCGAAGAAGCCTTCTTCCGAGAGCGCGGCGTCGCGGCGACATTCGTCGGCCATCCGCTCCGCGACCGGCCGTGTCCGCCGGATCGGGCGGACGCCCGCCGCTCGCTGGGGCTCGATCCCGACCGGCCCGTGCTCGCGTTGTTGCCGGGGAGCCGCGCGCAGGAAGTGAAGCGACTCTGGCCGGTGTTTCGCGAGGCCGCCCGGCGCGTCGTGGCCAGGCATGCTGACGTGCAGGTGATCGTTGCGGCGACGACGCGCGGCCGCTATCCGGATCCGGGCCAGATCCGCCTCCACTACGGCGACCCCCTGCTGGTGTTTGCCGCAGCCGATGCGGGATTGTGCAAATCCGGCACGACCACGCTCGAGGCGGCGCTCGCGGATATGCCGCTCGTCATCGCGTACCGCTTGAACGCCTTCTCCTCGTACGTCGCGAGCAACGTCATCCGCGTGCGGCACGTCGGGCTGGTGAATCTCATCGCCGGCTACGAGGTCGCGCCGGAGTTCCTCCAGAACGCCGCGAAACCCGACGCCCTGGCGCGAGCGGTCGAGCCGCTGCTCGACCCGGCGAGCCCCGAGACCCGGCGGCAGCGTGAGGGGCTCGCGATGGTGCGCGAACGGCTGGGTCCCCCGGGAGCGGCGGAGCGGGTTGCCGACCTGGCGCTGGACCTCGTGGGGTGAGGCTCGCATGGGCGGAGCCGCTCCTCTCCCGAGCCGGAGCAGCTGTGGTTCGCGCGGTCGCCGCCACGTGGCGCTATCGAGTCCGTGGTTGGGAGCACGTGGAGCGCGCCCGCGCTACGCATCGTCCCATCATTTACGTCCTGTGGCACAGCCGCATGCTGCCGCTGATCCACAGTCGCCGTAACGAAGGGGTCGCCCTCTTGATCAGCAGGCACCGGGATGGCGGCTACCTCGCGCAGCTGTGCGAGCAGTGGGGCTATCGCACGGTGCGTGGGTCGAGCCAGCGCGGAGGGGCGGTGGGCCTGCTCGGACTGATCCGGCTGCTCCGGGCGGGCCAGGAAGTCGGAACGACCCCGGACGGCCCTCGCGGTCCGGCGGAACGGATGAAGGCGGGGGTCCTCGTGGCGGCACAGCATGCCGGCGCCGTGGTCATCGCCATGGGAGCGCGCACCAACTCCGCGTGGTGGTTTCGCTCTTGGGATCGCTTCTGCATTCCCAAGCCGTTTGCGACGATCGATGTCATGTATGCGGCACCCTACGAAGTCGGGCCCGGGAAGGAAGGCATCCGCGACGGCATCGCGTCGCTCGAGCGGGCACTCCACGAGGTGACATACGGTACATCGCCGGCGCTGAAGCACGACACGTGAACGCGTCCCGCGCCGCTCACTGGCTGTGGCATCCCGGGATCCTGTCCGGATTGGCGCGGGTACCGCTGTTGCCATTGTCCGCGGTGTACGCGGGGGCCATGCACGTCCGGAACACGCTGTATCGACACGGCCTCCGGGTGGTGGACCGCCTGGGGTTGCCGACGGTCGCGGTGGGCAATCTGTCGGTCGGAGGCACAGGAAAGACGCCGCTCGCGACGTGGATCGCGAGATTCTACGCGTCGCAAGGGATGCGCCCCGGGATTCTGCTGCGTGGCTATGGCGGCGACGAGACTCTGGTCCATCAGCGCCTCGTGCCGGAGGCCATCGTGGTGGCCGACCCCGACCGCGTCGCGGGGGCGCGCCACGCCGCCTCGCGAGGCGCCCACGTGCTGGTACTGGACGACGCCTTTCAGTTGTTACGCGTCGCGCGCGACCTGAATATTGTTGCTATGGCCGCGGAGCAGTCGGAGGGGCCCGTTCGGTGGGTCCTCCCGGCCGGCCCGTGGCGGGAAAGCATGGCTGCGCTGGCGCGGGCCGATGCAGTCGTCGTCACGCGCAAGGCGGCGCCTCGGTGCGCTGGCGACGCGCTGGTCGAGCGCCTGGAGCGATCCTATCCGCACATGCTCATCGCGAGCGCCGAGCTACGGTTGGCGCGGCTCGAGCGCATGCGGTCGGGCGCAATCGAGCCGCTCGAACGGCTCGAGGGGAGACGCGTGCTCGCGGTGGCGGGTATTGTCGATTCGAACGGGTTTGCGGCGCAGCTCGAGGCTGCCGGCGCGCGAGTGACCCTGCGTGCATTTTCCGATCATCACCGGTACGGCGCGCGCGACGTGGCGAGCCTGCTCAGGGCGGCGCGAGCAGTCGATGATATCATCGTGACCGAGAAGGACGCGGTGAAACTGCGCACACTCTGGCCAGAATCCGGCTCCGCGCCCGAGCCTGCCGTCGCGGTGCTCGACGTGCGGTGGGAGCACAATGGTGCCGCACTCGAAGCCGCCCTGTCCGCCGTACCCGCACGCATCCCGCAACCGATAGGCACGCATCCATGAGCGATTCAGCGATTCGATCCGAGCCGCACCGCCTCGAGATCCGCCCCGAGCGGGACACGTTCCTCGCGGACGAGAATCCGTTCGAGGCGATGATGGAGCGGTTCGATCATGCCGCGCACCTGTTGTCGCTCGATCGCGGGCTGTACAAGATTCTTCGTAATCCTCAAAAGCAGATCATCGTCTCGATCCCGATCATCAAGGACTCCGGGGAGCTCGAGGTCTACACGGGATACCGTGTGCTCTATAACACGTCGCGCGGGCCGGCGAAGGGCGGCATCCGCTTCGACCTGAATGTCACGCTCGAGGAGGTGAAGGCGCTCGCGGCCTGGATGACGTGGAAATGCGCGCTCGTGAACATCCCGTTCGGGGGGTCGAAGGGCGGGGTCGTATGCGATCCGGCGAATCTTTCGATGGGGGAGCTCGAACGGATCACGCGGCGCTACACAGCGAGCATCATCGAGATTCTGGGCCCCGACTCCGACGTGCCGGCCCCTGACGTGAACACCAACGAGCGGGTGATGGCGTGGATCATGGATACCTATTCCATGCACGTGCGGCACACGGTGACCGCCGTGGTCACCGGGAAGCCGGTTGCCATGGGAGGGTCGCTCGGTCGGCGAGAGGCGACCGGGCGCGGGTGCATGATCGTCACCCGCGAAGCGCTGGAGCGTCTGGGGAAGAAGCTCAGGGGCGCGCGAGTGGTGGTGCAGGGGTTCGGCAACGTCGGCTCGGTCACGGCCGATCTCATGGCCAGGGAAGGCGCCAGCATCGTCGGCATCGCGGACAAATCCAGCGCGTTCTACAACTCGAAGGGATTCGACATTCAGGATGTATTGAAGTGGTCTCGCGAGCATCGCCAGCTCGCCGGCTACTCGAAAGGCGACGCGATCGACGGAGACGAGCTCCTGACGCTCGACTGCGACGTGCTGGTCCCCGCCGCCACCGAAAACGTGATCACCCACAAGAATGCCGGGCAGATCAAGGCGAGGGTGATCTGCGAAGGCGCGAACGGCCCCACCTCGGCAGGCGCCGACGAGGTCCTCGAGAGCAAAGGGATCTTCGTGATCCCCGATATCCTCGCCAACGCGGGCGGGGTGACCGTGAGCTACTTCGAATGGGTGCAGGACCGCGGCGGCTACTTCTGGGATGAGGAGACGGTCAACTTGCGGCTGGCGCGGATCATGACGCGATCGTTCGAAGAAGTGATGGAGCTCGTCGATCGTCACAAGGTGTCGAGCCGGACGGCCTGCTACATGCTCGCGGTCGATCGCGTGGCCGCCATGCACCGGCTGCGCGGCATCTATGCCTGATGCAGTATCACGTGGTGGCGGTGGGGCGTCTGAAACAAGCAGCGCTCCGGGCGGCGTGTGACGACTACTTGAGCCGGCTGCGGCACTACGCGCGGGTGGAGGAGCGGGAAATCAAGGACGAGGCGCGGATCCTCCGAGCGGTGCCCGAGGACTCGCGCCTCGTTGCGCTGTCGCGCGAGGGTGAGCCCTGGACGTCGGTCGATCTGTCGCAGTGGACCGCCCGGTGGGAACTCGAAAGCCGGGACATCGCGTTCGCGATAGGCGGGGCGGAGGGGCTGCCGCGCGCGGTGCTCGAGCGCGCGGAGCGGATCTTCTCGCTCTCGCGGCTGACGTTTCCGCACGAGCTGGCACGGCTGCTCCTGTACGAGCAGCTGTATCGCGCCTACACGATCCGACGAGGGGAGCCGTATCACCGTGACGGCTGAGGGCAACGTTCGCATTGTCACGACGCCGATCGCGCCCCCGGCCGATGCGGCGCGGCTTCCGGCCCGTGCGCCGCAGGCGCTTGACCCCCGAGTGCTCGAAGCGGTCCTGCCGGGCCCCGGTCGCGACAAGCTCACACACGGGCCGGTGCTCGCCGTCACGACCGGACAGCAGCCCGGTCTGTTCACCGGCCCCTTGTATACCATTTACAAGGCGTTGACGGCGATCGCGCTCGCGCAGCGACTCGAGCGGGCACGCCACACGCCGGTGGTGCCGGTGTTCTGGGTAGCCGGAGACGATCATGATTTCGCCGAGGGGAACCACGCCTGGGTGCTCGACACCCAGGGCGAGCCGCTCGAGATCCGCTTGCGTGAGCGCGCGCCCGGGGCGCCGCTCACACCGCTGTTTCGCGAGCGTGGTGGTCCGGAGATCACCGCCGCACTCGAGCGGCTGCGGTCGGCCACGCCGGAAACCGAATTCAAACCGCAGGTCCTCGGTTGGCTCGGCGATGCGTACCGGCCGGACACGACCCTGGCGGACGCGTTCGCGGCCGCGCTCCAGACGCTGCTGGGAGCGCGCGGCCTCGCCGTCTTCGCGTTCCACGCGCGGCCGGCGAAGCTTGCCGCCGCGCGCGTGATCCTTGCCGCGCTCTCGACGACACTCGACGATGGCTACACACCGGTGCTGGTCGAGGCGAGCCTCGGCCGCGACCGGCTACGCGCGGATGGGGACGCCTTTGTCACACGCCGGAGTGGTGAGCGGTTCACGCGTGACGCACTCGAGCGCCTCGCGCAAACAGAGCCTGAGCGGCTGTCGCCGAACGTGCTGCTGCGGCCGGTGGTCGAAGCCGCCCTCCTGCCGACGATCGCCTATGCGGGAGGCCCCACCGAGCTCGAGTACCTGCCGCGCGCGGCGCCGCTGTACGCCACGAGTCCCGGTATCGACCGGCAGGAACCGGTGCCCCGGTGGTCGGGCATGATCGTCGAGCCGAAGGTCCAGCGGCTGCTCGAGCGCCAGCATCTGAAGCTCGAGGACTTGAACGGCCGTCCAGGCGATCTCGAGTCGCGGCTGATGCGGGACAGCATCCCCCCCGAGGTTGCCGCCGGGGTTGCCGAGCTGCGCCGGGGCCTCACGGAGCAGTACGACCGGCTGGGGGAGGCGATCGCCAGAATCGACCCGACCCTCGCGCGTCCGGTGCAGACGGCTCGGAACAACGCCCTCGTCGCGACGCAGGAGATCGAGAAGAAGCTCGTCGCCAGCTTGAAGCGGGACAACGAGACGGTGCTGCGGCAGGCGGCGCGCGCTCGAGCCACGCTGTTCCCGGGAGGTGAGCCACAGGAGCGCGTGTTCACGCTGGCCTCGCTGCTCATTCGCTACGGGCCCGAGCTTCTGGCCATGGTGGAGCGGGAGGTGGCGTTCTGGAGCGAGGCTTCATAAGATCACCTCCATGTGGGTGATTGCGGCGATCCTGCTCGTGGCCTTGATGATCCCCATTGCGGCCATCCTGGTTGACTCCCCGCTCGGCCGTTCCATGGCGCGGCGCCTCGAGGGCCCACCGTCCCCGGCCGGGGGTCCGGAGGTGAAGGCGCTCGAGCGCCGCATCGAGCTGCTCGAGACCGAGCTCGAAGATCTGAGTCGGTCCCTGGCCGGCATGCACGACGAGCTGCAATTCGTGCAACGGCTCCTCGAAGACCCGAAGAAGAAGCAATCCTGACACCCGCCGAGCGCGCATCATCCGCCCAACGCTCCACGCCAGAGACGAATAGGGGCCACTCGGGACAGGGTGGTGGGGGTGGAGGGCGGCACGCCGCTCGCGTTGCCGCGGGGATTTTTCTCACCCGCGTGCTTGGCTACCTGCGCGAGCGGGTGTTCGCGTACTACTTCGGCAACTCGAGCATTGCCGCCGATGCGTTCCGCGCGGCCCTGCGCATCCCCAACGCGCTGCGGAACCTGCTGGGCGAAGGGACGCTGTCAGCGTCCTTCATCCCCGTCTACGCCGCACTGCTGCACAAGGACAACAAAGCAGGGGCCCGCGCGGTCGCGGGCGCCGTGCTCGGCCTGTTGCTGCTCGCCACCGGCGTCCTGGCGCTGCTCGGCATCGGATTCGCGCCCGCGATTACGACGGTGATCGCGAAGGGCTTCGATGCTCCCCGCCGGGAGCTGACGATCACGCTGGTCCGCATTCTCTTTCCGATGACCGGGCTCATGGTCGTGTCGGCCTGGTGTCTGGGTGTGCTCAATACCCATCGCCGGTTTTTCCTGCCGTATGCGGCGCCGGCGCTCTGGAACGTGGCGGGCATCGTGGCGATGGTCGGAGCGGCGGCGTGGCTCGCCAATCGCGGGCTGTCGCAGGCGGAGCAAATGCATCGCCTCGCGCTCGCGTTGGCCTGGGGTACGGTGGCCGGAGCGGCGCTGCAGATCGCCGTGCAGCTTCCGGCGTGCTGGCGATTGCTGAACGGCATTCCGGTCAGCTTGCAGTTCCGCATACCGGGAGTGCGGGACGTGATCATCGCGTGGCTGCCGTTGCTCGTGGGAGCCGGCGTGGCGCAGCTCTCGGGATTCATCGACACCATCCTCGGATCCTATACGGGTCCGGGTGGCGTATCGGCGCTGGGGTACGCGCAGCTCGTTCAAGTACTGCCCATCAGTCTGTTCGGCGTTTCGGTCGCCGCCGCATCGCTGCCGGAGCTGGCGCGTGACGCGACCGAAGCCGCGGCTCACGGCCAGCTCAGAAGCCGCATCGCGATCGCCTTTCGGCGGATTACGTTCTTCATCCTGCCGTCATCGTTTGCCTTTGCGGCGCTCGGGCCCGTGATCGTGAGCGGGCTGTTCCAGACCGGCCGGTTCGACGTCAACGACACCGCGGTCGTTGGTGGGGTGCTGTCGGCGTACGGCGTGGGGCTTCTGGGGCAAGCAACGGTCAAGCTGTTCGCGTCGGGATTCTACGCGTTGCGCGATACGCGCACCCCCGTGAAAATCGCCGCGTTTTCGCTTGCGCTCTCGACCGGGCTCGCGCTGCTGCTCATGCCGCGGTTCGGGACGGCGGGAATCGCTCTCGGGTCATCCCTCGGATCGACGGTGAATGTGGTGCTCCATCTCAAGGACCTGGACGCCCGCATTGGGGCGATTCTCGGGGTAGCGGAATGGCGCGCCGTGGGGGTCAGCCTTCTGGGGAGCGCGGTGGCGGCGCTCGCGGGCGTCGGCGCCGAGCACGTGGGGGCGTCAGCCGGCCCCGTGCCGCGGGCCCTTCTGGTGGTGGCTACTTTTGGAGTGACGTATGCCGGCCTAGTCCTCGCGCTCAAGCACCCCGACGCCGCACGCCTATGGAGCCGCCGAAGCAGATAGCCCGCGTCCTCGAGACGCTGCCCGACAAACCCGGAGTCTACCTGTGGAAGAATGCCGCGGGGGAGATTCTCTACGTCGGGAAGGCCAAGAGCCTGCGGTCGCGCGTGCCCAGCTACTTCGGGGCGGATGCGGGGGGGACGCCGGAGCAGGACGCGCTCGTCCGCCAGATCGCCCAGGTCGAAACCATCCTGGTGCCCAATGAGGCCCAGGCGCTCCTGCTCGAGAACAATCTCATCAAGGAGCACAAGCCGCGATTCAACATCCGGCTCACGGACGACAAGAGCTATCCGCGGATTGCGGTCACCATCGGCGAGCCGTTTCCCCGGGTTCTCGTGGTGCGACGGGTGAACATTCCGGGGGCGCGCTACTTCGGGCCCTACACCGACGTCGCGACGCTGCGCCAGACGCTCCGGATCATCCGCCGCATCTTCACCGTGCGGTCCTGCCATTGGGATCTGCCGCGAGAAGCACCGGCCCGCCCCTGCCTGGACTATCACATCGACCGCTGCAAGGCCCCGTGCGTCGGCTATCAGGCCGAGGCCGACTACCGCCGCATGATCGATGACGTGCTCCTGTTCCTCGAAGGCAAGACGCTGGATGTCCGGCGCCAGCTGCGCGAACGCATGCTCGAGGCGAGCAATGTCCAGGATTTCGAGCGCGCCGCGCAGCTGCGTGACGCGTTGCGCTGGGTGGACCAGCTGGAACGCCCGCAAACCATGGAGCTCGTCGGCGGGGGCGACGTGGATGCCATCGGCTTCGCGCGCGACGGTGACGACGCCTGCGGCGTGGTGCTGCGCGTACGCGATGGGAAGCTGATCGCCCGTGACTACTGCTTTCTCGAGAACGCCGAGCATGCGACCGAAGCGGCGGTCCTCGCCGCGTACCTGGTGCGCTGCTATCTGCCGCTCCAGGACCGCGCCCGGAGAGTGCTGCTGCCGTTCGCGCCGGAAGACATGGAATCGATCGAACAGCTCGCGCCGAACCTCGAATGGCATGTCCCGCAGCGCGGGACCTACGCGCGCCTGGCCGAGCTGTCAGATCAGAACGCCCGGTATCTACTCGACGGGCTCAAGATCGAGAGTTTCGACATCGACGAGCGCGCCGCCGATCCGGTGTTCGCGCTGGGCCGGGATCTCGGGCTCACCGTCGTGCCCCGTTCCTTCATTTGTATCGACGTCTCCACCAATCAGGGGCGCGATACGGTGGGATCGCTCGTCTGGTTCGAGGCTGGGCGGCCTCGGAAGGCGGAGTACCGCAGGTTCAAGATCCGTGGACCGGGTCAGCAGGACGATTGCGCGGCCATTGGGGAGGTCGTCACCCGGTATCTCACGCGACGGCGCGACGAGAACAAGTCCATTCCCGATTTGATCGTGGTCGATGGGGGCCGGGGCCAGCTCGGGGCCGCGCTCGACGCGGCCCGCGCCTTGGGCTTCGACGCGATTCCGATGGCGAGCATCGCGAAGCGGGAAGAGGAGATCTACCTCCCCGGCCGCGTCGAGCCGCTCAGGCTGTCGCGGCGCAGCCCATCGCTGCGCCTGGTGCAACGCGCGCGTGATGAGGCCCATCGCTTTGCGGTCACGTTCAGCCGGACGCGCCGGTCGGCTCGCACGCTGACGTCGGAATTGCTGTCGATTCCCGGCGTCGGTCCGCGGCGGCGCCGGGCGCTCCTCGAGCGTTTCGGATCGCTCGCGGGCGTCAAGACGGCGACACCCGCGGAAATTGCCGCGCTGCCGGGGTTCTCGGGCCGGCTGGCGGAGCGAATCCTCGATCGGTTGCACCAGCGCGTCTAACGGTCGGCGTAGATAAGTTCCCCCCATGCGAATTGCCATCATCGACCCCTGTGCCGGGATTTCGGGCGACATGACACTGGGGGCGCTCCTGGCGCTAGGCCTGCCCGCCTCGTGGCTCGAGCGTCTGCCGTCACGACTCGGCCTCGAGGGCGTGAAGGTGTCGGTGCGCGATGTGCGCCGCTCGGGAGTCGGCTGCAAGCAGGTCGAGTTCGCGATTCCCGACTTGCCCGCGTCCCACGGGCGTCACGTCGGGGAGCTAGTGCGACTCATCGACGGTGCCGCGCTCGAGCCCGGCGTCAAGGACAAGGCCGTCCGCGCCTTTCGGTTGCTGGGCGAGGCCGAAGGACGGGTCCACGGCGTGGCTCCGGAGCAGGTCCACCTGCACGAAGTCGGAGCCGTGGACGCGCTGCTCGACATCGTAGGGGCGATCGAGGGGTTCGAGCAGCTGGGCGTGGACGCGGTGTATCATCGTCCGGTTGCCCTGGGGACCGGATGGGTCGAAGCGGCACACGGGCGGCTTCCGGTCCCCGCGCCGGCCACCGCGATCCTGCTCGAGGGATGTGCCGTCTCGTCCAACGGGCCGATTGAAGGCGAGGCGACCACGCCTACGGGCGCCACGCTGCTGCGGGTTCTCTCCTCGGGTGCCCCGCCCGCGAACTGGCGCCTCGTTGCGAGCGGCTGGGGAGCCGGGCAGCGCGACCCGCGGCACTATCCCAACGCCCTCCGTATTCTCCTCGCGGAGCCCGCCGAGCAGGCGGGACAGATCACGGTGTTCGCTGCGGAGCTCGATGACATGAGTCCCGAGTACGTCGAGCCGCTCCGCCAGGCGCTGCTCGAAGCCGGGGCGCTCGACGTCGAGACCTGGCCGGTGCACATGAAAAAAGGGCGATCGGGATTTCGCCTCGAGGCCCTCGCCCCCGAGGGCGCGGCCGGGGCGGTAACGGACGCCCTGTTTCGCAACAGCACCACCGCCGGGGTGCGTCGCTGGACGGCCGAGCGCGTGACGCTGGCGCGCCGCCACATCACGGTGCAGCTCGCGCCCGACGTATCCATTCGAGTGAAGGTGCTCGAGAGCGAGCCTGGCGCGGCTCAGGGAGAGCGCCCGAAGGTGAAGCCAGAATATGACGATGTCGTCGCCGCGGCGCGCGTGCTGGGAAAGCCGGCACTCGAGGTCGCACGCACCGCGACCGAACGCGCGGAGGCCATGGTCGCCAACCTGAAGGAGCGCTCGTGACATATCGGATCGCTGCTTTCGTCGCGCTGGGCTTTGCCGCAGGAGCCGGTCGGCTCGAGGCACAGCAGGAGTGGCGCAACGTCACCTGCGATCTGAAACCAGGCCACTACCTCGTGTCGAGCGGCGTGGTGTACCTCAAGAACGCGGACAGCACCGCGTTCTCCCAGATGCGCGACAAGAATCTCGGCGACGCCAAACGCGTGCTCCTGCAGGCGCTCGGAAGCTCGGATCAGCAGAAGAATCCGGCCGCGTGGTACTGGCTGGGCCGGTACTACATCGAAACCAACGATGTTCGAGGCGTGGATACGGCCTTCGCGAAGGCACTGGCGCTGGCGCCACGGTGCAAGGACGATATCAACAGCTGGCGGCGGCGGATGTGGGTTCCGGTTTTGAACGCGGGGATAGCGGCGTGGCAGGCGGGCCACATCGATTCCGCCATCACGGCGCTCCGTAACGCCAATCAGATATACGATGGAGAGCCGGCTGGGTTCAGCTACCTCGGCACGCTTTTCGCCAATGCCCACCAGACGGATTCCGCCGCCAAGTACTTCCGGCTGGCTATTCAAGCGGCGCAGGACCCGAAGTTCGCCAAAGACAAGAAGGATGCGATGTTCAACCTGGCTCGCGTGTATCACGCCGAGGGACGATACGACGACGCCGTCGCGGCCTACCAGGGCTATCTGACGGCCTACCCGCGCGACATGCAGGCGACGGCAGGCCTTGCGGCCGTGTACTCCCAGAGTGGCAAGCCCGAGCAGGCCAGGGCCCTCTATTCCGACATCCTGGCGCACGCCGATTCCGCGGACGCCGCCGACCTGTTCGCTGTGGGGCGCGAGCTGTTGAACGGGATCCCGAAGGCTCCGGACACGAGCTCGCAGAACGCCGCGTGCCGCAACGAAGCCCATGCCAAGCCGGGTCTCACGCCGCGGCAGATCGCGGCGCGGTGCGATTCGAGCGGGGCGAAGGCCATGCGAGCGTACGACGCACAGGTCAAGGCCGGCTACGCGCCCGCGGAGCAGGCGTTCATCGCGGGGCTCGCCAAGAGCCCGTATGACCGGGACGCCCTGTTTACGCTGGCGGGCGTCGCCGCGCTCGCGGGCGATACCGCGCGCGCGCTCGATGCGGGGCTGCGGCTGTATGCCCTGGATCCGGTCAACCGTGGCACCCTGCGGATGGTGGCGCAGGCCTGGCAGCTCAGAGGGCGCACCGATTCGACGCTCAAATACCTCAAAGCCGCCGATTCACTCTCGCTCGAGGTGACGGTCGGAACGTTTACGCCCGATGAGCACGGCGCGACCGTGAGCGGTCTGTTTACGAATCTGAAGAGCAAGCCCCTGGACCCGCAGACATTCACGTTCGAGTTCCTCGACAGCAAAGGCGGGGTGGTCACAGCCAACGTCGAGAAGATTCCGCCACTCAGCCCGGGCGAGAATCGGACGTTCGAGATCAAGGTGACCGGCAACGGAATCACCGCATGGAGGTACAAGCGGTAATGAAACGCACGGTGCTGATTTCGGGTGGAGCGGGGTTCATCGCATCGCATGTCGCGGACGCACATCTCGCGGCCGGGGACCATGTCACGATTCTCGACGACCTGTCGACCGGACGGCGCGAGAATGTCCCCAAGGGCGCGGAGCTCGTGCAGGCCGACATTCGATCACCCGAAGCCCGTGAGCTCCTGGCGAAGGGCGGATTCGACGTCCTCAATCACCATGCCGCCCAAATCGATGTCCGCCACTCGGTAGCCGATCCGGTCGCCGACAGCGGCATCAACATTGTCGGTCTGTTGAACCTGCTCGAGGGCGCGCGGGCGGGCGGCGTGCGGCGTGTCGTGTTCGCGTCATCCGGCGGCGTGGTCTACGGCGAAAAGGGGCGCCTGCCGATGGTCGAGACCGAGACCAAGTTGCCCGTGTCTCCCTATGGGGGCGCGAAACTGGCCTCCGAGTACTATCTCGCCATCTACACGGCCTTGTACGGGATGGAGACGGTGGCCCTGCGCTACAGCAACGTGTATGGCCCCAGGCAGCGGGCCGATGGCGAAGCGGGCGTCGTCGCGATCTTCGGCCATCGACTGCTTGCGGGACAGCCGATCACGATTTTTGGCGACGGCCAGCAGACCCGCGACATGGTGTTCGTGAAGGACGTTGCCGAAGCGAATGTGGCGGCGAGCAACTGGCCGGTCACGCCGCTCGAGAGCGTGGATACGCGCGCCTTCAACATCGGCACCGGAGTCGAAACGTCGGTCAACCGTCTTGCCGAGCTGCTGGCCGCGGCTGCGGGCCGGAAGCTGGATGCGCGCCCCGCACCGGCTCGCGCCGGGGAGCTATCGCGCAGCGTACTGTCGGTCGAGAAGGCGGGGCGGGTGCTGGGATGGAAGCCCCGCACCGCGCTGGCCGAAGGGCTCCGCGCTACGATGCGATATCTGGCGGAGCACGACTGATCGCGCGGTCCGTGGTCTCGAGCAGGGTGAGGAGCGCGTCGTACAGCTCGCGTTCCGAGTGCCCGGTATCGACGTCACGGAACAGAAACCAGCGTTCGATGTGGGTAGTGCGCTCGCCCGGCGCTAGGGTCACGAGCGGGCCCAGCGTTTCGATCTCGAGATAGTCTCCCGCCGCGTATAGCTCGTTGTTGCTCCCGAAATCAGGATACGTGGCCCACGGCTCCCAGCCAAACGGCTTGATGAACACGACGCGGTCCCGTACCCAGGCGCACCAGCCGCGATGCGTCTCGATGCTGTCGCGCGTTCTCGAGTGAGTGGCTGAAGTGGTGGAGGTCCGAACGCCACCACCGTTCGAGACCAGTCGCAAACTCGCGGGCGGCGCATGACGTCTTGACAGCCCCGGTTCGTGGAGCGTAGATAGCCGCCCATGCAGGCTCGATCTTCTCGTACGGGAAGCGCAATCCTCGCGGCGATACTCAGCGTCGCGTTTGCGGCTTGGCAGCCGGTCATGGTGCTGCACATGGCCCGGATGCAGCACGAGCCCATGCATCACATGCATACGCAGGGATCGCACCGCCCTACGTCGTTGCCTCACGAGTGCGATCTTTGTCCGTGCGCCTGCACCGGCGTCGTCGGGGTGCCGGCTGTCGCGCCCCCCGACGTTCTCGCATCTGTACCGATCCAACATGTCGATGTCCTCGCTCAGGGCGCCACGCCGTTCTGGGTCGCCCCGCGGTATCGCCTTCCCTTTCCGCTCGGTCCTCCGCTCCTCCCCCAAGCCTAAGTCGGGATTCTAGCACTCACACAATCCGCGGACGGGAGTCGTGTGCCCGCCGCCTTTCAAACATGTGGAGGACCACGTGAACCGTGTGATTCTCGCGCTCGCTCTGTGCGCGGTGCTCGCCGGCCGCGCCCGCGCCCAGGGGGGCGCGGCCGCGACATCTGCGACGGGCCAAATCGAGGGAACAGTCGTGGCCGAGGCGACCGGTGAGCCGCTGGCCGGCGTCACCGTATCGGTGCGCGAGACCGCACGCTCGGCCGTCACGAACGCGCACGGCAGGTTTCGGATCACGGAGGTTCCACCGGGCCAGGCGGTGGTGATCGCCCGCGCGGTGGGCCGCGAACCGGTGCAACGCACGGTCACGGTGGTCGCCGGGGAGACCGCGCGTGCCGACGTCACGATGGGGGCGCTCACGATGGCGCCGGTTGTCGTGTCGGCGACCCGAACCACTACCACGCTCGAGAAGATGCCGCTGCACGCAACCGTGATCTCCGCGGCGGACTTGCAGCGGACTCCGGCGCAGACGCTCGACCAGGTGTTGCGGGGCGTGTCGGGCATGAACGTCGCGGGAGCGCCGTTCTATACCACCGATCCGACCGGTCATCAGGCGAAGATGCGGGGCGTGACGAGCAACGCGTCCGTTCTCGTGCTGGTGGACGGCATTCCGATCCACGACCCGTTCTTCAGCACGACGCAATGGTTCAAAGTGCCGGTATCGGCGATCGATCACGTCGAAGTTGTGCGCGGGGGCAACTCGAGCCTGTGGGGGAACCAGGCCGTGGCCGGGGTGATGAACATCATTACGAGGAAGCCGCTCGACACGGGCGCCCAGTTCGGAGTGACCTACGGGTCGTTGAGCACGGCCGTTCCGTCGGCCGCGGTGACGCTGCGTCCAAGCACGGCTTGGTCGCTGCGTGCCTCCGGGGACTTGCTCAGTACCGATGGTTACCAGACGACCCCCGCCCAGTTTCTCAGCGCGTTCCCCGGGAAGGCGCCATCGTCGGCGGTCAACGGCAACGCTCAGCTCGTGGCGTACTATTCTCCGGTCGCGAGCACGAATGCATTCCTGCGCGCCGGCTATCACCGTCAGGATCAGAGCATCGGGGGGTATGAGTTCGGCACGAACCTCCAGCAGGACCTGGACATGGGGGCTGGGCTGACCAAGCTGTTCGCGAACGAGAGTCGTGTGGACGTCCGGCTGTGGGGCCAGTACCTGACGTTCGCGAAAGAGAATGGCGCGGGGTGCTACCTCGCCTCGGCCACGAACTGCAACACAACGGCAGTCACGGCACCGCTCGTCCAGTACGCCAACTCGCGTGACTCGATCCCCTCCCACGAACTGGGGGGGTCGGCCATCCTGTCCTCCCGCGAGCTGGGAGGCTGGCTCGGAAGTGTCCAGGCGGGCGTGGACTACCGGCTGGTGAGCGGGCAGGACTCGGCTTGGACGTACAACAAGCCGACGACGACCGATGCCTCGTCGGCCTCGATCAACCGGATCAACTTCGGCGGCGGTCGCCAGCAGTTCGTCGGCGTCTTTACCCAGGTCCGACTCGCGCCGATCGCCCGGCTCGAGACCACCGTGAGCGTCCGCTATGACTACTGGGCGAACCAGAACGGCGTTGCCGAGATGACCAAGTACGCGGCAGGGGTGCCGGGGCCGACCGCCGGGGGAGCCATCGCGGATGCACACTGGAGTGCGTTCGATCCCAGCTTGTCGGCGCGCTACGCCGTCACCCAGCACGTGGCCTTGCGTGGCGCGGTCTACCGGTCATTCCGAGCGCCGGGGCTCAACAACTTGTACCGCTCGTTCTCGTCGACCACGTCCATTACGATCGCGAACCCCAACCTGTCCCCATCCACGTTGACCGGCGGCGAAGTCGGCCTGGACTTCCAGGCGCGCATGGTCGGGCTCGGCGTGACGTGGTTCGAGGCGAGCACCAAGGCGTTGATTACCTCGTACAAGGTGCCCAGCGCGGCGGCCGCGCCGCCCCCCGTCACCGCCATCTGCGGCAGCGACCTGTCGAATTGCCCGGCGACGGTGAACTTCAATACCAACGGACAGGATGCGCTCTCGCAGGGGCTCGAGTTCGTGGCCACCGTGCGGCCGGTGCGATCTCTCGTCGTGGACGGCGCGTACACCTATACCGACAGCCACTACACTGCGACCACGACCGGCGATCCTATCAACGCGCAACTGGGGGCGATCCCGGAACACCTCGCCACGCTCGGGGTGACGTGGGACGTCACATCGCGCTGGAAGACCTACGTGGGGGTACGCTATACCAGCTCCATGTATCTCGACGTCAACCATACCATTCGACAACCCGCGTTCGGGCTCCTCGACATCAGCGCGTCGTTCCGCATCGCCAGCGAGCTCGACGTGTACGCCGCCGCGGTCAACGTGACCGACGTCGCGTACTCGGACAATGCGACGACGAGCGCGTCATCCCAGACCCTCGGCATGCCGCGCACGTTGACCGGAGGCGTGCGGTGGCGCTGGTGAGGGTCGCATCGCTTGCCGCGGCGACCGCATTCACCCTCGCCTGCCGGGGCGGGGACGGTCCCCTAGTGCGATTCGACGGCGCCGGGCGGGCGATCAGCGCCACGGCCGTCGGCACGACGCCGATGTTCGCCGTCTCGGCGACCGGCGCCGAGGCCCTGGCCTGGGTATCCGCCCCCGACAGCGGACCCGAAGGCGAGCTGTTCGTCGCGGTCGGCGGCGCGACACCGGTGACGCTGACCGATCCACTCGGCGCGATCGAAGCCCATGGCGAGTCCCCGCCCAAGCTCGCCTACAGCCCGGACGGCGCGCTCAACGCGCTCTATGTGGTTCCCAAGGTGGTGGCGTGGAAACGATTCCCACTGGCGGCGCTGCGGTTCACCCGCTCCACCGATGGCGGCAGGACCTGGAGCGCGCCGGTGAGCGTCACCGACGAGCCGGCATTCGCGCGACGCCACAACTTCCACGCCCTTTACGCCGCGCCCGACGGTTCGCTCTATGTCTCCTGGCTGGACGACCGTGAGGGGAAGGCAGCCCCCTACGTGACGCACTCGAGCGACGGAGGCCAGACCTGGTCGCCGAACCGCCGCGTTGGGACCGGAGAAGCATGTCCCTGCTGCCGCACGGCGCTGACATCGGCCGCCGACGGCACGGTGTTCATCGGGTGGCGCCAGGTGCTGCCGGGGAACGTGCGCGATATCGTCGTGGCGCGCTCGAACGATCAGGGCGTGACGTGGTCCGAGCCCGTGCGCGTCCACGCGGACGACTGGGTGTACGACGGATGCCCGCACGCCGGTCCCTCGATTCAAGTGGACGCCGCGAACCGGCTCCACGTCGCGTGGTGGACGGGAAAGGAGGGGGCGGCGGGCGTGTACTACACCCACTCGGTGGATAGTGGGCGGAGCTTCGATCGTCCGGTGCCACTGGGCGTGGCGAGGTATTCGCAACCGGCGCACGTCCAGATGGCGGTGAGCGGGCGCGGCGAGGTCGTGGTCGTCTGGGACGACGGGACCCGGGACCTGCCGCAGGTGGTCATTCGGGTGTCGCGCGACGGGGGAGCCTCGTTTGGGCCCAGCGCGCGCGCCAGCGACCCCGGCCTCGCGGCACAATTCCCGGTCCTGGGCCTCGCGGACACGACGATTACGGTCGCCTGGTCCGAGCAGAGCGCCTCCGCGCAGGAGGCCGAACGGCGGAAGAAAGCCGCTCGCCCCAAGAACCTGCCCATGGGCCACGACCCGATCGGCGACGCGCACGTGGTCGTGCGCCGCGGTCGGATCAGCTGAGGCTAGGGAGAGCGCCTGAGACTGGGCCGGTGGTTGGTGGTCGTGGCGGCTGTCGGCTGCGGCGGCCGCGGTGAGTTCCGTCCGCTTCAGGTCGGTGACGCGGCGCCGCCGTACAGCGCGCGGACCATGGGGGGCGATACCGTCACCCTCGCGGGTTTTCACGGGCGCGCGGTGCTGCTGGACGTGTGGGCGACGTGGTGCGTGCCGTGCCGCACGGAGATGCCGGCCCTGCAGCGGTTGTACGCAGCGTTCGCCGACAGCGGTCTCACGGTGGTCGCGGTGAGCGTGGACGGGGCGGGCTCCGATGGAAACGTGCGCGAGTACATGAGGAGGTACGGCATCCAATTCACCGTTGCCCGCGACCCCGAGCAGCGTGTGGCCCGGACGTTCAGGACGGTCGGCGTACCAGAGACGTTCCTGATCGACCGCACGGGGAAGATCGCGGTACGTTGGATCGGTGAGTTCGACCCGATGAGCGCCCGGGTGCGGACAGCGGTACGTGCGGCCACCAATCCGTAACACCAAGTTGCCCTCTGCCGTCCTACGGGACATCGACGTACAAGCGGTGCGGGAATGGGCCGCGGCGCTCACGCGGCGCGGCCTTGCCGGAGGCACCGTGCGGCATCATTTGAACGCGTTGTCGAATCTGTACCAGTGCGCTCCCGTTCGCCTACGAGCTCGTAGCGACGTTCCTGCTCACCGGAGGCAGGGAATCGGAGGCGCTAGGGCTCGAGCTTGCGGACGTGTCGCTCGATCGGGGCATCATGACGTTCCGTCCCAACGAATGGCGCCGGCTCAAGACCCGGACGTCGCACCGGGTGGTTCCGCTCTGGCCCCAACTTCGCGCCATTCTCGAGAGGTACCTTGCAGAACGGCAAGCTGCTCGATGCGGTAGCGGTACGTGCTGGGTGGAAGGCCGGCGAGATTCGCTCCAAGCGATTCCGGCATACGTACTGCGCGGCCCGCATTCAAACGCTCGACCACGGAGCGCCGGTGAGCGTCTATACCGTCGCGCGAGAGATGGGACACGGCTCGATGGACATGGTGGAGCGCGTCTATAGCCACTTGGGCGCGATCCGGCACCGGTCGGAGCAGGTGGAATACCGGGTGGAGCAGCACGCCGCTAAGTTGGGGGATCGGCTACGGGCCTTGCGTGGTCGTGGCTTTGGCACCACCGTTGACACCACGGGCGTAGACAGCGGCCCGACTCGGTAAGTGTAGCAGCAGTAAATTCGCGGGCGTAATTCAGGGGTAGAATGCCAGCTTCCCAAGCTGGACGTCGCCGGTTCGAATCCGGTCGCCCGCTCTCCGACGTACGAACGGCCCGTCCCCCGGACGGGCCGTTCGTCGTTTCGGGTTCGGTCGGAGGC
>DATIWU010000109.1:0-3203 GCA_035519195.1 Gemmatimonadales bacterium
TCGCGTCCGGTCAACCAACCCGGGGAGCCTTTGGCCCCGGGTTTTGGTTTTTAGATCCTCGCCACTGCCGTTGACGACCTGTGACACTCCAATGACGACTCGCCCGCAACGGCTAACTGCGTCATCGCTCCGCAAAACACCGTAGCAACGCAGTACTCCCGTTGCCGAGTGAACGCCGCACCAAATGAAACCGCCCGACAAATAATTGCGCCCGCTGGAGTTCACGCGAGACGCCGCGCTCGGCATGTCGCTTGCCCCGGCCTGACCGCCGGCCGTCATCACCTCTCATCGACTGTTTCAAACGGAGGAGAACGGTATGAATCGGCGTGGATTCACTCTGATCGAGCTGTTGATCGTCGTCGTGATCATCGGCATCCTGGCGGCCATTGCCATCCCCAAGTTCGCGAACACGAAGGAAAAGGCGTACATCGCCTCCATGAAGTCGGACTTGCGGAACCTCGTGACGGCGGAGGAAGCGTATTTCGCGGATTCGGTGCAATACAGCACCAACGTGTCGTGTGCCAATCCGCCCGTGGCGGGGACCGTCGACTGGTGCGCGACGACGGGCAACACGCTGGCCGCTCCGACCGTCGGGACAGGGACCCAGGCGGGATGGACCGCCAGCATCACGAACGTCAACACGACCAAGAGCTGCGCGATTTACATCGGCGCGGTCACACCCGCGGCTCCCGCCCAGACGACCGACCCCGAGGGCGCTCCGGTCTGCCGCTAGTTCGAACGCGGATTCCGTGGATTGCGGATTCGACGTGTCAAGAAGTTTCACTCCGCAATCCACAGGATCGCTTGACACCCTGTCGCGCCTGCGTCAGGATGCCATGAAATGCCGGTTCGTGGACCCACCCTGCGCTCGCGACTTCCGTCGCGAGGAGGATACACATGAAGATCATCGTGCTCGTCCTTGCCAGTCTCACCGTCACCGCGATGTCGACTCCCGCATACGGCCAGGCGGGAGGGAAGGGCGCCGCCACGGTGACGGGCTGCGTGCACCAGGAAAAGGACGGCGATTTCGAGCTGTACACGAGCTCAGGCGAGGTGGAGCTGTCCGGCGGAGCGCTGAAGAACCACGTGGGGCATGAGATCAAGGTGACGGGAACGTGGGTCGAGGAAGACAAGGAGCACGAGCAGGCCGAGCACGAAGCCGGCGAGCGCCACCTGAAGGTCAGCAAGATCGAGATGATTTCCACCACGTGCAAGGCGAAGCAGTAGAAATGTCCGATTGAAGCTGGCTCAAACGCTCATGGTATCGAATGGACGGACCAGACCAACACCCAATACCGGAGGACACCATGAGTGAGTACGTGCTGTTGTATCGCAACACGCAAGAGAACCGGCGTGCGACAACGGGTTCGCCCGAACAGGCGCAGCAGAGCATGAAGAAATGGCAGGCGTGGTTCAAGCAGCTTTCCGATAACGGCAAGCTGAAGAACCTGGGCCAGCCGCTCGAAGACGAGGGCAGGGTGGTGGGCAGCAAGAAAACCATCACCGATGGGCCGTACATGGAAACGAAGGATGTGATCGGCGGCTATTCGTTGATCGAGGCGCGTGATCTGGACGAGGCGGCAAGGGTCGCCCTGGGATGCCCGATCTTCGAGGCCGGCGGCTCGGTGGAAGTCCGGCCCGTGAGGCAGATGTAGGTGGAATTCGAGGAGCATCTGTTCCGGCACGAGGCCGGCCGCCTCGTGGCGATCCTCACCCGGCTGTTCGGGATTCACAACCTCGCCCTGGCGGAAGACGTCGTACAGGACGCCTTCTGCCAGGCGCTCGAGACGTGGAAGTTCCACGGCGTACCGAAGAATCCATCCGCATGGCTGTTACAGACGGCCAAGCACCGTGCGATCGACGTGCTGCGGCGCGAAGGCACGGCGCGCAAATTCGCGCCCGAGCTCGGGCGGTTCGTCGAATCCGAGTGGACCCTCGCTCCCACGGTGGACGATGTGTTCGACGTGGCGGGCATCCGCGACGTGCAGCTGCGGATGATGTTTTCGTGCGTCCATCCGGCGCTGCCGCTCGAGACGCAGGTGGCGCTGGTGCTGCATTTGTTGTGCGGCTTCAGCATCGACGAGACCGCCGCGGCGTTTCTCAAGAACGGTCCGGCGATGGGAAAGCGTCTCGCGCGCGCCAAGCAGGCGCTCGCGCGCACGCGCGATCTCTTCGATATCGAGGGAAAGGGCGACGTTGCCGCGCGGCTTCCCGGCGTCTTGCGCGCGCTCTATCTGCTGTTCAATGAGGGCTACCACGGCGCATCGCGTGCGTCGGCGGTGCGGGGCGAGTTATGCGAAGAGGCGGTGCGGTTGCTCTCGCTGCTGCTCGAGAACCCGCTCACGGGCACGCCCGCGACGCATGCCCTCGCGGCCCTGTTCCAGTTTCTGTCGGCTCGCCTTCCGGGCCGGACCGACGCGTCGGGAAATCTGCTGCTCCTGGTCGACCAGGATCGGTCGCGCTGGGATCGGAGCATGATCGCGCTCGGCCGCACGCTGCTCGAGCGCTCCGCGTCGGGCAGCGAGCTGACCACGTATCACCTGGAGGCGGCGATCGCGGCCGTGCACGCTGCTGCACCCAGCGCGGCGGAGACCGATTGGGGTCGAATCGTCGCGCTCTACGAGACCCTCCTCGAGGTGCAGCCGTCTCCGGTCGTCGCCCTGAACCGGGCCGTCGCCATCGGCGAGCGTGACGGTGCGGCGCGCGGCCTCCAGGCGATCGCCGCCATCGAGGGCCGCGAGCGGCTCTTCAAGTATCCGTTCTACTTCACCGCGCTGGCGGAATTCGAATTACGCCTGGGGCGGAGTGGGGAGGCGCAGCGCGCCTTCGAGCAGGCGCTCGGGCTGGCGCGCAACGCGGACGAACAGCGGTTCCTCGAGCGGCGCATTGCCGCCGCGAAACACCCGAGGGGACGTCAGGGCTCGACCACCGTGGGGGCGAACCTCGGAACAGTCGTCCCGTCACCCAGCTGACCCGTGAGGTTGTAGCCCCAGCAGTAGGCCGCTCCCGCCGCTGTCAGCGCGCACGTGTGGGTTGGTCCGGCCGTGATCGTGTTGAAGCTCAACCCGCCCGGCACGGGCGTCGCGTTCGGGCGGTCGGTTTGTGTACCGTCACCCAGTTGACCAAAAGCGTTGTACCCCCAGCAATAGGGAGCATGGGAGAGATCGAGACCGCAGCTGTGCATTCCCGCGGCGGTCACACTG
>DATIWU010000110.1:0-10749 GCA_035519195.1 Gemmatimonadales bacterium
GTTCCGAAGGTCCGACTTCATCGAGGCGATGTACGCCTTTTCCTTCGTGTTGGCGAACTTCGGAATCGCGATGGCGGCGAGAATGCCGATGATGACCACCACGATCAGAAGCTCAATCAGCGTAAAGCCGCGTCGATTGAACATAAACGTCCTCCAAGGAAAGGAGCGAGCAGCGGAGTTGACGGCCCCTATTGGCCCCTCGGATTTGGCAACCGACGTGCCTTTGTTCCAATGTGTACCAACCCACGCCAACGTAAGGACTTGCAGTTGGCATGCAGGGATGGTCAGGTGGCCGCGCAGGGCATTTTTCTAGATAGTTGCAGAATGCGCGTCCCGGCTTGAAACACAAGCGGCGGGCATCTTCGCCCGCCGCCAGTGGACTACGATCGAGAGGAAGCTTACCGGCAAACCGGCGCGCCTTCCGGGTCAGTGGTCTGGGCGGGAGCCGCAGGCGTCACGGCACCAACGTAGATCCCGCAGCTCTTCGTGGTATTGATGTTCGTGATGCTCGCCGTCCAGCCCGCCTGGGTGCCCGTACCAACCGTCGGGGTCCCGAGCGTGTTGCCGGTCGTCGCGCAGAACGCGACCGTACCAGCCGTGGGCGGATTGGTACACGAAACCGTGGTCGAATACTTCACCGAGTCGGCGAAATACGCCTCTTCAGCGGTGACCAGGTTCCGAAGGTCCGACTTCATCGAGGCGATGTACGCCTTTTCCTTCGTGTTGGCGAACTTCGGAATCGCGATGGCGGCAAGAATGCCGATGATGACCACCACGATCAGAAGCTCAATCAGCGTGAAACCCTTGCGATTCATCTCCGGTACCCCCTGTTGAGGCCATGTGACTGGTGCAGAGAAAACGACCAATGGGGGGGAAGGCAAGCACCATGCCGAAATCAGACGATAACCGCCTAAACGCAGTTCATACAGTAACTTACGTTACTTAAAGTTGGCGTTACCAGGGTTTCTGGTCAGCCGCCAATCCCGCGAATTGCAATGCGCTTCGGCCCCTCGCAAGACGGATCCGAGATCTCATTTTGCAACAGTCGCCGGCCGCCGAGCGAGGATCTGCCGAGCCACCCCACTATCGCCCCGCGCCCGCGCGGCATTGGCCTCGAACGCGTAATAGTAGTCGCAGCCGTTGCAGAGCTGCTCGAGCCGCGCGAAGGCGCTGTCGGCGAGCCCCTCGTGCCCGGCGGTCAAACCCGCGTCCGCGCCCCACATGAAGAGCCATGGCAGCCGATCGAAAATCGCCACAGCCGTGCGGTACGCCTCCACCGCCTTCGTGGGCTGGTGCGCATTCAAGTAAATGGTGACCATGCGCGCGGGGCCATCGAACGAGTGCGGTGAATCCTCGAACTCACTCAGGACAACGGCGTGGTCGTCACGCCAGACGGGAACCCGCAACGCCGTTCGTGCCCCGCCCAGCACCACCAGCACCGCGACGAGAGTCCGCCAGTGTGCGGGGGTCGCTCTCGGGAGCCAGGCCCCCAGGACCAGCGCGAGGCCCGCGGACGGGAGATACAGGGTCCGCTCCGCCACCAGCACTCCGGCGGGAAAGATCAGGTTCGCGACTGGCGACAACGCGATCCCGATCCAGCCGAGTCCGAACGCCTCGACCGTTCGCCCATGCCGCCAGGTGAACCAGGTCAGCAGCGCCCACGCGACGAGACAGGCAAGACCCGCGAGAAATCGCGGATCGAGTACCGACGTGACCAGTGTGCGCTCCGCGGGGGAGTAGTCCACCCGCAGCGTCAGCGGGAATACGAGCAGCCGCGCGAAATCCGCCAGCTCGGCCGTCGCGGTGAGCTTGACATCGATCGGGCTCGCTCCGATGAACACTGCCGCCATGTTCGTGATGCGCGCGAACTCGTGCAACACAGTCCACCGGACGGCCCCGTACACGAGCGCGACCGCGACCCAACCCGCGGCATAGAGCGCCATGCGACGCCCGGACGGACGGTAGAGACCGATGATCCATCCCCACACGATCAGTCCCGGTACCACAGCGGCGTTCTCTTTGCTCGCAAGCCCGCCGGCAAGCGCCGCGAGGCTCGCGAGCGGCGAGTCGACGATCAGCGCCGCATACACCGCGAGCATGGCAAACAGGGCCGCCATCATCTCCGAACGCCCCACGATATTCGCGACCGCCTCCACGTGCACGGGGTGCACGGCAAAGAGGAGCCCCGCGACCCAGGCGGCCCGCTCGCCCGCGAGCCGGAACGCGATCGCCGCGATGGCGACGCTCGCGGCCGCATGCCACACCAGATTGAGCGCGTGAAACCAGACGACCGACCCGACGTGCCAGTCGATCGCATATGTCGCGATCGGCAGGGGCCGGTACATCGCGCCCCCCATCTGCGCGGGCCAGTAGGGCGACAGGAACGCCCGCCACACCGCGTCGGGAGCGTGCACCAGCGGGTTGTAAAAGATGATCGGCACGTCATCCCACGCCCACCGATTCGCGAGCGCTCCGAGATAGACGACCACGGCGCAACAGGCCACCACCCCGTACAGACGCTTCACCGATCGAGCCTCCGCGCATGAGTCGTGAGATACCGCGCCGCGCTTGGTTCCCCCAGGCGTTCTGCCATGAGCGCCTGAGCGTCATAGTATCCCCGGCACGGATTGCAAAACCGGTCCGCGCGCCCGAGCAGCGAATCGGCCAGGTGGAGCTGGTTGAGATTGAATGCGGCATGCGCGCCAATGAAGTACGGCCGCGCCTCGCGTGGGAAAATCCGCGCGGCGATTTCGGCGCTCCGCAACGCGTCCGAATCCCGGTGTTGCTCGAGATACCGGGCGCTCACGATCAGCGGGCCGACGTACGATTTGGGCGAATCCTCGAGCACACTGAGTGTCGCCGTGAGATCGCTCCGCCAAACGGGCACGCGGAGCGCGGTGCGGATTCCGCCCGCCACGGCGATGAAGGCGAGCAGCGTCGACGTGGTGCGGCTTGACCAGCGTTGCGTCACGGCGGCGGCCGCGAGTGCGAGACCCACCGACGGCAGATACAGGGTGCGCTCCGCAATGAGCACGCCAACGGGGAGGACGATGTTCGAGACGGGCGCGTACGCCAGCGCGATCCAGATGAGCCCAAGTGCTTCGATGCGGCGCCGCCGTCTGAGCGCAAGCACCAGGAGCGCGAGCCACAGGAGCGCGCACAACGCGCCCAGGAGAAAGCGCGCGTCGAACGCCGTCGTGACGATCGTCCGTTCGTTGGGCGAGTAGTCGGCTCGAAGCTTGGCCGGGAGCACGAGCAGCCGCGCCACGTCGGCGATGGACGCGACCGCAGTCAGTTTCGCGTGCGCCCACGTTTCGCCGACGAATACGGGTGCGAGGATGATCGTCTCGCCATACGGTGCGAGCACGTAACGCCGTAGCGCGAGATAGCCCGCGCCCAACACGGCCCAGGCACCGAGCTGGAAGGCCATCTGCCGCGCACCTGGCCTGCGGAAGCCGAGTGCCCATGCGGTCACGACGAGCAGCGGAGCGACCGCGGCATTTTCCTTCGAGAGCAGCCCCAAGCCCCAGGCGAGCGTGCACCACAACACGCTCTGGCGCTCGAGCGCCGCGTACACGGCCACGAGCGAGAAGGCGGTGGCCATCAGCTCGGCGCGCCCCACCACGTTCGCGACGGCCTCCACGTGCACCGGATGAACGGCGAAGCAGATGCCGGCGAACAGGGCCGCGCGGGCATCCATCCAGCGGTAGGCGAGCGTGGCGACGAGCACCGCGCACCCGGCGTGCCAGAGGATGTTCACCGCGTGGAACCAGACGGTCCCATCGATCCGCCAATCGGCCGCGTAGCTCGCGATGACGAGCGGGCGGTAGAGATAGCCGCCGAGCTGGGGGGGCAGGTACGGACTGAGAAACGCGCGCCACATGCCGCTCGGGGAGTGCACGAGATCGCTTCCCGCAACGAACAGGAGATCGTCGAACGCCCAACGGTTCCACAGTGCGCCCAGATAGATCACGATGGCGCACGCCGCGACGACCGCGGCGACGCGCCGCAGGTTCCAGAGCGGCAGCGCGCGAGACGCCGGCGCCGCCATTGCGCGCTCAGTGCTCAGCACGAGCCACCTCGAACAGCACGTCGTTCGACGACCACGAGCGCACGACCCTGAGCCAGCCCGGATAGGCCGCCCGCAGCCGGCCCAGCTCACTCCCGTGGACCTCGTCTCCGGTCATGAGCACGTGTGTCACGCCTTGACGCTCCAGGTAGGCGCGCTGGACGCTCGCTGGAGGCTCGAGGACGGTGCGACCGTGAAACGCGTACAGGGTGAACGGAACGGCGAGCCGCCGCGTGTAGAGCCACACGAGCGGATCGTGGTCCGTCGCCACGATCGCATTCTCGGGCAGCGAATCGAGGGAGGGGAGCAGCGCCTCGAACCTGACGGTCGTGCGATGCGACTCGAGACTCCACCACCGGCCCGCGATCCCCCGCACTTCATATCGCGCGTACCCGAGCGCCAGGACGAGACCGAGCGCCAGCACGGGCACGCGAAGCAGCCGGTTCCCGCTCAACCGTGCCGCGCCCGCGGCCCACGCGAGGGCGAGCCATGGCAGCACCGCCCACAGAAACCGGTCCGGTGATACAGGCCAGCACGCCAGGATGAGCAGGTACGCGATCAGCATCACGCCGGCCGCCGTGCGTCTGGTCCATCCGGCAATCCCCACGAATCCGATCGCCAGCGCGGGAATGCCCAGAAGGAAATACGCGAGACGACTCGGGATCCAGCCCAGCGTCAGGACGGCGAGCGGGCGGGGCAGGTCGGCAAGCGACGCGCCCAGCGTGGCCGCTCCCATCCCCTGAAGAAACGAGAAATACGAGCCATAGTCGGCCGCGAGCAGCGGATCGATTTCGTGTGCGTGCCGCGCCACCCACGTCGCCCAGCTCACCAGCGCCACGACAATCGGGACCGCGGCGAGCCCCACCAGCCTCCAGGCCGCGCGGGATCCCTGCCCTGCGCGCGCGGTCGCGAACAAGTGCACCAGGACGCCGATGCCGGCGGCGATGCCAATCGAACGCACGAGAAATGCGAGCGCGGCGGCGGTTCCGGACACGAGCGCGGCATGCTCGCGGCGGAGCTGCGCCGGTGGCCGATCCGCCAGCATGATCGCCACGACGACAAACAGCGAGAACACCGGCTCCGACATGAGCACCGCGACGAGGGTCAGGCACGGAATAGCGAGCGCCGCTCCAGTCACGACGGCCGCCGCCAGCACCGGCCGAGACGCAGCGGCGATGAGCCGCATGCGCGCGGCGTGATGCGCGATGAGACCGGCAGCCAGCGCGAAGCAGAGCACGTTCAGCATCTTCCCGGCGAGCGCGGCGGCGGAAACGCCCAGCAGGGCGAAGCAGGGCGCGAGCAACCAGGGATAGAGCGGCGGGAAATGCACGGCGCGGGGCATGCCGGGAAGGTTCGGGTTGGTGTAGCCGTGCCCGTGACCCATCGCCCAGGCCAGGCTCGCGTAGATGCCGTCGTCGTAGAACACGCCGACCAGGTCGCGATTCAGCGTCGCCGCCCCGGCGACGAGAATGATCGTGGCAACGTAGATGCTCGAACGGGCTCCACGCGGCACGCGGAGCGGTGTCAGCGTTGCCGCCACGACCCTCGCGGTGGCAGCAGGTTGTACCGCAGAATGTGGAACAGGGCCGCGAATCCGTCCCGCCACGTGATCTTCTTGCCTTCCGCGTACGTTCGGCCGCTGTAGGAGATGGGAATCTCCCAGATGCGCGCACCCGCCTGGGCCAAGCGCGCCGTGAGCTCGACCTCGAACCCGAACCGGTTCGACGTGAGCGGCAGGCGCTTGATCAGATCGGATCGCACCAGCTTGTAGCAAGTCTCCATGTCGGTGAGGTTCACGTTGGTGAGCATGTTCGACAGGAGCGTGAGAAACCGGTTGCCGACCAGGTGCCAGAAGTACAGCACACGATGCGGGCCGCCCTGGAATCGCGAGCCGAACACCGCGTCGGCGCGGCCGTCGCGAATCGGCTCGAGCAGCCGGGGGAGATCGGCGGGATCGTATTCGAGGTCCGCGTCCTGGGCGACCACCACGTGGCCCGTCGCGACCTCGATACCACGTCGCAGCGCCGCGCCCTTCCCTCTGTTCTCGGGCTGGTGGATCACGCGATCGACCAGGCCCGACTTCGCGAACTCATCGAGCAGGGTGCCAGTCGTGTCCGTGGACGCGTCGTTGACCGCGATGACCTCGAGCTCGAGCGGCACCGTGCGAAGACGGCACAGCGCCGCTTCGATGGTCGGGGCCTCGTTGTACGCGGGAACGATGACCGACAACACGAGAGGATTGGCCGCTTTGAGTGTCACGCCGGGACCTCGCCGATCGCGATGAGCGACTGCCCGATGCGCCACGGCAGCAGCCGTTCGAGGCGGAACAGCGGAACGAGCGCGTCGTACCAGCCGAGCGCGGCCGAGGGGATGAGCCGGCGGCGCAGCACGCGCCCCGTGAACCACCAGCCCGGCACTCCGCCCAGATTGAAGTACTCCATGCGCGAAAGCCGGAACCCGGCGGCGCCGATTTTCGATGCGAGCTCGCCCGTGCCGTAGCGGCGAAAATGCCCGAGACTCTCGTCCAGGGTGCCGTACAGCGCGCGCAGGGCGGGGACGAGCAGCACGAGTTTCCCACCGGGCGCGAGCAGCGCGCGCATGGCGCGCAGTGAACCCAGGTCATCCTCGATGTGCTCGAGCACGTTCAGGCACACGACGGTATCGAGCCGCTCCGCCACGATCGTGGGGTTCACGCCCGGCAGCCTGAGCTCGGCGACCCGGACCTGCCGCGCCTCTTTGAAGCGGTCGCGCAGCCGCGCGAGGTAGTACGGCTCCGTATCCGTGAGCACCACGCGCTCGCGATCGGCGAAGAAGACCGACAGGTTCCCGATCCCCGCGCCGATTTCGAGAATCCGTGTGCCGATCCAGGGGGAGAGGCGTTCGAACATCCAGCGATTGAAGCGCGGCGCGGCGGCCATACGCTCGAGGGTGGCCGCACCTACCTGATCGCCCGCCTGGAGCTCACTCGACGGCATCGCCGCCATAGCGGCTGAGCTTCCGGTACAGCGTCGACGGGTCGATTCCCAGCACCTCGGCCGCCCGCGTCTTGTTACCGCCCTCGCTCTGCAGGACCCACGTGATGTACGCCTGCTCGATCACGTCGAGCGTAGGATTCACATGGGGCCGTTCGGAGACGAGCGGCTCAGCGCGTTTCTCACTGATGCGCACCGGGATGTCGTCCACCCCGAGCACCTCGCCCTTGCTCACGACGACGGCGCGTTCGAGGGCGTTCTCCAATTCGCGCACGTTGCCCGGCCACTCGTATCGCATGATGGCTTCGAGCGCCTCGGCGGCGAGGCGTTTCGGCGTCTCGCCGCGCTCCCGGGCGATCCGCTCGAGAAATGCGTGCACGAAGAGCTCGATATCCTCGCGCCGTTCCCTGAGTGGGGGGAGGTGAATCGCGATGACGTTGAGCCGATAAAAGAGGTCGCTACGGAATCGGCCGCGCTTCGTGTCGTCTTCGAGATCGCGATTCGTGGCCGCGACCACGCGCACGTCCACCGGAATCGCCTCGGTGCCGCCGACGGGGATCGCTTCCCGTTCCTGCAGCACGCGCAACAGCTTCACCTGGGTGGCCGGAGACATTTCACCGATCTCGTCCAGGAAGAACGTTCCGCTCCGCGCGGCGGCGAACAGTCCCTGCTTGTCGCGCACCGCCCCCGTAAACGAGCCTTTCACGTGCCCGAACAACTCCGATTCGAGCAGGCTCTCCGGCAGGGCGCCGCAGTTGATCGACAGAAACGGTCCTTCTCTGCGATTCGAGAGATCGTGCAGGTAGCGCGCGATGACCTCCTTACCGGTTCCGGACTCTCCCTGAATCAGCACCGTGCTGTCGGTCGGGGCCACCTGCTCGGCGAGACGCAACACGTCCTGGAACAGCCGCGACTTGCCCAGCGGCTTCGTGATCCCGCCACCTTCGTGCTTCCTGATCTCCTGTTTGAGCTGCTTGTTTTCCGCCTTGAGCTGCCGGACCTCCGCGGCCCGCCGGCACAGGGCCACGATTTCGTCGTTCGAGAACGGCTTCTGGACATAATGGAACGCGCCTTCATTGACCGCCTGTATCGCGCTCTGCAGCGACGCCTGGGCGGTCATGAGAATGACGGGCGTCTCGGGGTCCTGATCCTTCACCGCCGCGAGAATCTCGAGCCCGGTGACCCCCGGCATCTTGATATCCGTGAGCACCAGGTCGGGCGCGGACGCCTTGAGCTGCTCCATCCCCGCCTTCCCACCCTGGGCGGTGGTCACATCGAAGCCTTCGTTCTTGAGCAGGATCCGCAGCGTGTCGAGGATCCCCTGCTCGTCGTCGACGATCAGTATCGAGGGTTGCACGCTCATGCCGCTTCCTCTTTCCGCCGCGCGGCGGGAAAGTGGACCACAAAGGTCGTGCCCCGGCCTGCCGCGGTCTCGACCAGCACGAGCCCGCGGTGCGCTTCCACCGCGCGCTGCACGATGGCGAGCCCCAGTCCGGTGCCGCCCGTTCGTCCGGTCACGAACGGCTCGAACAGCCGCAGGCGCACGGCATCCGGTATGCCGGGACCATTGTCGCTCACGCGGAGCGAAACCGGGTTCTCGAGCCCCGAGCCGGCGGGGAGCTCGCGCGCGGCCGGCCGGCCGGTGCGGACGACGATGCGCGCGTTTTTCCCCGAGGCCTGCACGGCGTTGAGCACGAGATTCGAGACAACGCGGTGCAGCAGATCCTCGTCGCCTTCCATCCTGATCCGCTCTCCCTCGAGCACGATGCTCGCATCGTCGGGGCAGTCCGGATGCTGGCGCACGACCCGAATGGCCGCCGCGGCCACTGCATGGAGGTCCACCGGCCGGCACTCGGTCACCCGCACGCGGGAGAAATCGAGAAACTCCGTCAACAGCCGCGACAAGCGATCGCTCTCGCGGACGATGAGTCCGCCCAGGAACTTGTCGTCGGGGTTGGCACGCTTGCCGCGTGACAGCTGCTCGACGGACGACCGGATGGATGCCAGCGGATTCTTGATCTCGTGGGCGAGCGACGACGACAGTTCCGCCACGGCTTCCAGCCGCTCGGCGCGGAGATGCAGCTCCTGCAACCGCTTCGAATCGGAGATGTCGGTGAAAATTGCGGTCACGCGCGGCGTCCCCGTGGGCTCTCGGTCCTCGATGGTCGTCGTCGTCACGCCGATGGGAAACGTGCGGTCGGGCCGGCGCACCATCGCCTCCACGCGCATGGCGCGCACGCCGCGCCGCGCGCTCGCGGTGATCGCCGCCCAGAACTCGGGCGCGATCCGCGCGAATTCGGGCATGATGGGGCGCGCCCGCCAGTCCCGCTCACGGAACCCCAGGATCTCCTCGGCGGCCGGGTTGCAGTACAGGAGCTGCCCCGCCCCGTCCACGGTCACGACCCCGGTGGGGATGTTCCGCAGCACGTCCGCCGCCTCGAGACGAACCTGGCGCAGCTCGCCCGCCAGCGCTTCCCGCTCGGCGCCCATCACCGACACACGGCTCGCGACAAACGCGATCACCGCGGCGACGATCGCGAATACCGCGAGCTGAATCGCCACGTTCGCGGACATCGGCGTGTGATGGCCGAAGAACACGTCGGCGAAGTAGACGATGCCCATGAGCATGGTGAGCAACGCCGTGCTCGGCGGCGGCATCAGGACCGCGGTGATCGCGATGAGCGGGACGTAGAGGGACGTGAAATCGCTCTGCGGTCCGCCCGTGATGTGGACAACGGTCGTGACCAGCGCGAGATCGAACAGCGTTTGACAATACAGGAACGAGCGTCCGGCGGGACGGTTACGAAGATGCGTGTGCCAGTAGGACGCGAGGTCGACGCCAATTGTGGCGACGAGCAGGAGCGAGGTGAGGAGAACGTCTTGCGGCCCCGCCGCGCTGAACTTGAGCGCCGCGCCGAGGTAGAGCGCTACCGCCACGCACAGCCGCCCGACGTAGAGCGATCGGAGCAGGCTTTTGCGACTCGGCAACGCCGAGACAGGTAAACCGCCACCCAGCAAGCGCACGTCCGCTCCTCCCCTTGCAGCCTGCGGGTGTCAGGCTGCTTCCGGTTAAAGCAAAGTGTCGCAATAGGTTATGCTGTCCGGTGTGGGACCGGCTCTGCGGGGCGCGGGGCTAACTTAGGAGTAGTCTGGCAGAGTGCAAGAGCACCCCTCCCTACGGGCGGCGCGGCTCCCGTGTTTCTTCCTGCTGTTTCGCGCCCTTCGCCCGCTTCTTCTTGCGACGGCGGGTATTTCCGTACGTGCCGCGATAGATCTTGCCGCGCTTGGACCGAAGATCGCCCTTCCCCATGCCCTAACCTCCGCATTGACTGGTTCGTAGGTGAGATATGCGCGGTCAAACCTACCGCCGCGCGATAATGGGAACCAGTGGCAACGGACGGAGAACGAACGCGTTACATTGCTCGCGATATGAACTGCCACGCGTGCGGCGCAACCCTTTCTTCCACGGCAAAATTCTGCCACAAATGCGGCGCTCCGGTGGGACCCCAGGCTGGACCGGCAACGACAGGCTGGAAGGCCGGGCTGCCCTGGGGGGTCGCGGGCGCGGCGCTCGGCGCCTTACTGACCGTGGTGGCGCTCCGGCTGACGGGTGGGGGGACGGGGCCGAGCTTCCAGTCGACTGGGGGTGGGGGAGACGGTGGCGCGGATGGCGGGGGGGGCCCGCCGTCTGGGCAGATGGCCGCGCCA
>DATIWU010000111.1:0-16144 GCA_035519195.1 Gemmatimonadales bacterium
CTTCAACTACGATTCGCTGAATCGCCCCGCGTTCTATCCGACGGGTGCGCTTCCGAAATACGCCATCGTCGATTCGGTGCTGGCGCCCGGGTTTCAAACGTCCAACGCGACGTTCGAGAACACCTCGCAGGCTCCGACGGACGGATACGTCACCGACAAGCCGGCGCTGCTCTCGCTCCAAACCGTCCTGCTCGCCCGCTCGAAGGCCGAAACGTGTCCGGACGGGACGGTGTACCCGCTCTACGCCAAGCTGCAGCCGATCGCCTTCGATGCCGTGGCTCGCTCGGTGCGGTTTCGGGTGCTTGCGGACCAGAATTGCGGTTACCGCAGCCTGGTAGCGAACAGCCTCCCCACCGAATAGCTCCGTGATCGATCTCAAGCTGTTGCGGGCCGCACCCGAGCAGGTGCGGACGGCGCTTGCGCGCCGCCAGGACCCGTCGGTGCTGAAGCTGTTGGACGAAATCGAAGCCCTCGACAGCCGGCGACGAGCAATCGTGAGCGAGCTCGACACGCTCAAGGCCGCGCGCAATACGGCCGCGCGTGACGACGCCCGGTTGGTCAAGGAGCAGGGGAAGCTCCCGCCCGAGATCGTGCAGCAACGCCGAGAGCACACGTCGTTGATCACGGAACGCGAAGCCGAGCTGCGGGACGTCGAGGCCGTGCTGCAGGGCAAGGCGCTCTTCATTCCCAATCTCCCGTTGCCCGAGCTGCCGGATGGCGATGCCAGTCACAACGCGATCGTGCGCAGCTGGGGTGAGCCCCGGCCGGCGGGGGGACCGCCCCACTGGGAGATCGCCGAGCAGCTCGGGCTGGTCGACTTCGCCCAGGGGGCGAAGCTTTCGGGATCCGGGTTCATCGTGTTTCGGGGCGCGGGCGCGCGGTTGTGCCGCAGCTTGATCAACTTCATGCTCGACCTGCACACGCGGGAGCACGGCTACGTCGAGATCGAGCCGCCGGTACTCGTGCGGCGCAGCTCCATGGAGGGCACCGGCCAGCTCCCGAAGTTCGGAGACGAGGCATACGTGGTGTCGAGTGACGACCTGTTCCTCATCCCGACGGCCGAGGTACCGGTCACGAACCTGCATCGCGACGAGATCCTCGACGCGCAGGCGCTGCCGATCGCCTACACCGCGTACACTCCCTGTTTCCGGCGTGAGGCGGGCGCCGCCGGCAAGGACACCCGGGGGTTGCTGCGCGTGCATCAGTTCGACAAGGTTGAGCTCGTGCGCTTCTGTCGTCCGGCAGATTCGCCGGCTGAGCACGAACGTATGACTGGACATGCGGAGGACGTTCTCCGCCGGCTGGAGCTGCCGTATCGCGTGGTGCTGCTCGCCGCGGGAGACGTGGGGTTTTCGAGCGCCAAGACCTACGATCTCGAGGTCTGGGCGCCCGGGGTCGGACAATGGCTCGAGGTTTCGAGCTCGAGCACGTTCACGGATTTTCAGGCGCGCCGCGCGAGTATCCGGGTGCGCCGCCAGGGTGACAAACCGGATTTCGTGCATACGCTGAACGCTTCGGGAGTCGCGCTCCCACGCACCGTTGCCGCGCTGCTCGAGACGCATCGCGAGCCGGACGGCGCTGTGCGCGTGCCCGAGGCCCTGGTTCCGTACCTCGGTACCGCTCGACTCGCTCCGACACCCGGTGGCGCGTAGCGATCCACTCCGCCGCGCGGGTCCGCTGACCGTCGTAGGACTCGCGCTCCTGCTCGGCGCCCTGTCGGCCGGATACACCTGGATCATGGTACGCCATCTCCGCAACGAGGCCCGCGATACGAGCCGGCTCTTGGGCCGTGTCTTCGCCGGGCTGAACGACCCGGGACCGGAAGCGGTCACCGGCACGCTGCTCGACCTCGCCGCGCAGGTCCGCGCGCTGGGAATTCCGATCGTCGTAACAGATACGAATGGCCACGTGACCGCGATGGACAACGTGCCGCCGCGTTTTTCCGGCGATACCGCGCGGATGCGGACGTGGATCGCGAGTCTCGACCTCGTGAACCGTCCCATCGTGCAGCCCGGTGTGGGCACGATTCACTATGGTGCGCTGCCGCAGACCGAAGAGCTGATTCTGCTCGCGGCGCTCCAGGCGATTGCATTCATCTGTCTCGTGGCGCTCGCCGCCCGGGCCTACCGCGCCCAGGTGGCGGCGGCGCGCGATCGGCTGTGGGTGGCCATGGCGCGCGAGTCGGCGCATCAGCTCGGGACACCACTCATGGGGCTCACGGGCTGGATTGATTACCTGCAGGAGAATCCGGATACCCGGGGCAGGGACCTGGTGGCGCATCTTGAAGCTGACGTGGATCGGCTGGAACGTGTGGCGCGGCGGTTCGAGCACATCGGGCGCCCGGCGAAAATGGAGCCGGTGGCGCTCGGCGCGCTCGCGGAGCGCGTCGTAACATATTTCCGGCCCCGGCTCCCGACCCTCGCGAGCCCTGTGACGCTCACGCTCGCGGCGCCCGATTCCGGGCCCACCGCGTCCGCTGATCCCGTACTGGTCGAGTGGGCGCTCGAGGCGCTCATCAAGAATTCCATCGATGCCCTGAGCGGCCGCGGCGGGCGGATTGACGTGCGGCTCGAAACGACGGGGCAGGTCGCGCGAGTCCGGGTCCGCGATGACGGCCCGGGAGTGCCGGCGCAGGTGCGTGCCCATCTGTTCGAGCCGGGCGTGACCTCCAAACCCGGGGGCTGGGGGATCGGCCTCGCCCTGGCGCGGCGCATCGTCGAGCAACAGCACGGCGGCCGGATCTTCTATCATCCCATGCCCGCGGGCAGCGAGTTCGTGCTGGAATTCCCGCTTGCGCCCCCGGGGTCCCTCATCAGTACCCTTCCGGCTTGACGGCACTCGCCCTCAACCCCGCTCAACAGGCCGCCGTGCTGCATCCCGGCGGGCCGCTGCTCGTGCTCGCGGGGGCCGGCTCGGGAAAGACGCGCGTACTGACCGCCCGCATCGCGCACCTGATCCGCGAGCGCGGCGTGGCGCCCGATCGCATCTATGCGGTGACGTTCACGAACAAGGCTGCCGCCGAGATGCGCGGTCGAGTGGCGGCGCTGCTCGGCGCCGATCCGCGGGGGCTCTGGATCGGGACGTTCCATTCGCTCTCTGCGCGGTTGCTGCGACGGGAAGCTCCCCGCCTGGGGTTCGGGCCGAATTTCACGATCTACGATGCGGACGATTCCGAATCGTTCATCAAACGGTTACTCGAGCAGCGCGGCATCTCGCCCAAGGCGAACCCGCCACGTGCCGTGCACTCGCTCATTTCCGCCGCCAAGAACCGCATGCTCTCGCCCGAACAATTCGCGGCGGATGCCACAGGCGCCCTGGCGCGCGCGGCCGCGGAGGTGTACGGCATGCTCGGACCGGCGCTCAAGCAGGCGAACGCGATGGATTTCGACGATCTGTTGCTGTTCCCTCTCAAGCTGCTCGAGGAGTTCCCCGATCGCCTGGCGTACTGGCAGCGCCGCTTCGAGTACGTGCTCGTCGATGAATTTCAGGACACGAACGCCGCGCAATACCAGCAGGTGCGCCTGCTCGCGTTCCAACACAAGAATCTCTGCGTTGTAGGCGACGACGATCAGGCGATCTACGGCTGGCGTGGCGCCGACGTCCGGCACATGCTCGCGTTTCAGCGGGACTTCCCGGGGACGACGCTCGTCAAGCTCGAGCAGAACTACCGATCAACGCAGATCATCCTCGATGCGGCGAACGGCGTCATCGCCGAGAACCGCGAGCGCCTCGGCAAGACGCTGTTCACCGACCGGCAGGGTGGGGATCCAGTCACGTTGTTGACCGCGGCGGACGAACGCGACGAAGCGCAGTGGCTCGCCGGAGAGCTGGCGCGCCGGGCGGCGGAATCCGACGTGCCGTATACCGGCATGGCCGTCCTGTACCGTACGAATGCGCAATCCCGTCCGCTCGAAGATGCCTTCCGGTACCGCGGCATCCCCTATCGACTGGTCGGCGCCGTGAGCTTCTACGAGCGGCGCGAGGTCAAAGACGTGCTCGCCTATCTGCGCGTGATCGTCAATCCGGCTGACGGCGAGGCGTTGCTCCGCATCGCGAACGTACCGCGCCGCGGGATCGGCGACACCTCGCTCGAGCTGCTCTCTCGGGCGTCGATTAAATGGCAGAAGTCGCTGTACGAAACCGCGCGCACCGCGGATCGTATCCCCGAGCTGCGCCCCAACGTGCGCACCGCGCTCCAGGACGTGATCACCCGCTTCGACCGCTGGCGTGAGGAGCTCGGTTCCGCCGATCCCGCCACCGTCCTCGAGCGCGTGGTGAAAGATGTCGGATACGAAGCGTACCTGGCCGACGAGGGCCCGGAGGGCATCGAGCGTCTGGACAATGTGGCCGAGCTGATCGCGGGGGCCGCCGAATGGGCCGAAGAGGTCGTGGCAGCGGACGACCTGAGCGTAGAGGGAAACGGCGAAGCCCCGCCACCGGCGGCGAGCCTGTTGGAGCGCTATCTCACGCAAGCGGCCCTGCTCACGCCGGCGGACGACGCCGGCAGACGCCGGGGACGAGGGGATTCGACCGGCGACGAAACCGAAACCGGCATCACGCTCATGACGGTGCACATGGCGAAGGGGCTCGAGTGGCCGGTGGTCGTGCTCGCGGGGCTCGAAGACGGCCTGTTTCCACTCGGGCGCTCCGCCGAGGTCCCGGGTGGACTCGAAGAGGAGCGCCGGCTGTGTTACGTGGGGCTCACGCGCGCGCGCGAAAAATTGTATCTCTCATGGGCTCGCACGCGCTATCGCAACGGCCGGCTCGAGCTCGCGGCGCCGTCCCGCTTTCTCGAAGCCGTGCCGCCGCACGTAATCGAGGAGCGTAGCACGTCGTCCCGCTGGGGAGGGGACGCCCGGACGCCGCGGTTCTTGGATCGCGGCGCGCGGGATCGTGCGCCATCGGCCGCCGTGGCGCCGGTGTGGGAGGACGAAGACGAATCGCAGGATGTCCCCCGCTATGTCACGGGCGAGCGGGTGCGGCACCGAAAATTCGGCGGTGGGGTGGTTCGCGGGGTGACGGGCTCAGGGCGAGCCTTGAAGGTCACGGTGGAGTTCGACGATGCGGAAATCGGAACCAAGCAGCTGCTCGTCGCCTATGCGGGGCTCGAGCGCGAATGGGAGGGTGGATGAGCGTTTCGCGTGAAGAAGTGCTGAAAATCGCCCAGCTTGCCGAGCTCCACGTGGAGGAGGACCGCCTCCCCGAGCTCGCCGAGCAGATGTCGCGGATTCTGGACTATGTGGCGCAGCTCGCCGGGCAGACGAGTGAAACCGCGAAGCCCTTCATTCCCGGTCCTGATGCGCTGCGGTTCCGCGTCGACGAAGTGAAGCCGTCGCCGCTCGCGTTCGGCCCCGACACGTTCGCGCCCGAGTTTCGCGACGGCCTCTTTCTGGTGCCGAAACTGGGGCAATTTGGCGACGATACGGGTGAGAGCGAGTGAGCGATCCCAACGAAGCGTTGGTGAACGCGAAGGCGGTCGCGGAGCGGATCACCAAGACCCGGCGTCTGAACGCCTGCCTCACGCCGCCGAAGGAGCTCAGAGCCTCGCTGGTGCAGCAGGCCGCCATGGCGCATCCGTCTGGCGTCCTGTACGGCATGCCCGTGGGGGTCAAGGACAACATCTGCACGCTCGAGTTCACCACGACGTGCGGCTCGCGCATCCTCGAAGGATACCGGTCGCCCTACGAAGCGACGGCGGTCGCGCGCCTCAAGACGGCGGGAGCGCTGATTGCGGGGAAGAGCAATTGCGACGAGTTCGCGATGGGGTCCTCCACCGAGCATTCGGCCTACGGCCGTGCCGTCCACCCGCTCGACAAGGCGCGCGTCCCCGGAGGCTCTTCCGGCGGCTCGGCCGCACTCGTCGCGGCGGGAGTCGTGCCGGCGGCGCTCGGCTCCGAGACGGGCGGGTCGGTACGGCAACCCGCCTCGTTCTGCGGAATCGTCGGCATCAAACCGACCTACGGTCGTGTGTCGCGCTACGGACTCGTCGCCTTCGGTTCGTCGCTCGATCAGATCGGCGTATTCGGGCGGAGCGTTCACGATGCGGCACGCGTCTTATCCGTCATCTCGGGACGCGATGCGCGCGACACCACCTGCGAAGACCGGGATCCGCTACGCCTGCCCACGGTGCCGGAGTCGCTGCAAGGATTCGTGATCGGCGTGCCGCGCGAGTATTTCCCCACTGACCTGGATCCGGGAGTGCGGCGCGCGTGCGACCAGGCCATTCGCATGATGCGCGACCTGGGCGCCGCGATCCGTGAGGTCTCGCTGCCGCATACGGCCTACGCCGTCCCAACGTACTACATCATCGCGCCGGCCGAGGCGTCGTCCAACCTCGCGCGGTACGATGGCGCGCGATACGGCCCGCGATTCAATGGCAGCACCGATGTGCGCGCGCTGTATCGCGAGACCCGCGGCCAGGGATTCGGTGCCGAAGTCCGTCGCCGGATTCTCGTGGGGACGTATGTCCTGTCGTCCGGCTACTACGACGCCTACTATCGCAAGGCGCAGCAGATGCGCTCGCTCATCGCGCAGGATTTTCGCAACGTGTTCGATCGCGGCGTCGACCTGCTGTTCACGCCCACCACGCCGACGCCGGCCTTCAAGGCGGGCGAGAAGATCACGGATCCCGTCGCGATGTACCTGTCGGACATTTTCACCGTGACGGCGAACCTCGCGGGCCTTCCCGCGCTCTCGCTCCCGATCGGAAGAATCAAGGGCCTGCCGGTCGGCGGCCAGCTCATCGGCCAGGCATTTCTCGAAGATGAAATGCTCGAGGCGGCGTATGCCCTGGAGCGCGTCGTACCGGCGGCGGGGGAGGTGTAATGGCCAACGGCTGGGAAACCGTCATCGGCCTCGAAACGCACGTGCAGCTGCGGACCGTCTCCAAGATGTTCTGCGGCTGCTCGGCGGCGTTCGGCGCGCCTCCCAACACGAACGTCTGCCCGGTGTGTCTGGGCTTGCCGGGCGCGCTGCCTGTAGCCAACGAAATGGCGGTCAAGCTGGCGGTGCGCGCGGCGCTCGCGCTCGGCTGCACGGTGCACGCGCATAGCGTGTTCGCGCGCAAGAATTACTTCTATCCGGACCTGCCGAAGGGGTATCAGATCTCCCAGTTCGAGCAGCCGCTCTCGACCGACGGCTCGGTGACCTACCTGTCGCCCGACCGGGGACTCCTGACCGCGACGATCGCGCGCCTGCACCTCGAAGAGGACGCGGGGAAGTCGCTCCACGATCGATTCCCACGGCGCACCGCCGTCGACTTGAACCGCTGCGGCGTGCCACTGATCGAGATCGTCACCGGCCCCGATTTCCGCTCGCCCCAGGAAGCCCGCGCGTACCTCCTGACGCTGAAGCAGGTGCTCGAATACAGCGGCATCTCGGACGTCGACATGGAGAAGGGCAGTCTCCGCGTCGACGCGAACGTCTCGGTGCGCCGCGCCGGCGAGACCGCGCTCGGCACGAAGACCGAGGTCAAGAACATCAATTCGTTTGCGTACGTCGAGAAGGCGCTCACCGTGGAGCGCGATCGGCAGGTCGCACTGCGCGAATCGGGCGGGAGCGTGGTGCAGCAGACCATGCTGTACGATTCGAAGACGAACTCGGTGCGTGCCCAGCGCCTGAAGGAAGAGAGCCACGATTACCGCTACTTCCCGGATCCCGATTTGCCGCCCCTCGTGCTCTCCCCCGAGTTCATCGCGGAGCAGCAGACCGCGCTTCCTGAGCTGCCCGCTCGGAAGCGCGAACGGTTCGTGGCGGAATATGGACTGAGTCTCGCCGACGCCGCCGTCCTCACGGCGGAGCGGCCGGTGGCCGACTATTTCGAAGGCGTCGTGCGCGCCGGCGGGGCTGACGCGAAGTCGGCCGCCAACTGGGTGATGGGCGAGGTGCTGGGCGATGCCAAGGACAACGGGGAGCAGCTCCGAGTGACGCCGGTGGGGTTGGCACAGCTCATTGGTCTCGTCAAGGGGGGCACGCTGTCACATCAGGCCGCGAAGCGTGTGTTCACCGACCTCGCCGCGCATGGCGGCGACCCGCGCGCCATCGCCGAATCCCTGGGCCTGATCCAGGTGGCCGATACCGGTGTGCTCGCCGGATGGGTAAGCGATGTGCTGGGCGCGCACGCGAATGAAGTGAGCCGCTATCAAAAAGGCGAGACGAAGCTGCTGCAGTTTTTCGTGGGTCAGGTCATGAAAGCCTCGCGCGGCAAAGCCGATCCCAAGCTGACGCAACGCCTGCTCGAGGAGAAACTCACCCCCTAGGCGCCGTTCGTCTTCACCGCGGCGCCGTTCCGGTCCCGCCAGGGCCGCTGCGCGCGTGATTCCCTCCAATAGCTGAGCGAGGCGGAGGGAAGGCCAAAGTGACCTTCCGCGGTTCGCTCCAACCGCTCCGCGTCTCCCCGCGCTCCCTCGCTCAGCGCGTGGCGCCGCATGCGCTTCGCCAGCCCGAGCGCCTGCGTGCCCGCAGGATCGAGCCGGCGAGCCGCCGCGTCTCGCACTCCCAGCATTTCCATCACGTATTCGAACGCCAGCGCCATGTGCCGTTCGACGTCATCGTCGGGCAGGTCCCAGCGGCTCGCCTCGCGCAGCGCCTGGAATGCCCACTGCCAGCTCTGCGTCTCGGTCAGGTGCACCATGCCGCGGAACAGCCGGCGCGACGTGCGCACGCTGAACAACGTGGGAGACAGGATGCCGTCCAGGTGCGCATCGCTGGCCCCGTGGTCCTGCATGATCACTTCCTTTGCCGTCGAGGCGTAGGCATCCCCCAGGTGGGTCTCGAACCGGCTCTCCCAATACGAGTGGCCAAGTGCGGTGGTGCTGGACGTCAGGACCAGCTGGCGCGGGACGAAGTAGTTGTGGGCGACGGTGTCAGCCGCGAGATGCGAGAGGTAGCCGAGCCCGAATGCGCGCAGCGGATCTGAGGGAGCGAGATCGAAGATTTCCTGGCCCACGTGCCAGGCATGACAGTGCCGTCCAACCGGGGCATACTTCTTCGCGAGCGACGTATCCGCGGCGATGTTGCCGTAGAGATAATCGTACGGAAAGGCGCGGATGACGTCGGCCACGGCTGCCGGGAGCTGATGCAGGTTTGTGAGGACGGACTCACCGAGGTAGATGTGGGTACCGGGGGTCCACGCATGGGCCACTCCGGGGAAGATCACCAACGCCACGAGCGCGAGCGCCGCGGCGACCCACAAGGTGCGGCGAGCCGGAATCAGCGTTTTCTTCGCCCCTTTCTGATCAACTGCCGGCCCCAATCGACCAGCACACCCGAGCGCCGGATCGCACGAATCATCGCGCCCACCGCGAGGGTGCCGGTTTCGACCTCGCCCTGGACCAGCTTGACGAGCGTATTGAGCTCCGTGAGCCGCGCTTCGGCGGCGTCTGCCGCCCGCACGACCCGGGTGCGAAGGTCGCGCGAGGTCGAGGCGACCCCGTCGACCTCGGTGCGAATCGTACTGAGGATCTGACGCACGTCGTCGATCGCCGGGCCCACCATCTGGCGCAGCGCCTGGATGAGCACCCGCAACCGCAAGAACACGCTCGCCGCCGCGGCCGCCACGAGGATCGTAGCCAGCGCGATGATTGCGAGCGATACGGCCGTCACCACCCCTACCCACGTCGGTATCACCGCGCCCGTTCCATTGAGGAGCTAGCACCTAAGCTCTGTCACCACCGTATCCGGTGTCAACCGAGCCGACGGACTATGCAGACCCTCGAGCCATGGCGCCGCCGCCATACTCGCCACCAGCAGCACGACCATCGTGGTTGCCACGCCGCCCGCTAACCCCAACGCGGGGCTACCACTGACCATGAAGTTCAGGGCGAGCGCGGGGGCCAGCGGGTCGGGTGTGTAGCGCGAGGGAAGCCGGTTCTCGAGACGGCGGCTGGCCACCCAGACTGACGCGCGCAACATGGCGAGCGCCAGCGCCGCCGGCACGATCCACCAGCGCGGCACGCTCGCGAAGACCCCCAGCAGGAGCCACACGAGTCCGCTCACCCCCGGCACCGGTCGCGTGACGAGCGCCCGGTAGCGGGAACGGCCGGCTCGCTCGAGCCGCCGCGCCGTTACCGCGGCGGCCCCGGCGCACGAGAGCAACGGGGAAACGCCCGTCACCACGCCGACTCCAGCGGCGAGGCTCGAGAACACGAGAATCCCGAGCGCGAATTCCGCCGCATTCCGCGCGCGCCTCGCGACGAGGGCGGTAGAGATACCCAGCATCGCGATCGCGGCCGCGCTGAGCATTAGCCACCGCACCATGCCCCGCGCTCCGGAGAAGTGCGCGGGAGGCCTCGTCAGCGTGAACGCGAGCAGCGCACACAACAGCGCGATGCTCAGCTGCACACCCCTCGTTCGCGAGCGAGGCTCGTGGGTGGCGACGGCGGCGATGGCTCCGAGGGCGAGCGCGACTGGTCCGGCGGGTTGCCACGCCGCAAGCTGGGGATTGCGGCCCGCGGCAAGCCACGCCGCGACAGCAACCGCGACGATCGTACCCGAGGTCAGCCACACGGCGCGCCGCCACCCCGCATCGCGGACGCGCGTGAGCAGTCGTGTCGTGAATTGGGCGCCTTCCCTCACGCCGACCCAGCCCACGAGCAGTCCGGTGACCGGTGTGATCGCTTGCCGTACCCCTGCATCGAGAATGCCCGCGATCGGTCCGAGCAGGACGCCGAGGCACACGAGCAGGGTAGCCGCGAGGGCGCCCCGGGGGACCACGGAGGGGAGTGTGGGCCGGGGCAGTCGGGTAGCCAGGAGACCGGCAATCGCGAGCAGCGCAAGCGCGATGGCGGGATGCACGGATCAAAGTGTCGCGAGCGCTTGACGCGAGCGCAAGCCGCGCCCTAGCTTGGCCGACCATGGCAGCGATGTTTTGTGTTTCGGGCGGACGCCGGCTCGAGGGAACCGTCCGGCCCGCGGGCAATAAGAACGCCGCGCTTCCCATTCTCGCGGCGACGTTGCTGGCCGAAGGTCCCTGCCGGATCGAGAACGTTCCCCGCATTCGCGATGTCGAAATCATGCTCGCGCTGCTCGAGCGTCTCGGCGCGCGAATCGAGTGGACCGGAGCGAACTCGGTCGACATCGACACCGCGGGGGCCGAGCCACGCGAGCTCGATCCCGCGCTCTGCGCCCGTGTGCGAGCCTCGATTCTGCTCGCGGGCCCGATGCTCGCGCGGTTCGGCCGGGTCAGTCTGCCGCCTCCGGGGGGCGACGTCATCGGCCGGCGCCGGGTCGATACACACTTTCTCGCCCTCGAGCAGCTCGGGGCCGAAATCACGGTCGGTGACCGGTACCGCGTGGAAGGGAAGAAGCTCGTCGGGCGCGACATCTTCCTCGACGAGCCGAGCGTCACGGCAACGGAAAACGCGCTCATGGCGGCCGCGCGGGCCCAGGGCACGACGATATTGCGGAACGCGGCCAGTGAGCCGCACGTACAGGATCTCGCGCGCTACCTTGTCGCCTGCGGCGGCAACATCATGGGCATCGGCACGAACGTGCTCACCATCGAAGGCGTCTCGAGTCTGCATCCGGCGCCCTTCACGATTGGTCCCGACCACATCGAAGTCGGCTCCTTCATCGGCCTCGCGGCCGTGACGAACGGGCAGATTACGATCGACGGCGTGCGCGGTGAAGACCTGCGGGCGACGTTGTTCGGCTTCGAGCGCCTCGGTGTCCGCCCGCGGCTCGATGGCACCAGGTTGGTGGTCGACGCGGATCAGGAGCGGCGTGTCCGCTCCGATCTGGGCGGCCACGTGCCCAAGCTCGAGGATGGTCCCTGGCCCGCGTTCCCGGCGGATCTCATGTCGATCGCGATCGTCGCCGCGACGCAATGCGATGGCCTGCTCTTGATCTTCGAGAAGCTGTTCGAGTCCCGCCTTTTCTTCGTCGACAAGCTCATCGGGATGGGCGCTCGCATCGTGCTGTGCGATCCGCATCGTGCGGTGATCGCGGGTCCCGCGAGGCTGAAGGGAGGCGTGGTCGAGAGTCCCGATATCCGCGCCGGCATGGCCATGCTCCTTGCGGCGCTCGCGGCGCATGGGGACTCAGTGATTCACAACATCGGGCAGATCGAGCGCGGGTACGAGCGCATCGACGAGCGACTCCGCTCGTTGGGGGCGCACATCGAGCGGATCGACGATGGTCGCGAGGCCATCCGCCGCACCAGCGATCAGTGACGGCCGTGGCGGTATCGCACGGGCTGCGCGAAGCGCCGGTCCGCGATCACGCCGTGCCGCGGCTCGAGCTCGCCGAATGGCGCCAACGCTACGGTGTGATCGCCGGCATCACTACGCGTGAGCACGGCTTCGATCTGGGGCTCTGGGGCACGGGTACTGTGGGCGACGTGCTGGGCCGGTGGCAGGCGTTCCGCCTCGCGTTCGGACCGTCGTTCCCGGTCGCGCTCACGAGCCACCAAGTGCATGGCGCCGACGTCGTCTGGCACGACGACCCGGGCGGGCGCGGATGGATGCTGCAGGAGAATGTAGACGGCCACGCGACGGCCGCTCCCGGGCTCCTGCTCAATGTCACGGTCGCCGATTGTGTGCCCGTGTACCTTGTCGCTCCCGGGCAGGGTGTGCTCGCGCTATTGCACGCCGGCTGGCGCGGAGTCGCGGGCCATATTCTTCGGTCCGCCGTGGAGTTGCTGGACCGCCGGCGCGGTGTGCGGCCCGAGGATCTGGTCATGCACTGCGGGGTGGCGATCTGCGGCCCGTGTTACGAGGTGGGACGGGACGTGGCGCGGCGATTTGGCGCGCCGGCGCGCACCGTGGACCTCCGAGCGGCGCTTGCCCGCCAGGCGGCCGGCCTCGGAATCCCGGTGGTAACGATCTCTCCCTGGTGCAGCGCGCATGATCGCGAGCGGTTTTTTTCACATCGCGCGTCGGGCGGCAGGGACGGGCGAATGGTCGCATATGTGGGATGGCCGCTCGCTTGACACCGTCCTGAGCCCGGGTAGATTCCAGCATCGAAGCGGGCGAAGTCTGGCCCGCGCTTTTTTTTATGCTCTCCGACAGTCTCATCGAGCAGTTCCGAGCCAAACTCGGCGAAGCGGGCCTGGACTTGGCCGACCTTCGCATCGGCGGCACGTCCAACCGGCCGCTCGTTCAAGTACGCATCGAGTGGCCCGACAGCGTCCCGCCACGCGGCGTGAGCGTCGATGATTGCGCTCACGCGAGCCGGTTGCTCGAGTTGTGGCTCGATGCCTCGGGGCCGCTCGGCCGGCACTATGTGCTCGAGGTCTCGAGCCCGGGACTGGACCGGCCGCTGCGCTGGCCGAGGCAGTGGGCGCGCTTCGTGGGCCGTGACGTGAAGGCGACGGTGAGTGGCCTGGGACGGGTCCGCGCCCGCATTGTCGCCGTGCCGGATGCGGAGACTGTCGTGTTGGAGCCGTCCGGTGGTGGGCAGGAGCGGAAGACCGTCCGCTTCGCGGATGTCCGCGACGCTCGCCTGGCCGTGGACTGGTAACGCACAGAAGGAACCCTTGATGACGCAAACACCGGATGTGGTCTCCGCCTTTCGCGAGCTCACGAACACGAAGCAGCTCGATCGCGGAGAATTGCTGGACCTGCTCAAGGACGGACTGCACGCGGCGCTCGTGAAGCGCTACGGGCCGAACGTCCGCGCCGAGATCGGCATCGACGAGCTCAAGGGCACGATCCGGATCATCGTGCTGCGCACCGTCGTCGAGGCGGTCGAAGACCCCGGCAGCCAGGTGTCGGTCGAAGAGGCGCGATTCGAGGATCCGGACTTCCAGGTCGGCGATGTGCTCGAGGAAGAGGTGCCGTTCGATGCGTTCGGTCGGACCGCCGTACAGGCGGCGAAACAGCGCATCATCCAACGGGTGCGCGAAGGCGAGCGCAGCCGTATACGCGAGGAGTTCTCGAGCAAAGTCGGAGATCTGCTGCCGGGAGAAGTCCAGCAGATCGAGCGCGGCAAGATCGTCGTGATGCTCGCGAAATTCCGCGAAGCCGAGGCGATCATCCCGTACCGCGAACAGAATCACCGCGAGCATTTCCATCAGGGTGACACGATTCGCGCGGTGCTGAAGCGCATCGAAGAAACCCCCAAAGGCCCGCGGCTCATTCTCTCGCGCGCCGACCCGCTGTTCGTCAAGGCGCTGTTCCGGCTCGAGGTGCCCGAGATTCAGCAGGGCGTGGTCGAGATCCGCGCGACCGCACGCGAGGCCGGGAGCCGCACCAAGATCGCGGTGTCGTCGCGCGACGATTCCATCGATCCGGTTGGCGCGTGTGTCGGCTTGAAGGGTTCCCGGGTTCAGGCGGTCGTGAACGAGCTGGGTGGCGAGCGAATCGACATCGTGCCGTGGTCACCGGATCCAGAGCGATTCGCCAAGTTGGCGCTCGCGCCGGCGCGCGTGGCGCGGGTGTTCTCCGATCCCGACTCGAAGACGATTCAGGCCATCGTCGACGAGGATCAGCTCTCACTTGCCATCGGTCGGAACGGGCAGAACGTGCGACTCGCGTCCGAGTTGACCGGGTGGAAGATCGATCTCTACTCGAGCCGTGAGTGGCTCGAACGCGGCGGCGAGGGTCCGCTGTTCGCCCCCCTGCCGCCCGAGGAGGAGCAGGTCACCAAGGTCGCGCTCAGCGAGATGCAAGGGCTTTCGCCCGAGCTCGTCGCGGTGCTCGAGCGCGCCGGCAAGAAGACGCTGCAGGACGTGATCGACCTCGAGCGGGATGAGGTCGATCGGATGGAGGGCATGACTCCGGAGCTGGCCGACAAGCTGATGGCGTTTCTGAACGAGCTCACGGAGGAGGGCGGCGAAGAGGAGGGCGCACCGGCGCCTGCCCCGACCAAGAGCGGGAGCTAAAGCCAGGACGTGACGGACCGCATGAGCCGCTTGCTCGGCCTGGGCATGCGTGCGGGACGGGTGGTGGTGGGCGTCGCGGCAGTGCGGGCGCGCCTGCAGCAGGGAGCGATCAAGTGCGTGGTGCTCGCGGCGGATGCGAGCGACCGCACCCTCGAGAAGGTGCAGCGGTTGGCTCAGGCCCGCGGCGTCCCCGTGCTGCGTGGTCCCGAGGCGCGGGAGCTGGGCCGGCGGCTGGGACGCGATACGGAAGTCCAGGCGGTGGGCATTGAAGACCATGCATTGGCGCGAGGCGTAGTGGAGTCTATCGGAGGAGTGCAGTGACGACGACCAGGATCCACGATTTGGCGGCAGAGTTTGCCATTCCCTCCGAGCAGCTGATCAACATGCTCAAGGAAATGGACATCTTCGTGCGCAGTCACCTGACGCCGCTCAAACCGGAGCAGGTGGCGCTGGTGCGCGCGCGCTGGGAGCGGGACAAGCGCAAGCTGAAAGACACTCCCGCGCCCGCGAAGCGGCGGCGCGTGGTCAAGGCGCCCGAGCCCGTGGCGGTCGTACCGGACGCGCGGCCCAAGCGTCGGCGCCGTACGGCGGCCGAGGTGGCCGCCGCCGAGGCCGAGGCCCAGGCCGAAGCCGCGGTCGAGGCCGAACGCGAGCTCAAAGCGCGGGAAGCCCTGGAGGCGTCCAAGGCCATGGATGAGGTCGAGCGACCGCTCATTTCGCTGGAAGAACGGGCCGCCGCGCTGTTCAAGGAGCTGCCCACTGTGGAAGAATCGGCGGTGGCCTCCACATCGTCCGCGCCGCCCGCCGCCCCCCGCAGCGAGCAACCGGTTGTCGCGGCGTCCAGCGCGCCTCCCGCCGCTCCCGTGCCGCCGCGTCCGGCTCCCATGCCCGTGCGTCCCAAGCCCGTCGCGAGCGCCGCGCCCGGTGGCCCGGTGCCACCGCGCCCCGTTGCGTCGGCCGCGCCTGGCGCGTTCCCGGTCGACGAGCGCCGCCGGGACAAAGGCAAGAAGCGCAAGAAAGGCCGCAAATCGCTCGTGGATCAGGAAGCGGTGGCGCAGAACATCTCGCGCACCCTCGCCTCCATCAAAGGTCCCGTCGGGAAGAAGGGGCTCCGTCCCAGGGACGAGGGTCCCAGTTTCCGCGAGCTGCAGGAAGAAAAGCGTCGCGAGGAAAAAGAGCGCGAGAAGACGCTGGTGCGCGTCACGGAATTCATCACCGTCTCCGAGCTGGCCAACATTCTCAAGGTGCCGCCCACGCAGATCGTCTCCTTTGCCTTCAAGGAGCTCGGGCAGATGGTGACCATCAATCAGCGGCTCGATTTCG
>DATIWU010000112.1:0-7986 GCA_035519195.1 Gemmatimonadales bacterium
CCAGGTGCAACAGGCCCCGCTGGCCGGCCACCACCGTGACCCCGTGCTCGGGCGCGCTCGCCGGCCCGAGCCGGATACTATCTGATGTAACTACAACCTGCACGGGTTGTCCAGAATCGCTCCGGATCAGGAACTCGGTGCCCAGGTCCGAGATCACGGCAGCTCCCGCATGTACCCGGAACGGCCGCGAAGGGTCGCTGGTGACGCGGAACAGCGCCTCACCCTGGAGAGCCACTACGCGCTCGGTCTTGCCGTATCGAGGTGCAACGGCGAGCCGGCTCATCGGCCCGAGCAGCACGGTGGTCCCGTCGTCGAGCGTCAGTGAATCGCGGGCGCCCACCGACGTGTGGCGCGCCACCTTCCACCCCGCTTCTCCCGCCGCCCGCTGCCGCCACCACATGAGGCCGGCGGCTCCAATGGCGAGCACCAGGAGCGCCGCAAGCGGCAACGCGATTCGAGGAACGTTGGAGCGATACCCGCGATCGCGGCGCGCGAGCGTTTTTCGTAACGCCGCTTCCACGTCCAAGTCCTCGGGCGCGGTGGCCGCCACCCGCGCGATCACGCGGCCGAGCTCGCCGTACAGCTCGCGCCGGCGCGGGTCGGCATCGAGCCAGCGCTCCGCCTGCTCGCGCTCCTCGGGCGTTACCTCGTCCATCAGGAGACGGGCGAGCAGCTCCCACGGGGCATCGGCGCTCTCGTGATCCGAACTAGGGGGGACTGGGGGGGTCGTAGTCATTCTCCTATCAGACCCCTCGCATGGCAACTACCCTTACGCGCGCGCTGTGATGCTCGGTACGTTCCCGGCTCCCAAACGGCAGGTGACCAGCGCAGTCATGGACGATCGCGCGATGCTCGCGGATCTGCGTGCCGAGAAGCCTGGTGCGTTTGAGGCGATTTTTCGCAGTTACTATGCCCCACTGGTCGCCGTCGCGGAGCAGTTGCTCGGAACGCGCAGCACCGCCGAGGATGTGGCGCAGGAAGTCCTGCTCGAGCTGTGGCGCCGGCGCGACGCGATCGTCCTGGACACTTCGCTGCGCGCGTACCTGTTGCGCGCTGCCCGCAATCGCGCGCTGAATCAACTGCGTCACGATCGCGTTTCGAGACGCGCCGATCCCGAGTACATGCGAGGGCACTCCGTTCCGGCGGCGGATGGTGCGTTGCGGGAAGCGGAGCTCGAGCGCGCGATACGAGACGCGGTACGGTCGCTGCCGGATCGCGCGCGCGAGGCGTTCGAGCTGAGTCGCGTGCAGGGACTCTCCTATGCGGAGATTGCGGAAGTGCTCGGCGTGTCGATCAAGACGGTCGAGGCACACATGGGGAAGGCGCTCCGGATACTGCGAGAACGACTCGCACCATGGCTGCCCGGGGGGGCGGAGGGGCAGAGTAGGGGGACATGACGAGCGCGTGTCTTTGTCCCTGAAGCGCGCGATTTCTCCCTGGAGGTCAAGAGCCCATGCAGCGTCTTGTCTCGATGTTCATTTTGGCCACGCTCGTCGCGATCGCCGCGTGCAACACCACCAGCACGTCCCCGACGGCCACCTCGAGCTCGCTCTCGAGCGCGTTCACATCACTCCCGATCGGCTTCGAGTTCGTCCCCAGCACGTTCACGGGTGGCTCGGCGGCGGACTCGGATGGCTGGGCGCCGCCCCCTCCCGGTGGGCGGGGTGGGCCCGGCGGCGGCCTCGGCCCCGACGACGATGGCCCGGGCGGCGCGGACCGCGGATTCGGTCTCGCTGGGGGTGGCATGATGTGCGGCGGCTTGGGCGGCGCGTTCGGTGGCCAGGGCCTGGGCCTCGGGTTCGGGCGCGGACTGTTCGGTGGCATCTTCGCCGGCAGCACGCTGCCGGGCAACTGCGCGTTCAACTCTGGCAGCGGCCGCGTGGTATGCGACACCGTGCAGCACGACGGCCTGTCGATTGTGCGCTCGGCGCAATACAAGAACGCCGGCGGCGCCGTGCAATCCGCCTTCGACAGCCTCACGACCAACAGTATCAATCTTCAGGTGGCGGTCAGCGGCACGCGGGTGCGGCACGACAACGATACCAGTGTCGTCCAGCACGCGAGTGACCGGACCGTGACGGGGCTTGCCCCGGGAAGCGCGGCGCGTACGGTCAATGGGACCTCGCGCGGCCTCGAGACGATCAAGGGCGCCAATTCCACTGGTGCGTTCACGGCCGTTCGCTCGATCGGCGACACGGTCACCGGAGTAGTCATTCCGGTCCACGGCGACTCGATCTCGTTCCCCACAGCCGGGACCGTGATCCGCGCGGCGAAAGTCACCGTGACGTATGCGACCGGGAGCCCCACCACGTCGACCCGTCGGGAAGTCGTGACCTACAACGGTACCAGTACCGCCACCGTGGTGATCACGAAAAACGATTCGACGCGGAACTGTACGATCGCCCTGCCGCACGGTCACCTGGTCTGCTCCTGAGCAGGACCCCGCAACCTTCTGCATTCCCTCATCTCCCAACGGTCCGCCAGGACCGCACTCACGGAATGCAGAAGGTTGTGTGACCGGTTCACCCCCGCCGTTTAAAAAACTGCACGGCGCGTTCGTGCCGCTCCGCGGCGTCCCGCGTTTTGAATGTTCCGAGATTGCGCCGCTTTCCTGTCTTCGGATCGACCTTCCGCGAATACAGCCGGTACTCACCGGATTCCAGCTTGCGAATCATTTCCCCGCCCTCGTGGACTCTGTCCCGGAGCCTAGCGTCCGATATCCTCCTGCCACAAGTCTGGATGTGACCGGATGAAATCCGTCATAAGAGCGATGCAGGTGTCGTCCTGAAGGACGTCGAGCATGACGCCCCGGGAACGCAACAGGTCTTCCTCACCCCGAAACGTGCGGTTCTCACCGATCACGACGCGTGGAATGCCGTACAACAAAATCGCGCCACTGCACATGGCGCAGGGCGAGAGCGTGGTGTAGAGCACCGACGCGCGATACACCGCGCCACTGTGACGTCCGGCGTGTTCCAGCGCGTCCATCTCGCCGTGCAGGATGGCGCTGCCCTGCTGAACCCGCCGGTTGTGACCCCGACCAATGATTTCCCCGCCATGGACGAGGACCGAGCCGATCGGAATGCCGCCTTCCGCGATGCCGCGCCGCGCTTCCTCGATCGCCGCCTCGAGAAACTGATCGCTCATCCTGCGGTTCGAGCCGGCGACGCCGCGATCGGCGCGCGCTCCTCTGGCAGGGAAAGCGCGAGCGCCATCGCGACCAGGAGCGTGGCCGCGAGAAACACGAGCCCCGCGCTGAAGCCCTGCGTGCGCTGCTTGAAAAAACCCATCACCGTGGGGCCCACGAATCCTCCCACGTTGCCCACCGAGTTGATGAGTGCGATTCCCCCAGCCGCGGCGGTGCCGGACAGAAACGTGGTGGGCAGGCTCCAGAACGGTCCGAGCGTGCTCCAGATTCCGGTGGCCGCAATGCACAGGGCCACGAACGCCACAACCGCGTGCCCTTGAACCCCGGCTCCCAGGAAGAGTCCCGCCGCGCCGATCGCGGCGCTGAGCGCGACATGCCGGCGGCGCTCGCCCGTCTGGTCCGAGTGCCGGGCGAGGAGCATCATGCCGCACGACGCCGCGACGTAGGGCAGGGCGGAAAGCAGCGACACGCCCACGGGCCCGAGTCCCGAGAAACTTTTGACGATCTGCGGCAACCAGAACGCCACGCCGTAAAAGCTGATGATCGTCGAGAAGTACAGCGCGCACAGCCGCCACACCCGTCCGTGCGTCAGCGCAGCAGACAGCGTGTGCAGCCGGGTATCGCTCGCCGTTCGCTCCCGTTCGAGCGTCGCCTCGAGCCACGCGACGGCGTCGCGAGCGAGCCACGGGGCGCGCACGGGCGCATCCGGCAGATAGAACAGTGTGGCGATGCCGAGCGCAATCGCCGGAAGTCCTTCCACGAGAAACAACCACTGCCAGCCGGCAAGCCCGGCGGTCCCGTCGAGCTGGAGCAGCGCGGCGGAGAGCGGCGCGCCGACCACTCCCGCGAGTGCGGTCGACGTGAGGAACAGCGCAAACGCGCCGGCGCGCTCGCGCGCGGGGATCCAGTGCGTGAGGTAGAACAACATGCCGGGAAGGAAGCCGGCCTCGGCCAGGCCCAACAGGAATCGCAGGCCATAGAACTGTCCCGGCGTGCGCACCAGCATCATGCAGCAGGAAAGGGCGCCCCATGTGATCATGATGCGCGCCATCCAGCGGCGCGCGCCGACGCGCTGCAGGATCAGGTTGCTCGGAATCTCGAAGGTGACGTAGCCCAGAAAGAACATCCCGGCGCCGAGTCCGTACACCGCGTCCGACAGGCCCAGGTCCGACTTCATCTCGAGCGCGGCGAACGAGATGTTGAAGCGATCGAGGTAGTTGACGATGTAGCACAGGAACAGGAACGGGATCAACCGGCGGGTGACGCGAGTAACGACCTCGGTTCCGGCGGCGCTCACCGCGCTCCGTACCCGCGCGCCATGCCGGTGGCGACCACCACGATCAGCGCGAGGAGCACGGTTTCGATCATGCTGATCGTGGCATACGCGCGGGCGCTGTTCGGGACGACTCGCTCACCACGCCGCAGGGCCGCACGCCACCGGATGAGCGCGACCATGGGCGCGATTTCGAGCACGAGGATGACGGCGAACAGCGTCATCTTCGCCTGGAACAGCTGGTTGTGGAGATAATAGGCGGAGCCCTTCTCGAAGCCGCCGAACGCGCGCAGCAGCCCGGTAATGAGCCACAACCCCGCGGCCACCCCCCACCAGTTGTCCGCGTAAAACACCCGCGCGAGCCCGCCGCGGTCGAGCTCGCGGCGCAGCGCGCGGCCGCGCGCCCACACGGCCCCCATGCCGATCCCGAGGGCCAGGAGGTGCAGCGCCGCGAGCAGCCAGCGTCCGCTCACCGGGACCTCATGCGATATTGTTGATCATGGGCTCGTGGCTCCGCCTGCTGCGCCGCTATTTCCTTGTCGGCATCGTCGTGGTCGTGCCGCTCGGCGTGACGGCATTCATTCTGGTATGGGCATTCCGCGTGCTCGACGGCATCCTTGGCGCCCCGATCGCACGCTTCACGGGCATCCGCGCGCCCGGGCTGGGCGCGTCACTGCTGCTCGCCCTGGTGCTGCTGGTCGGGTGGGCGGTGCATCACTCGATCGGGCGCCGCCTGGTGCAGGCGTGGAACAGCGCATTCTCGCGGTTTCCCGTGGCGGGACGCATCTACGATGCCGGCAGTCAGATCGTGCAGGCGGTGCTGGGCGGCGGGCAGCACGTGTTCCTGCGCGCCGTGCTCGTGCCGTACCCCACGCTCGATTCGTGGGCGATCGGCCTCGTGACCGACGACGATCCCGCGCTCTTTGCCACGGTGCTCGGCGAGCCGTGCGTCACGGTATTCCTTCCGACCACGTTTTCGGTGCCGCCCTCGGGATATCTGCTCGTCGTTCCCGTCGCGCGCACGCGGCCCCTCGGGATCAGCGTGGAAGAAGCGCTCAAGTTCGTCGTGTCGGCGGGAACCGTGCAGCCCGCCGAAGGCACCGCACTCCGCGCCAGAGGGCTCGACCTGGCCAAGCTACTGGACTGAAGCAGCGAGTTCGGCGCCTAGGAACGGGGTTGTGGCACGATCCGAAGATACGGCCGCGGCGCCTTCCATCCCTTCGGGTAGATCTTCTTCGCATCGTCGTCCGACACCGAGCCCGCGATGATGACGTCATCGCCGGGCTTCCAGTTCACCGGCGTCGACACCTTATGCTTGGCCGTGAGCTGGAGCGAGTCGATCACCCGCAGGACCTCGTCGAAGTTGCGCCCGGTGGTCATCGGGTAGACGATGATCAGCTTGACCTTCTTGTCGGGACCGATCACGAACACGTTCCGCACGGTTTGATTGTCGGCCGCCGTGCGCCCGTCGCATGTCCCCTCGAGATCCGCCGGGAGCATGCCATACAGTTTCGAGACTTTGAGATCGCTGTCGCCGATCATGGGATAGTTCGGCGCGGCGCCTTGCGTCTCCTGAATGTCCTTGGACCATTTCTTGTGGCTGTCGACCGGGTCGACGCTCAGGCCGATCACCTTCGTGTTGCGCTGGTCGAATTCGGGTTTGAGCTTCGCCATGTACCCGAGCTCGGTCGTGCACACCGGAGTGAAATCCTTGGGGTGGGAAAACAGCACGGCCCACGAGTCGCCGATCCAATCGTGAAAGTGAATTTGTCCTTCGGTCGTCTGGGCGACGAAATCGGGAGCCACCTGGCCAATTTGCAGTGTCATCGTGCACCTCACGCCTTGGTTTTCGAGTTTCGGGTTGTCTAAATGTCGCCCCAATACCCGGGGTGTCTAGTCAGATCAGAACACCCGCCGCTTCAGGTGCTCCACGCGGAACTTGGCCGTGTCGGCGGTGGCCATGACGGTCATGACACCGGCCTGGACGGGATCGCTCACCACGAGGTCCGCGGCATCGGGCACGCTCCCCGCCATGTTGAGGCTCACCACGAGTAGCCCTTGTTTCCGGACCTCGCGTACGGCACGCTCGATGTCGCCGCCCATGAGCGATCCGGCGAGGACGAGCGCCGCGGCGCGCGGGAGCCGCGCCACCGCCCGCACCGCGTCCGCGAGCGGCTGCTCGCCCACGAGCGGGATCGTGTCGATCGAGATGTGCTCGCCGCGGATGTTGTGGCGGTCGGCCTCCGAGATCGCGCCGATGGCGACCTGGCCCACCTGCGCGCCGCCCCCCATGATGATGATCCGCTTCCCATAGATGAGCTGCAGCGTCTTCACCAGCTCGACCGAGTGCACGATCTTGAGTCCGCGCAGCTCTTCGACGAGCGCGTTGGGGGCGTCCGGCAGCTCGATCTCGAAGTACAGGCGGGATTCTCCCGCCTGCTCGGCGATGATATCCACGGACGAGATATCTCCGCGGTGCTTCGCGATCACCCCGGTGAGTTGATGCAGAACGCCCGGGCCCGCATCCGCGCGCACATTTACCCCAACTTTTTCCATATCGTGACCCCTCCCGAGAACGGGGTAAGTACGCCGGGGGGTTCGGGGAAGGCAAGGCCGCGGGAACAGAGGCGAAGCAACGGAGCGCGGCGGGAAACGGGGGTCCCGCCAGGCGGGACCCCCCCCTGACTGTCGCGCTAGTGATCCGCGCGCAGCGACCCGTTCAGATGAAAGAACCAGACCTCGTTGTGATCGACCTGGCCTGACGGCAGGATCTTCTGGATCAGATGACCCTTGCCGTCGTCCGAGACGCCGAAGTCGTCGTCATTCGAGACCGCGATGGTCCGGCCCTCGTCGATCAGCGCCACGCCTTCGGCCTTGTCGTGCGGGTAGCCGAACGCCAGCAGATCGACGACCAGCGTCTTCCTGACGGGAACGATGCCGTTGGCGGCGAGCCCCGAGTCGGTCAGCTGCTCGAGCGTCTTCCCGCCAACCATCAGTCCGTTCGGGCCGTTCGCGGGATCGTTGATGTTCGTTGCGCCCGCGATGTCGATCATGTAGATCTTTTTCTGCACCGACGGGCTGGCCGGATCGTTGAAGAACTTCCCGTCACGTTCATCCACGAGGAAACGCGTCGGCGAGATCGCTTCGATTTCGCTTGCGCCGTAGCTCGGGTCGTCCATGAGATAGGCGTACTGCTTGATTGCGCCGTTCCGGACGTTCAGGAACACGATACGGAGCAGGTGCGAGGTCTTCGCGGCGGCGTGATTGGGATTATCGAGCGGGTTCTGGATGATGCCGACCACGATGTGCCCCCCTTCGATCGCGGCGAGTCCTTCCATGCCTTTGTTGGCCTGGCGCAACGTCAGTACGGCCGGCAATGGATGGGGGCCGCTGCACGGCGAGTTCTGCTCCAGGGTCCGGCCGCGACGATCGAAATGCGTGATGAAAGGCCCGTACTCGTCCGAGACCCAGAACGTGCCGTCATCGAGCGCGCGCAGCCCCTCGCTGTCGATCCCGTTCGGATCGTAGGGAAGCAGCGTCCCATCGAGCGCGCGCGGGACTTCGC
>DATIWU010000113.1:0-10936 GCA_035519195.1 Gemmatimonadales bacterium
GATCTATACGAAGGCCGCCGACGTCGGCGCGGATCTCGTGGGCAAGGTTGAAGCCGGGATCCCGGAAGACGATCCCCGCAATCCCGCGGTGATCGCGGACCTCGTGGGCGACAACGTGGGCGACTGCGCCGGCCGCGGCGCCGATCTGTTCGAGTCGACGGCGGCCGAGAACATCGGCGCCATGATTCTTGGCTCGGGGCTCGCCCTGGCCAATCCCGGAGCGTTCCGCCCCGATCAGATCGTGGGCGTCATGCTGTTCCCGCTCGTGGCCCGGGCGTTCGGATTGATCGCGTCGATCATCGGCGTGCTGCTCGTGAAGGCGCGGGAGGACGAAGATCCGATGCAGGCGCTGAATCGCGGCTACATGATCACCGCCGTGCTCGCCGCGATCGGCTTCGTCGGGGGGACATACTGGCTGCTCAATCCGTCGGGACAGCCCGCGGCCTGGTGGCACTTTGCCCTCTGCGGCATCATCGGCATCGCCACGTCGATCGCGTTCGTCTACATCACTCAGTACTACACGGAATACCGCTACCGTCCCGTCAAATCGATTGCCGCGGCGTCCGTCACCGGACCCGCGACCAACATCATCGCGGGATTCGCGGTCGGTCTCGAGTGCACGGCGCTGCCGGTGTTCACGATTTCGATCGCCATCATCGCCTCGTACCATCTGGGCGCGTCGAGCGGGCTGCAGCACTCGGGCCTGTTCGGCACCGCCGTCGCCACCATGGGGATGCTCGGTACCGCCGCGTACATCCTGGCCATGGACACGTTTGGTCCCATCACGGATAACGCCGGCGGCATCATCGAAATGTCCCACCAGCCTGAGGAGATCCGGCGCCGTACTGACCGGCTCGACGCCGTCGGGAATACCACGAAGGCGTTGACCAAGGGATACGCCATCGGCTCCGCCGCGCTCGCGGCGTTCCTCTTGTTCTCCGCGTATCTCGACGAAGTCGCCGCGCTAGGCTCGCCGCTCGCCGCCGTCGACATCTCGAAGCCCGAAGTGTTCGTCGGCGGGCTGCTGGGCGCCATGCTCGTGTTCTGGTTCTCGTCGCTCGCGATCGGCGCGGTGACCAAGGCAGCGGTTGACGTCATCAAGGAAGTGCGCCGCCAGTTCAAGGCGGATCCCGGAATTCTCAAAGGCACGTCGCGGCCCGACTACGGCACCGCCGTCGACATCGTCACGGTCGGGGCGCTCAAGGCGATGGTCGCTCCCGGGCTCCTCGCGGTCGGCATGCCGATCGCGGTCGGGCTCGTCTTCAAGACATTCCATCTGGGCGCCGAAACCGTCGCCGCCTTCCTCATGGTCGGCACGATCGGCGGCATTCTCATGGCCACGCTGCTGAACAACGGCGGCGGCGCCTGGGACAACGCCAAGAAGTTCATCGAGATGGGCGAGTACGGCGGGAAGGGCAGCGATCCGCACAAGGCCGCCGTCGTCGGCGATACGGTGGGTGATCCCTTCAAAGACACCGCCGGTCCGTCGTTGCACGTGTTGATCAAGCTGCTCAGTACCGTGACACTGGTGTTGGCTCCGCTGTTTGTATGACCGGAGAGCGGGAAGCGAGAAGCGGGAAGCGTAACCGCATCCGCTTCCCGCTTCCCGTTTCTCGCCTCCCGCATTTCACATGATGCGCCTGCTCCGCCGCAAGCCGATCTCGGAGCTGCTCGCCGAGACCGACACATCGCTCAAACGCTCGCTTGGCGCCGGCGACCTGGTCATGCTCGCGATCGGGGCCGTGATCGGCGCGGGAATCTTCGGATCAGTCGGCACGGCCGCGGCCGGTCAGTACGACGCGGCGGGCAATCTGGTGCGGAGCGGGGCGGGCCCCGCACTGGTCCTGTCGTTTCTGCTGCTCGGAGTGTGCTGCGCGCTCGCCGGTCTGTGTTATGCCGAGTTGTCGGCGATGATACCGCAGGCCGGGAGCGCGTACGCGTACACCTACGCGACGCTGGGAGAGATCGTCGCCTGGCTCATCGGCTGGGACCTGATTCTCGAGTACGCCGTTGGCAATGTCGCGGTCGCCATTTCCTGGGGCGACTACCTCGAGTCGCTGTTACGGTCGTTCCACATCGTCTTTCCGGCGTGGCTCACGACCGGCTACCGCACGGCGTTGCTGTCCCCCGATCCCGCGATCCACGGGCTGCTGGACTCCGCACCCCACGTGGCCGGAATCGCGTTGCTGGTCAACGTGCCGGCATTCGCGATCGTGATGCTGATTACGTGGCTGCTCCTGCTCGGCGCGCGCGAGAGTGCCACCGCCAACAACATCATGGTGACGATCAAGCTCCTGGTGCTCGCGCTGTTCGTCGTGGCCGGCCTACGACACCTGAATCCGGCGTACTATCACCCGTTCGCTCCGAATGGATTTCGCGGCATCCATCAGGGTGCCGCGATCGTGTTCTTCGCCTATATCGGCTTCGATGCGATCTCGACGGCCGCGGAGGAAACCAGGAACCCCCAGCGCAACCTGCCGCTCGGCATCCTCGGCGGTCTCGCGATCTGCACCGTCATCTACATGATCGTGGGGACCGTGCTCACGGGGCTCGTGCCGTACACGAAGCTGGGCGTCGCGGATCCGCTGGCCGCGGCGCTGCACGCCGCCAATCTGACCACCGTCGAGTGGATCGTGTCGCTCGGCGCGATCGTCTCCATGACCGCGGTGCTGCTCGTGTTTCAGTACGGCCAGCCTCGCATCTTCTTCGCGATGGCGCGCGATGGACTGCTGCCTGCCTGGGCGGCCAAGGTGCATCCGAAGCACCGGGTGCCGCACATCACGACGCTCGTGACCGGCATCTTCGTGGCCCTGTGGGCGTTGATCGGCGACGCGGGTGAAACCTACGACCTGACCAATATCGGGACCCTGTTCGCGTTCGCGCTCGTCTCGATCGGGGTGCTCGTGCTGCGGTACACCGATCCGGATCGGCCGCGCCCGTTCCGCGTGCCCGCCGTCTGGTTCGTCTCCATCGCGTCCGCGTTGCTATGCGTGTTCGTGATGGGCGGGTTGCCGCATCAGGCGTGGGAGCGCTTCGGCGTCTGGCTGGTGCTGGGAATGGCGTTGTACTTCGGGTGGGGATACCGGCACTCGCTGATCAATAATCAATCATCAAGGTTCAATAAACATTGATTCTTGACGGTTGATCATTCGTTATTGCGCAGCTCGACCGCCATTCGCAGCGCCGCCACCGCGGGATCCACGATCAGCAACACGCGCTGCGCACGTGCCGACAGGCTTCCCAGCACCTCCCAGAATGCTGTAGCGAGCGGGGAGCGGGGGTTGAGCAGGCTGCCCGCGACCGCAACGGGAATCGGATCGGCTCCGGGGAAGTGGCGCTCGAGCGAGACGACCAGCGCGGCCAGCTCGCGCCCCGCGTCGTTCACGGCCCGGCGCGCCACCGCTTCGCCATCGTCCGCGGCGTTGAGCACGTGGGGCGCGAGCGCCGCGATCTGGGTGGGAGTCGCGGTCTGCGCCCAGCGCACCACGGCGTCGAAGCGCTCGAGCCCGAGCGCGCTCAACAGGCGCGCCGAGAGCGTCGAGCCTTCGGCTCGCCCGTCGATCGTCCGCGCCGCCTCTGACAACGCGCGACGCCCCAGCCAGTAGCCGCCGCCTTCGTCTCCAATCTGCCACCCGTAGCCCCCCGCCCGATACACACGACCCTCAGCATCGCGCGCGTACGCGATCGAGCCGGTGCCGGCGCTCACCACCACCCCAGGGCCGCGGCCGAACGCGGCGATGAGCGCAATTTCGCCGTCGGGCACGACCCGCACCGCCTGTGCGACGCCCGTCTCCACGAGCGCGCTCGCGAGCTCCGCCTGCTCCTGGACCCGGCCGGCGCCGGCGGCCCCGACCACGGCGGCGGCCCCAGGCAGCGTGGCGCCCGCTGCGGTGGCGGCTCGTCGCGCGGTATCGGCGATGATCGCCGCGGAAACGGCAGCGCCACTCGGGCGAACCGCCGCCGGAGGCCCTTCCGCGCGGGCACGAACCACGAGATCAGCGCCGGCGATGACGACCTCCGAATGGGAGGCACCAGCATCTATGCCGAGATAGATCATGTGCGGATGGTGGAAGCAAACAGACCGGCCGCCAGTGTCAGACCGGTGCCGAGCGGGACGTACCAGGGCCAGGCGAGCGACGGCAACCAGTGGATCGGGAATCCGGGGATCACGGCGCCGAGCACGACCGGGGTCATGAGCGCCACACTGACGCCGATCGCGAGTATCGCGTCGCGCTGGCGCGCGCGCGTCGATATTCCTCCCAGGATATACGTCCCAAGCAGTGCACCGTAGGTGATCGACGCGACGCTGAGCGCGAGCTGGACCACCGGCGTGTTCTGCTGCCGGAGGGCGAGCGCGCCCGAGACGAGCACGGCGGTCCAGAGCAGCGTGAACCAGCGCCCGATGCCGAGCAGGTGCGACGGATCGGTCCGGCCGGTGAGGGGGCCGTAGAAATCATGAGTCGATGCGGACGCGAGCGAGTTCACCGCTGAAGCGTGACTGCTCATCGCGGCGGCGAGGATCCCGGCGATCACGAGCCCGGCCAGGCCGGCGGGGAGCTGCGTGATGACGAAATTCGGATAGATGGCATCGCTCCGCATGTCGGGGTGATCGGCGCCCGCAAGCCACAGGCTCGTGCCCACGAGCAGGAACAGCGCGAATTGCAGAATGATGAATACGCCCGAGCCGATCAACGCCCGCTGCGCGTCGCCCAGTCGGCGTGCCGCCAGCAGCCGTTGCACGATCAAGTGATCGGTGCCGTGCGAGGCTGCCGAGAGTAATGCGCCGCCGATCACGCCACCCCAAATCGTGTACACGGCCGTGAACGAGAGCCGCGGATCGATGGTGACCAGTTTCCCCGCGCTCCACGCGCGACCGAATGCCCCAATGCCTCCCGCGAGGTTCGTCGCGACGATCAGGGTGGCGATTCCGCCGAGCACGTAGACGCACAACTGAATCACATCGACCCAGACGACCGCACGCAGGCCCCCCGACCAGGTGTAGATCAGCGTCACGATACCAATGGCGAGAATCCCCAGGGAAAAGTTCCAGCGCGTGACGAGCGCGAGCGGGATGGCGGTCGCGAATACCCGCACGCAATCCGCCAGGGCGCGCGTGACGAGAAACACTCCCGAAGCCACGCGCCGGGCATGGGGGCCGAAGCGCCGCTCGAGACGCTGATAGGCCGTGTCCTGCGTGCCCTCGAAGTATCCGGGGAGCAACAGGGCCGCGACCCCGATCCGGCCCACGAGGTACCCGAAGCCGATCTGCAGAAACGTGAGATTGCCGCGCGCGCCGATCCCCGGAATCGAGATCACCGTGACCGCGGACGTTTCCGTCGCGACCACCGAGAGCATCAGGGCCCACCACGGCAGCCCGCGGTGACCGAGGAAGTAGTCGGTCGCGTCGCGCTGCTTCCCGGCAAAGAACAGCCCCGCCACGAGCACGGCGAGGCAGTACGCGACGATGACCGCGATGTCGAGTGGGCGCAGCGGCGGTTCCCCCCCCTCCTCCTAAAGCAAAGGGCCCGCGCCGTACGCGGGCCCTGCAAACCAACCGTTACCAGGAGGAGCGATCAAACCGTAAACGAAGATCCGCAGCCACAGCCGCCTGTCGCATTCGGATTCTCGAACGCGAAGCCGGATTCCTGGAAGTCGCTCTTGTAGTCGATTGTGACGCCGTTGAGGTATTGCGCGCTGAAGCCGTCCACGAAGCAGCGCACCCCGCCCGTCTCGATCACGAGATCGTCTTCCATGGGCTTGTCTTCGATGTTGAGGCTGTACTTGAAGCCGGAACAGCCCCCCGGCATGACGCCGACGCGCAGCCCCGCCTGCTCGGGGGCCACGTTCTCGTCCTTCATGAACTTGAGCACCTCGGCCCCGGCCCGGTCGGTCAGAGTAAGCGTAATCGGGGTCGTTCCCTGCGTAGTCGCCATTGCGATCCTCCTGTCTGACAGCAACTTAGACGCCTCGAATCGGCGTGTCAACTCTTGCCCCACCCTCGGGAGTGCGTTCATGCGGCTCGGTTTAGCCGATTGGTGCGTGGTCATGCTGTACTTCCTCTTCAACGTCGCGATCGGGCTGTACTACAAGCGGCGTGCCGGACGCGACACGGGCGAGTTCTTTCTTTCGGGCCGGAACGTCCCGTGGTGGCTCGCCGGCACGTCGATGGTGGCGACCACGTTCGCGGCCGACACGCCGCTTGCCGTCACCGGCATGGTGGCGCGGAACGGCATCGCGGGGAACTGGCTGTGGTGGACGTTCGTCGCGAGCGGCATGCTCACCGTCTTCTTCTATGCGCGGCTGTGGCGGCGCTGCGGCGTGATGACCGACGTGGAGTTCTCGGAAATTCGCTACGCCGGACCGCCGGCCGCGTTCCTGCGCGCGTTCCGCGCGCTGTACCTGGGGATCCCCATCAATTGCATCATCCTCGGCTGGGTCAATCTCGCGATGGTGAAGATCGTCTCGCTCGTGTTCGGGATCGGCAAGACCGAGGCGCTGCTCGTCGTGCTGGGACTGATCGTGTTGACCTCCACCATCTCCACGCTCTCAGGACTGTGGGGCGTGCTCGTGACCGACCTGTTTCAGTTCGTGATCAAGATGGGCATGGTGATCGTGCTGGCGGTCGTTGCCGTCGCGGCGGTCGGCGGCATCGACGCCATGAAAGCGAAGCTCATCGCGCTCTCCGGTCCCCATGGCTCGGTGCTCAGTTTCGTCCCCGACGTGGGTTCGGCGTGGATGCCGATGATCACGTTCGGCGTCTACCTCTCGCTCAACTGGTGGGCCACGTGGTATCCGGGAGCAGAGCCCGGCGGGGGCGGCTACGTGGCGCAGCGGATGTTCTCAGCCAAGGACGAAAAGAATTCCCTGCTTGCCACACTGTGGTTCAACATCGCGCACTACGCGGTTCGACCCTGGCCCTGGATTCTCGTGGCGCTCGCATCACTGATTCTGTTCCCCAATCTCGCGGACCCGGAGACGGGGTACGTCCGCGTGATGATCGACTACCTCCCCTCGTCGCTCCGGGGTCTCATGGTCGCGGCCTTCGCGGCGGCGTACATGTCCACGATCGCGACCCAGCTCAACTGGGGCGCGAGCTATCTGGTGAACGACTTCTATCGCCGCTTCGTCCGCCGCGATGCCGGCGAGCGGCATTACGTGCGTGCGTCGCAGCTCGCGACCGTGTTGCTCACCATCATTTCCGCCGTCGTGACGCTCTACATGGGTTCGATCGCCGGGGCCTGGAAGCTGCTCATCGTGACGGGAGCGGGAACCGGGGCTGTGCTGCTGCTGCGCTGGTATTGGTGGCGCATCAACGCGTGGAGCGAAGTGGCGGCGATGATCTGTGCGTTCGTGGTGTCGGTGTCGCTGCAGACCATTGGGCATCTCGATTCCGACAAACCGGTCGACTTCGCCTGGATCATGATCATCACCGTCGCCATCACCACCGTGGTGTGGCTCGCGGTCACATTCCTCACGCCGCCAGAGACCGACGACACGCTGATCGCGTTCTACCGCCGCACCCGTCCCTCGCGCGCCGGTTGGGGGCCGATCGCGGCGAAGGCCCCGGACGTCGTGGCCTCGACGGACGGCGTGGCTAACCTGTTCGACTGGATCGCGGGCTGCGTGCTGATCTACGGCGTGCTGTTCGGGGTGGGAAAACTGCTGCTGCATGAATTCGGGCTAGGCCTGGTCCTGCTCGCGCTTGGATTCGTCGCAGGCGGCTACATCTATCGCGATCTATCACGACGCGGGTGGCAAACGGTCGTGGAGTAGCTACAGCTCCGGATGCGTGAGCGCGTCCACGACCAGGTCGGCGACGTGCGGTCGGACCCGGCGGATGGCGTTGTTGGCGCGCGTCGGATTCACGCGATTGGTCAGCAGGATGATGAACAGGTCGCGATCGGGGTCGATCCACAGCGACGTGCCCGTGAATCCGGTGTGGCCAAACGACCAGGGCGACAGGCGCATCCCGGCCGAGGAGGCCGAATCGCGCGGCTCGTCGGGCGTATCCCAGCCCAGGGCGCGTGAGGAGCCCGGCGGCAGATTTTGCCGACGCGTGAACTCCGCGATGGTTTCGGCGCGAATGAGCTGCAGCGTGTCCCACGAGCCGCCGTCGAGCATGAGTTCCGCGAATCGCGCCAGGTCGGGCGCATTCGAGAATAGACCGGCGTGCCCGGACACGCCGCCCAACCGAGCCGCGTTTTCATCGTGCACTTCACCGCGCAGCATCCGATGGCGAAACGCCGTGTCGTTCTCGGTCGGGGCAATGCGTGATTGCCAGGCCGGAGGCGGGAGGTAGCGGGTCGAGGCCATCCCGAGGGGCCGGAACACGCGGCGGGTCACGAACGAGTCGAGCGGCTCTCCCGAGAGCCGTTCGACGATCTGCATCAGCAGGATGGCGCTCAGATCCGAGTAAACGTATCGCTCGCCCGGCGTGGTGACGAGCGGTGTCGTGTCCACCAGCGCGAGCGCGGCCTCCCGCGACCCGGTTTCGCGGTACAGCGGTCGCCACCACGGAAGCCCCGCCGAGTGTGTGAGCAGCTCACGCACGGTCACCCGTTCCTTGCCCGCTCCCCGGAACTCGGGGAGATATTGCTGCACCGGCTTGTCGAGCTCGAGCTTGCCGTCATCGACGAGCAGCATGCAGGCCGTGGTCGTCGCGATGACCTTCGTGAGCGACGCGAGATCGTAAATCGTGGTGACGTCCACCGGCCGGTGATCGTCCACACTGTACTGACCCACCGCCGCGAGCAGCGCGATTCGTCCATGCCGTCCCACGGCGACCACGGCTCCCGGGAAGGCGCCGCTCTCCGCTTCCACCCGCAGGTATGAGACCACGAGCCCGAGGCGCGCGCCGTCGAACCCGATTGCCGCGGCAGGAACGGCGGGCACGGCTTCGCTGCGCGGACCGGGAGCGGGAGCGGGAGCGGGAGCGGGAGTGGGAGCGGGAGCGGGGGCGGGGGTGGGGGCAGCGGGAGGCGGACCGTGGTGGCAACTGGCGACACAGGCGAGTGCGAGCACCGCGCGAACGCCAGGCCTCACGGATTCGAGTCCGGCACCACGACACCATGCCCAACGGGGTAATTGGGGGGAATCCGAATGGGCAGGCGACCGGTGATGGGGACCCGGCCCAGGAGCGCGAGCCCGACGGCGCGCTCCGATACGCGCACTCCACTCCAGGCGATAAGGTACGACTTCACCGTCGGTGTCTGGTCGAGCAAGTACGGACTCCCGAGCGAGACGAGCACGGTGGCACGGGACGAATCGGTCGCCATGATGAGATGGGCCAGCGAATCGGGCAGCGCGATCGTGCCCTTCCATGACAGCGGGCGAACGTTGGCGACAAAGATGGCGCGGCCGGTCCGGGCGATGACGGCGCGCGCCGAGTCATACGAGGCGGTTCCAGACATCGGCCACAGCCGGAAGTACTCGACGGTATCCCCGCCGTGGCGTAGCTCGTCTGCCACGCGCTGCCCGACGCTGCCGTTCAACTCGTCGGCGTAGGCCACGAGCGACAGGCGTGTGCGGCTCGATCGAAGCGCGTGCAGCGGCCCGCCAATGTCCCGGACCAGCGTGAGCGCGCGCACGGCGAGATCTTTCGCCTCATCCTGGTAACGGCGGATGCCAACCGTCACCATCAGCGAGTCCAGGGGCGCATAGCGGTGCCCAAACAGTCCCAGGCGTCGTTTGACCATGAGGACGCGGCGCACCGACGCATCGAGCCGCTGCGCGGGCAGGCGTCCGCTCTGGACCGCGGCGGCGACCGCGGCCACCGCCGAATCGGGATCGGCTGGCATGAGCAGGAGATCCGATCCGGCAAGCAGGGCGCGGACGGCGGCTTCGCCCGCGCCATAGCGAGAAGTGATCGAGCCCATCATCAGGGCATCCGTGACGACGAGCCCCTGAAAATGCAGCGAGTCGCGCAACAGTCCGGTCAGGACTGCGGGAGAGAGCGTGGCGGGCTCATTCGAGCCGGTGAACGCGGGAAACGCGATATGCGCGCTCATGACGACGCCCGCGCCGGCACTGATGCCGGCCCGAAATGGCACGAGCTCGACCGAGTCCAGGCGCCGGAAGTCCGCCGTAATCACGGGGAGGCCGATATGCGAATCCTGGCGTGTATCGCCGTGCCCGGGAAAGTGCTTGAGCGTGGCGAGCATGCCGTGATCCTGCAGGCCCCGCACGTACTCCGACACGAGGGCGCTGACCTTTTCCGGGCTCTCACCGAACGAGCGAACGTTGATGATGGGATTCAGGGGATTGTTGTTGATGTCGGCGTCGGGTGCGAAGTTCACGTGAATGCCTACCGCACGTCCTTCGACCGCCGCCGCCTCGCCGATGGCATATGCGTCATGCGGGTTGCCCGTCGCACCCACCGCCATGATCATCGGGAACGACGTGCCGCCCGACAGGCGCATCCCCGAGCCCCACTCGAGATCCGCGGAAACGAGGAGAGGAAGCGGCGAGCGCCGCTGCAGCGCGTTCAGCTTGGCCGCGACGTCGAACGGCGATCCTGACGACACGATCAGCCCACCCACTTCGAGCGAATCCACCCAGCGCACGGCGACCTGGAATTCCGAGTCGTCGAACGCGGTGTATGCCCCGGACAGCCACGGCATCACGAGCTGCGAGGCTTTCTGGCGCGTGCTGAGGCGTGCCAGGATGGACTCCACGTCCGGCGCCGTGTCGCGCCCCCCGGAGGCCGCCGGCGTGACGGCGGCACTCGCGCCACTTGCCGGCGGGAATCGCGACGAACAGGCGGCGAGGATGAACAGGAGCAACAGATAGTGCGTGCGCATCAGCTCGTGGTGCTCTCCTTCGGGGTTGTCGCCGCGGCCGTCTCGGCTCGCGTCGCGGCGCCCGTGCGGCCGGGAATAACGGTCTTGCTCACGGATTCAACGCGGCTCGTGGCGGGAAAGCGCGTGGGACTGCTGAG
>DATIWU010000114.1:0-14309 GCA_035519195.1 Gemmatimonadales bacterium
GAGGGCTCGTCGCCGCGGCGGTGGACCGGATCGTCACGGAGGCCGGCCGTGGAGATCGGCGCTAGGACACGACTGCTCGCCATCCTCGGCGATCCAGTCGAGCATTCCCTTTCTCCCGCGATGCACAATGCCGCGGTCCGAGTCCTGGGACTCGACGCGGTGTATGTCGCGCTGCACTGCCCGCCCGCCGCTCTTCCCGCGCTCCTGGGCGCGCTCGCGGCCGTGAACGCGGCCGGGAACATCACGGTCCCCCATAAGGAAGCGGCGGAACGATGTCTCGCGCGCAAAACGGATGTCTGCGCCCGCGTCGGCGCCTGCAATACTTTCTGGACCGAACAGGGAGCGCTGGTCGGCGACAACACCGACGTCGCGGGAATTCTCGCCGCGCTGGAGCAGCTGGGCGCCGGCGGCGCCGACCGCTGGCTCGTCATCGGCACCGGTGGGTCGGCACGCGCGGTGGCCGTCGCGGCAGCCGAGCGGCAGGCCGCACTCGAAATAGTGTCGCGTGATCGCCGCCGTGCCGCGGAGTTTTGCGAGTGGGCCCGCTCGCGCGGCACGCATGCGGAACCCGCGCGGCCGGACGTCACGGTGGATCTCGCGATCAATACCACGCCGCTCGGTCTGAAACCGGCCGACCCGCTTCCGTTCGATGTTCACGGCAATGGAGGAGCGCCGGCCCGGCTGCCGTTTCGAGCCGCGCTCGACCTGGTGTACGCCCCGGGCGAAACCCGCTGGGTAAAGGCGCTCCGCACGGTGGGCGTAACGGCACAGGACGGTCGCGAAATGCTGCTGCAGCAGGGCATCCACGCGTTCAGCCGGTTTTTCCCCGACGCCCGGCCACCGGTGGAGGTGATGCGCGCCGCGCTCGCGCGCGCGCTGCGTGATTAGCGCCCTCGAACATCTCCTGCTGCCATCCGAGTGCCTGCTGTGCCGCGCGGCGCTCGGGTATGACCGGTCTGCATCCTTCATTTGTCGAGTCTGCGCCACACGCTGGCGTGCGGTGCTGCCGCCCTGGTGCGAACGCTGTGGCCAACCGGAGCCGTTGTTCGGCCGCTGCCGGATCTGCGACGGCTGGCCCGCGGCGCTGCGCCGGGCACGGTCGGCCGTGTGGCTCGACCCGGGGGCTCGTCACGCGGTGCACGCGCTCAAGTACGACGGGCTCCCGCGCATCGCGGCCGATCTTGCCCCCGAGCTCGCCCGCCTGGATATACCAGCCCGAGGTGACGGGTTCCTGGTCCCGATCCCGCTCGGACCCGAGCGCCTCGCCATCCGAGGCTACAATCAGAGCGAGCATCTCGCGCGGGCCCTGTCCCGCTATTGGCGCCGCCCCGTCGTCGCGCTGCTCGAGCGGACGCGCGACACCGCAACGCAGACCACGTTGACACCGGCGGCGCGCCTAGCGAATGTGGCGGGGGCCTTTAAAATTCGGAACGCGGAAGGCGGAACGCGGAACGGAGCGCGCGTTCCGCGCTCCGCGTTGTCCCGTCCGTTGATTCTCGTGGACGACGTGTTTACGACCGGCGCGACGCTTGCCGCCGCGGCCCACGCCTTGCAGGAGGCGGGCGCGGTGTCCGTCGCCGCCGTGACATTCGGGCGGGCCATCATTCCGACCTTCACGTAAGGAGCTGTGCATGCCAGTGCGTGTCGGGATTAACGGATTCGGTCGCATCGGGCGCAACGTGCTGCGCGCCGCGGTCAAGATGAAGACGACCGCGATCGAATTCGTCGCCGTCAACGACATCACGGACCCCAAGACGCTCGCGCACCTGCTCAAGTACGACTCCGTGCACGGACGATTTCAGGGAACGGTGGACGTGGCGGACGACGGCCTGGTGGTCAACGGCAAGTCGATCAAGGTGACCGCCATCAAGGAGCCCGAAAAGCTCCCGTGGCGCGACTTGGGCGTCGATCTCGTGCTCGAAAGCACCGGCCGCTTCACCGACCGTGACGCGGCATGCAAACATCTCTCGGCCGGCGCCAAACGCGTGGTCATCTCCGCCCCCGCGAAGGGCGAGGACATCACGATCGTGATGGGCGTGAACGACAAGAAGTACGATCCCGCCAAGCACCACATCATCTCGAATGCGTCGTGCACCACGAACTGTCTCGTGCCGGTCGTCAAAGTCGTGATCGACAATTGGGGATTCCGCCACGGCTTCATGACGACCGTGCACAGCTACACCAACGACCAGAACGTGCAGGATCTCCCGCACAAAGACCTGCGGCGCGCGCGCGCGGCGGCCCTGAGCATCATTCCCACGACCACGGGCGCCGCCAAGGCGACGAGCCTCGTCATTCCCGAAGTGAAGGGGAAGATCGATGGCATCGCGCTCCGGGTCCCGACGCCGGACGTGTCGCTGGTCGATCTCACGGCCGAGGTGGAGAAGCGGACGACGATCGAGGAAGTCAACGCCGCGTTCCGGCAGGCCTCCCAGAGCGCGCTCAAGGGGGTCCTCGAAGTGTCCGATGAGCCGCTCGTCTCGGCCGACTACATCGGCAGCCTGTACTCGAGCGTGGTCGACTCGCTTTCGACCAACGTGGTCGACGGCACCGCCGTGCACGTGTCGTCGTGGTACGACAATGAAATGGGCTATTCGGCGCGCTGCGTCGACCTGCTGACGCTCCTCGCCGAAAAGCGGTGAGCACACGCACGCTGCGCAGTCTCCCCACGAGCGGGGGAGTGTTCGACGGGAAGCGGGCGCTCGTTCGGGTCGATTTCAATGTGCCGCTGAAAGACGGCGGCGGCGTCGCGGATGACACCCGGATCCGCGCCAGCCTTCCCACGATCGCGTTCCTGCGTGAGAAGGGCGCGCGCGTGGTCCTGTTGTCGCATCTCGGCCGCCCCAAGAATGGTCCCGACCCCAAGCTCTCGCTGCGCCAGATCATTCCGACCCTCGAGCGCTTGCTCGGTGCCCCCGTCGAGTTCATACCGGATATCGCTCCCGGCGCCACGGTCACGCGGCGGCTGCCGCGCGGCGGCGTGGCGCTCGTCGAGAACGTGCGATTCTGGCCCGGCGAGGAGAAGAACGATCCCGCCCTCGCCCAGAGCATGGCCGAGCTCGGCGATTTCTATGTCGACGACGCGTTCGGCAGCGCCCACCGCGCGCACGCGTCCACCGAAGCGGTCGCGCATCTCCTGCGACCGGCCGTCGCGGGATTTCTCATGGAGCGGGAGCTCCAGTACCTGGGCGATGCGCTCGAGCACCCCAAGCGTCCCTTCGTCGCGGTGCTCGGTGGCGCCAAGATTTCCGGAAAAATTGACGTCATCGAAGCGCTCCTGCCCCGGGTGGACGAAATCCTCGTGGGCGGAGCGATGGCCAGCACGTTCTTTCTGGCGCTGGGGTTCGAAGTGGGGAAATCGCTTGTCGAGCGCGATAAGGTCGCGCTCGCCAGGAGCCTGATCACCAAGGCGGGGCCCAAGCTCATCCTGCCGCGCGGGGCCGTGGTGGCCCCGAGCCTGGATCGACCCGGAGAGCGAAAAGACGTCTCGGCCGACAAGATCCCGCCCGACATGGCGGTGTTCGACATCGATGAGGCCACACGGCTCGATTTCCGCGCCCATGTCCTGCGCGCCAAAACGCTGTTCTGGAACGGGCCAATGGGCGTGTTCGAAAAGCCGCCGTTCGATGCGGGCACCCGCGCTGTCGCGGAAGCGCTGATCGAAGCCGGCGCTCGTGGCGCGGTCACCGTCGTTGGCGGCGGCGACTCCGCCGCGGCGGTGCACGGGGTCGAAGACAAGTTCACCCATGTCTCGACCGGCGGCGGCGCCTCGCTCGAGTTCATGGAGGGAAAAACACTCCCCGGCGTCGCCGCGCTCGAAAACGCGTGAGACCGCTGCTCTTCGCCGCAAACTGGAAAATGAATCTCGGGCCCGACGATGCGCGGGCCTATTTTGCGGCGTTTCGTTCCCGCCATTCCAAGCGCCCCGATCGCGAGGTCTGGTTCTTCCCTCCCGCGGTGTCACTCGAAGCGGCCGCACGCTGCGCCGGCGAGATCGGGGACCTCACCGTGGGCGTTCAGGACATCTATTGGGAGCCCAAGGGGGCGTTTACCGGCGCGGTCTCGGCTCCACTCGCCGCACAAGCCGGCGCCCGCGCCGCCCTGGTGGGGCACTCGGAACGACGTCACGTGTTCGGCGAAACCGACGACGATACTCGTAAGAAGGTCGCCGCGGCGCTCGCCGCCGGCCTTACGCCCATGCTGTGCGTGGGCGAGCTCCTGTCGGAGCGGGAAGATGGCGGGACGCTCGACGTCGTTCATCGCCAGCTCGAGGGCGCGCTCGTGAGCCTCGAGCCAGCGGCGCTCGACAACCTGCTGATCGCCTACGAACCCGTGTGGGCGATCGGGACCGGGCGCAACGCGACCCCGCGCGATGCCGCGCTCGTGCATCACGCCATCCGCGCGTGGCTCAAGGGTCAGGGCGCGACGCGAATGCGCGTGCTGTATGGCGGCAGCGTGAACCTGAAAAACATCGCCGAGCTCCTGGCCGAGCCGGAGCTGGACGGCGTGCTCGTCGGCGGGGCATCGCTCGATCCGCAAGCCTGGGCTCAGCTTGTGCAGACACAAGTGGCGTGAGTATTATCTCAACCGCATGTATACGGTGCTCGTGGTCATCCTCGTTCTCGACGCGATTCTCCTGACGACAGTGGTGTTGCTGCAGGCGGGGCAGGGCGGCGGTCTCGCGTCCCTGGGCGGTGGCGGCGGCACCGAAGTCTTCATGGGCGGTCGCCAGGCCGTCACCCTGCTGACCAAAGTCACGTGGTGGTGTGCGGGGATCTTTCTGTTCCTTTCGCTCGCCCTCGCGATCATGTCGTCGCGCGGCGGTACGCCGCGCTCGGTGCTCCAGGGCAATATTCCAGCACCCGCCGGTGCTCCGGCGCCGCTGCCGCTCCAGAGTACGCCGGTCGCGCCCGCACCGAGCGGCAACGCCGCCCCCGCGCCACCAGCGCAACCCGCGCCGACTCCACAGGCGCCCTAGCCACGCAACCCGCGTACGTACTGCTGGAAGACGGCGCCTGGTTCTCCGGAACCGCACCGTTCGCGTTCGAGCCCGCCTACGCTGAAGTCGTGTTCACGACCAACCTGTCGGGATACCAGGAAGTGTTTACCGATCCCTCCTATCTCGGCCAGCTGGTCGTGATGACCGCACCGATGATCGGGAACTACGGCGTCAATGCGGAGGATCTGGAATCGGACCGGCCGCGCGTGGCGGCCGTGGTCGTGCGCGAGCTCTCGGCTAAGCCTTCGAACTGGCGCGCCACGGGGGCGCTGGGCGACTGGCTCGAGGCGGCGGGCGTGCCGATCGTCTCCGACGTGGACACCCGCCAGCTCACCCGGCATATCCGCTCGAAGGGCGCGATGCGCGGCGTGGCGGCACTCGGCACCGAGCCCACCGACCGCGTTCGGGCTGCCCTGGCGGCAAGCCCGTCCATGAACGGGCTCGACCTGGCGACCTGCGCGACCATCAAGGGTGAGTACGTGGCGGGAAACCCGCAGGCGCGACGCCATATCGTCGCGTACGATTTTGGCATGAAACGCAACATCCTGCGCCTGTTCGCGCAGAACGATTGCCGGGTAACGGTCGTGCCTGCTGAAACGCCGGCCGCACGGGTCAGGGAGCTCGCGCCGGACGGGTTGTTTCTCTCGAACGGCCCGGGAGACCCGGCCGCGGTAGGCTACGCGATCGAGGCGTTGCGCGACCTGGCGGACGGTTCGCTACCGATATTCGGGATCTGCCTCGGGCACCAGCTCCTGGGGCTCGCGCTCGGCGGCGAGACCGTCAAACTTCCCTACGGACATCGCGGCGGTAACCACCCGGTCCGAGATCTGGCCACAGGGCAGGTCCTGATCACCTCCCAGAATCACGGCTTTGCGGTGCGGGGTGATACGGACGGGGTGCCGGGCGCCAAAGCGCTTGAAGTGACGCATCTGAACCTGAACGACCACACGGTCGAAGGCCTCCGGCACCGCGAATTCCCGATGTTTGCGGTGCAGTACCATCCTGAGGCCTCCCCGGGGCCGCACGACGCGCAGGGACACTTCCAGCAATTCCTCCAAGCTCTTGACACTCAATAGGTAAGCCCGTATGTTGGCCCCCGGTTTGGCGACCCTTGGAAGTCCTTCTGGGGGAATGGGATATGACGAAGGCAGACCTCGTGGAGAAAGTCACAGCACAAATTGCGCGCACGGCCGGTCCCTTGATTTCAAAAAAGGACTGCGCGAGGGTGGTGGACTCGTTTCTCGACGCGGTGAAAGCGGCGCTTTCGGATCAGCATAACATTGAGATACGCGGGTTTGGAACGTTCAAGATCAGGCAGCGTAAGACGCGCATGGCGCGAAACCCGCGCACCGGCGACCCCGTAGAAGTCGCGGCGCGGCCGGTCCCGGTGTTCAAGCCCAGCAAGGAGTTGCGTGCGATGGTGGCCGACGCGAGCGAACGGGTCAACCCGTAACGCTTGCGGCTCCCGTTGCGTGACGATCAGCGGCTCCGGCGCATCCGTCGGAGCCGCGCGTGTTTACAGGGGAGATCCCGAATGAAGTTTCTTACCGTTGCCGCGGTGGCTCCGATCCTCATCCCGGGTGCCCTGCCCGCGCAGCGCTCCGAGCCCGTCCGATACGAGATATCAGTCGTGTCGCCTGCCGCGCACCTGTTTCACGTCAAAGCCGAATTTCCCGCGGCCGGCAAGGATACGCTCTACGTCGCGCTCCCGGCCTGGAGCCCGGGGAACTACGAGATCCAGAACTACGCCCGCTACGTGCGGCACTTTGGCGCGTCGGGGTCGACGGGACAGCCGCTCGAGTGGGACCGGTTCGACAAGGAAACGTGGCGGGTCGTCGCGGCAAAACAGGAGCGCGTGACCGTCGCGTTCGACTACCTCGCCGACACGGTCGACCTGTCGATCGCACGGCTCGATGCCGATTTCGGGCAGTTCCTTGGCACCAATCTGTTCGTGTACGAGCCCGGGAAGCTCGATCGTGCGGCCGAGGTGCGGTTCGCGCTGCCGAATGGCTGGCGGGTGACAACTTCGCTCCCGGGGGGCGGGATTGGCCCCTACAGCGCCGCCGATTACCACGAGTTGGCGGATGCCGAAACGTTCGTCGGGATCTACAGCCTGGATTCCTTGAAGGTCGACGGCAAATGGATCAGGCTGGCGCTGTGGCCGTCCGACCTTTACACGCCGGCGGTCGCCCGCAACATGCTGAACGATCTCCAGAAAATCGCTCAGGTGGAGAACCGGGTGTTCGGCGGACCGCCGTACGACGAGTACACGGTCTTTTTCAACGTGTTTCGCCAACCCATCAACTTTGGCGGCGGCCTCGAGCACAGCGCGGCCCAGTACGACATCATGCCCGCCACCGCGTTCGCGGACTTCGCGGGGAACCTGGGCGATTTCATGGTGCCGCTCATGTCCCACGAGTACTTCCACCTGTGGAACGTGAAGCGCATCCGGCCGGCGACCATGTGGCCATACGACTATCACGCCGAGCAGTTCACGCCGCTCCTCTGGTGGTCGGAGGGCGTGACGGATTACTACGCGGATCTGACGAACCTCCGTTCCGGGTTATGGACTCCCGAGCAATTTCTTCACAACACGATGTCGGACATCGATCAGGTGGAAGCGATCCCCGAGCCGTGGAGTGAAGAGGATGGGAGCCTGGCCACCTGGATCAACGAGATCTACGTCAACAGCTCTCAGCTCTACTATCCCAAGGGCTCGTTGACGGGCATGCTGCTCGACATCTCGCTGCGGGACGCGACTAATAACGCGCGCGGGCTGGACGACGTCATGCGCGCGCTGTACACGCGCTTTTACCAGAAAGGAAGGGGGTTCACGACGCAGGATCTGCTCGGGCTGCTGCGCGAGCTCGGCACGCCGGATGTCGACCGGTTTTATCAGCGCTATGTCAACGGCCGCGAGCCGCTGCCCTACGGCGACATCTTCCCGAAGGCGGGCATCACCGTGGCGAAGCAGGTAACGTCGGTGCCGTTTCTCGGACTCAATGCCCCGATCTCCGATCAGGGTAAATGGGTCGCGCAGGTGGTCGACCCCGGAAGTGCCGCCGAGCAGGCCGGCGTCCAGCCGGGAGATATCCTGATGAAGATCGGCGATATCGAGCTGAAGAGCGATCAGGATTGGGGCGTCGCGTTCCGTCGCCAGTATCAGGGCCAGGCGGGCGCGCCGCTCGCGATCACCGTGCTGCGAGACGGCCGGCCGATCGTGCTGACCACGAAAGTGCAGGAAAAAAGCGTGACCACCTACCAACTCTCGCGCAACACGGCCTCCACACCAAAGCAGGCCAAGGTCTGGCAGGGCATGGCGACAGGATCGAGCGGTGGAGGCGACTGAGGGCACCATTCGAGTGCGGCTGTTCGCGCGCTACGCCGAGCTGCTGGGACGGGACACCCTGACGCTTACCGTGACTCTGCCAACCACGGTCGCGGACGTGGTCGCACAGCTTCGCCGCACCTTACCCGCCGCGCAGGCCCTGCCCGAACGACCCCTCACCGCCGTAAACTTGAGACACGTGTTTCCGGAGAGCCCCCTGAGCGATGGGGATGAGCTGGCATTATTGCCTCCATTGGCGGGCGGCTAAGAGGCGTTGCACGTCGCCACGACGGTACGTTGCAAGAATTCATGACGAACTTTCTCACGCGTGACTCGATCTTCATCGACCGGCTGTTGCGCGCCGTGGCGTCGCCGGAACACGGGGGAACGTGTCTCTTTATTGGTACCGTGCGCAGTGGGAGTGACGAGTCGGCCCCCGTCACCGACATCGAGTACTCGGCGTATGACGAGATGGTCGAGGTCGAAATGGCCCGGATTGTGGATGAAGTGCGGTCACGTTGGCCCGTGGCGCGCGTGGCGCTCCAGCATCGGATCGGCATAGTCCCGCTGGGACAAGCGAGCATCGCGGTGGTCGCGGCGGCTCCGCATCGGGACGTCGCGTTCCAATGCTGTCGGTACGTCATCGAAGAGGTGAAACGGCGGGTCCCGATCTGGAAAAAGGAACGCCATGCGGACGGCACCGCCGAATGGGTGGACGCCCGAACCCGCACGGCGATCGCATGACGCCCCCGGCCGTGGCGTTGCCCGATCGCCTGGGCCGGCCGCTCCGGAGCCTGCGGCTGTCGGTGACCGACCGCTGCAATCTGCGCTGCCGCTATTGCATGCCCGAGGCCGACTACACCTGGCTGCCGCGTGAGTCGATTCTCACGTTCGAAGAGCTGGCGCTCCTGGCCCGCGCGTTCGCCTCACTCGGAGTCAGCGACGTGCGGCTTACGGGCGGCGAGCCGCTGCTGCGGCGCGAGCTCGAGACCCTGGTGCGCCTGCTGCGTGCCGACCTCCGGCTGCGCGATCTGGCGCTCACGACCAACGGCACGCTGCTCGCCGAGCACGCCGCGAGCCTGCGCGACGCCGGGCTCGATCGCGTCACGATCAGTCTCGATACCCTCCGCTCCGAGCGGCTCGCCACGCTGTCCCACACGACACACCACACGGACATTCTCGACGGCATTCATGCCGCGACTCGCGCGGGGTTCAAAACCGTGAAGCTCAATACGGTCGTGATTCGCGGATTCAACGACGACGAGCTCGCCGACCTCGTGGCGTTCGCTCGCGGCATCCGTGCCGAGCCGCGATTCATCGAGTACATGGACGTGGGCGGCGCGACACGCTGGACGCGCGAGCAGGTGGTTCCGGCGGCGGAAATTCTCGAGCGCATTACTCAGGCATGCGGCCCGGCACACCCGCTCGACCGGGGGCAGCGAGGCAGCGCGCCGGCCGACAGATTTTGCCTGGCGGACGGCACCACCTTTGGAATCATTGCGTCGGTCACCGCGCCGTTCTGTGAAACGTGCGATCGGGCACGGCTGACGGCCGACGGAACGTTGCTGCTGTGCCTCTACGCCGAGTCGGGGGTCGATCTCCGCGAGCCACTGCGCCGGGGAGCGAACGAATCGGAGCTCGCGGCGATCATCGCGGCGGCCTGGCGCACACGAAACGATCGGGGCGCGCTCGATCGACAGGGACTCATGGCCCGGGGTGCCCTGTATCCGCTCGAGCGGTTGCGCGCCGATCCGCATCGGGAGATGCATACGAGGGGCGGGTAAGGCTCACGCGGAACACGGAACGCGAACTGAACGTCGGACTGACGTTCCGCGTTTGCGGGGAGGCTCAAGGGAGGGGAGATGCTCAACAAAGTGACGGTGGTGGGTGCCGGCAACGTCGGCGCCACCGCGGCGCAGCGGCTCGCCGAGAAGAGCGTCGCCCGCATGGTCGTGATGGTCGACGTCGTTGAGGGCCTTCCGCAGGGCAAAGCGCTCGATCAGTGGGAGTCGGGACCGATCGAAGGGTTCGACACACGCATCGTTGGCTCGAACGACTACTCACCGGCGGCCGGCAGCGAGGTCGTCGTGGTCACGGCGGGGATCGCGCGCAAACCGGGGATGACCCGTGACGATCTCACCCGCACCAACGCCGGGATCGTGAAAAAAGTCGCCGAAGAAATCCGGCGGCACTGCCCGCAGGCCATCGTGATTGTCGTCTCGAACCCGCTCGATGTGATGTGCTGGGTCGTGCGGGAAGTCACGGGCTTCCCGAGAGAGCGCGTGCTGGGCATGGCGGGAGTGCTCGACACGGCGCGGTTCCGCGCCTTCCTCGCCGAAGCGCTGCACGCCTCGGTCGCGGACATCGAGGCCATGGTGCTCGGTGGCCACGGCGACACGATGGTTCCGGTGCTGTCGTCCGCCAGTATCTCCGGCATCCCCGTTACCAACCTGCTCGACGCGCCCACGCTCGAAAAAATCGTGCAGCGCACCCGGGATGGCGGGGCGGAAGTGGTGGCCCTGCTCAAGACCGGCTCGGCCTTCTACGCCCCGTCGGCGGCCGTGGTTCAGATGGTCGAGGCCATCGCGCTCGACCGCCACCGGATTCTGCCCTGCGCCGCGTGGCTCGAGGGCGAATACGGGTTGCGCGGCATGTTCGTCGGCGTGCCCTGCAAGCTGGGACGGCGGGGGCTCGAGGCGGTGGTGCAGATCTCGTTATCGCAGGCGGAGCAGGCAGCCCTCATCCAATCGGCCGAGCACGTCAAGGAAACGATGGCGGCGGTAACGCTCTAGCGCTCGGCTTTCTCCATGCGCGGGGGACCGGCGTCCTGCCGCACGGCACTCAGGAAATCGCGATTCAAGCGGGCGATGAAGTCGATGCTGATCGATTTCGGGCATGCGGCCGTGCATTCCGCATGGTTGGTGCAGGACCCGAATCCCTCCCGCTCCATCTGTTGCACCATCTCGATGGTCCGGCTGTAGCGTTCGGGCTGCCCCTGTGGCAGGACGCCGAGGTGCGAGGCTTTCGCGGCCACGAACAGCATCGCGGACGCATTGGGACAGGCGGCGACGCACGCCCCGCACCCGATGCACTCGGCGGCATCCATGGCCGTGTCGGCATCGCGCTTCGGCACGAGCAGCGTGTTCGCTTCCGGCGCGCTCCCCGTGCGCGCGGTGATGAAGCCGCCCGCCTGGATGATCCGATCGAACGCCGAGCGATCGACCACCAGATCCTTGATGACCGGAAATCCCCGCGCGCGCCACGGCTCGATCCAGAGCTCGGCGCCGTCCTGGAACTGGCGCAGGTGAAGCTGACAGGTCGCCGTGCCCGGTTGCGGCCCGTGCGGCTCGCCGTTGATGACCATGCCGCACGACCCGCAAATGCCCTCGCGGCAATCGCTGTCGAACGCCACCGGCTCCTCCTGACTGGCGAGCAGCTGCTCGTTCAGGACATCGAGCAGCTCGAGGAACGACATGTCGCTCGTGGCGTGCGAGACCTCGTAGCGAACGAACTTGCCCACCCGCGATCCGCGAGGCTGACGCCAGACGTGCAGTGTGAGGTGCATCAGGTGTAACTCCGCTCGGTCGGGTGGACCGCCTCGTACTGGAGCGCCTCCTGGTGCAGCACGGGCGGACAATCCGGTCCCGCGTATTCCCAGGCGGCGACGTAGCTGAAGCGCTGGTCATTGCGTTTCGCCTCGCCCGACGCGGTCTGGAACTCCTCGCGGAAATGACAGCCACACGACTCTTCGCGCTCGAGTGCGTCCCGGCACATCAACTCCGCGAACTCCAGGAAATCCGCCACCCGTCCGGCGTGCTCCAGATTCTGATTCAGATCGGTACCGGAGCCCCCGACAGAGACCGTCTCCCAGAACTCGCGCCGGAGGGCCGGCAGTCGCTCCATGGCGCTGCGCAGATTCTCGCGATTCCGCGACATGCCGCAGGCGTTCCACATCAGACGGCCCAGCTCGCGGTGAAACACATCGACGCTCTTCTTCCCGCGCGCCGCGAGCAGCCGGTCGGTCCGCTCCGAGGCGTCGCGCTTCGCGTCCGCGAATGCCGCGTCGTCTACGCTCACCGGTTCGAGCTTCGCCCCTCCCAGATAATGCCCGATGGTGTTCGGCAGGATGAAGTATCCATCGGCGAGCCCCTGCATGAGTGCGCTCGCCCCCAGCCGATTGGCGCCGTGGTCCGAAAAGTTTGCCTCACCGGCCACGAACAAGCCTGGAACGGTGCTCATGAGGTTGTAGTCCACCCAGAGGCCGCCCATCGTGTAGTGCGGGGCAGGGTAGATTCGCATCGGGACGTCGTACGGATTCTGTCCCGTGATGCGCTCGTACATCTCGAACAGATTGCCGTAGCGTTCCGTGATGGTCTGGCGGCCCAGCCGGGCGATCGCCTCCCGGAAATCGAGAAAGACGCCCTGGCCGCCGGGTCCGACGCCGCGGCCCTCGTCGCAGACCTCCTTGGCCCTGCGGGACGCGAGATCCCGCGGCACCAGATTGCCATAGCTCGGATAGAGCCGCTCGAGGTAGTAGTCCCGCTCGGCATCGGGGATCGCGCCGGGCAGCCGCGCGTCGCCCGACCGGCGGGGAACCCAGATCCGCCCATCGTTGCGCAGCGACTCGCTCATCAACGTGAGCTTCGACTGGTGGTCGCCGGAGGGTGGAATACAGGTGGGATGGATTTGCGTAAAGCACGGGTTGGCGAAGGCCGCCCCCCGCTTATACGCGCGCCAGATCGCCGTGACGTTGCAGCCTTTCGCGTTGGTCGAGAGATAATAGACGTTGCTATAGCCGCCGGTCGCAAGCACGACGACGTCGGCCGCGTGCCCGGTGACCGCTCCCGTCACGAGGTCGCGGACCACGATCCCTCGCGCCCGTCCGTTCACGACCACGAGCTCGAGCATTTCATGCCTGGTGTACATCGCCACCTGACCGAGTCCGATCTGCCGTTCCAGCGCCTGATACGCGCCGAGCAACAGTTGCTGTCCGGTCTGCCCCCGCGCGTAGAACGTCCTCGCGACCTGCACGCCGCCGAACGAGCGATTGGCGAGCAGGCCCCCGTATTCCCGCGCGAAGGGCACGCCCTGCGCCACGCACTGGTCGATGATGTTGACGCTCAGCTCGGCCAGGCGATACACGTTCGCTTCACGGGCGCGAAAATCACCGCCCTTCACCGTGTCATAGAACAGGCGGAAAACGGAATCGCCGTCGTTTTGATAATTCTTGGCCGCGTTGATGCCCCCCTGCGCCGCGATGGAGTGCGCGCGTCTCGGCGAATCCTGAAAGCAGAAGCACGACACCGGGTACCCAAGCTCGGCCAGCGAGGCCGCGGCCGACGCGCCGGCAAGGCCCGATCCCACCACCACGATGCGATACTTGCGACGATTGGCGGGCGCGACGAGGCGCATCTCGGACCGGTACCGGGTCCATTTCGTCTCGAGCGGCCCGGCCGGAACGGCCGGATCGAGGGTCAGCGTCATCGCACCACGCCCATGAGCACGGAAAGCGGAATGACGATGTAGCCGGCCGAGATTGCCACGGCGATCACGGCGGCAAGGCCGCGCCGCCAACTATCCGTCGGTGTGCGATTGAGACCCAGACTCTGGAAGGCGCTCCACAGCCCGTGGTAGAGGTGGAGCCCCAGGATGAGCATGGCCAGGATATACACGGCCGACACCGGCCAGCGGGAAAAGCTCGCGACGAGATTGTGGTAGACGTTACCGGCAACGAAACTCGGGTTGGCGCTACCGAACGTGAGATCGAGCAGGTGGTAGACCACGTACACGAAGATCAGCACGCCGCCCCACCGCATGGTTCGCGCGGCATAGGTCGTTTCGGCATGCACGAGCACGCGATAGCCCGTCGGCCGGGCGGCCCAGCTCGCGCGGGACACGCGGACCGCCGCCCAGATGTGCGCCACGAGCGAAACCAACAGCACGATTCGGGCCGCCCACAAGAGCTGGCCGCTCGCGAAGAAC
>DATIWU010000115.1:0-2267 GCA_035519195.1 Gemmatimonadales bacterium
TGATGAGCGTCAGGGCGAACCCAGCGCCCACGGCGACCGGCATCAGAATGGGGAGCCGCGCGAACCGGGCGATCACCGCGAGCAGGATGGCGCCCAGCACAACCGGGCCGGCGGCACGGACGAGCGATGGCTCGCGGCTTCGCGCGAGCCCCGCGACCACGAGTCCGCCCATCCAGGCGAGAAACGTGCCGAGCATCCACCACATCGGGAGATACCACCAGGTCATGCCTCCGCCAACGTCGTCCCACGTCCAAGGATACGCGTGGAGGGGACGAAGCACGGCGACATCGATCACGGCGAACACCACCGTCCCCCACAACCCGAGCGCCGCCGCACCCGCGATTCCTTCCACGCTGCGGGAGGCGCACCAGAGGCCTGGCAGAAAGGCGGCGGCGGCTCCTCCCAGGAGCACGAGCACGCCTTCCAGGGCGATCCGGAGACCGCCTTCGGGCGCATGCCGCGCTGCGGCGAGATAAAGCACCACGGCGGCGCTCACGATCAGGCCGAGCTTCGTGCCCCCAGTGACTACCGTTCGGAAGTCCGAACGGTCCTTCTCGGCCTGAGCGAGACTCGCAGTCATGCTCGACAACTCCCCGCGTAAATGTGGTGGGCGTACGGTCACGCAAATCTACTGATCCCCGTTCACGCGGCAAACACCAAAATGACCACGGCATCGGTTACGGCCCAGGCGACGAGCGCGCGATACATCCCGCGCTGATGTTCGGCGGGTGAGGCCATGTCGCGGCGCCGGTACCAGGGAACGAGCACGACGAGCCAGACCGCGAGCGGCACGAGCAGGAGTGGCAGGCGCGACCACGAGTCGGCAAGCGCCGCCGCCCACCCCAACAGCCCGAAAGCGAGCAGCGTGGCGCCGATCGCGAGCCCGAGACTCGCGCGCAAGCCGATACGAATCGCGAGCGTGCGGTCGCCGCGCCGGCGATCCTCCTCGAGCTGATACAGCTGCGTAAGCGGATAGAGTCCCGCGAACAGCGGGCAGAAGGCGAGGAGCACCAGGGTGTGCGGGGGATCCACGGTAACCCCCGTCGCCGTCCAGCCGGCGAGCGGGGTGAGCGTTCCGAATCCCCACATGTTGATGAGCCAATCCACCCCCGCCACCGCCTTGAAGCGAAACGGCGGCACTGAATACAGGATGGACAGGGCAAAGCAAATGGCATAATCCAGCTGGAATGCGATGGGGAGGCGAAATGCGAGCACCTGTCCCACCACGAGCAACCCGAGACTGAATCCGAGCAGATAGCGCGGCGGCTCAGGCGGCGCCGCGAGGTATCCGATATCGCCTTCGTCGCGGTCGAACACGCTGTTCAGCGCCAGCGTGCCGCCGTTCAGGCACACGACCCAGAGGGCGAGGCCGTACAGCGCGCTCCCGAGCGCGACACCGCGCAGGACGCCGGAGATCCCGACCGCGAGGACATAGCCCAGCACGGTATGCCCGGCCATGATGAACCACTCGGCCGGCCGCATATGCAGCACGTACGAGAATGCATCGCCGGGCAGAACTCGGTATCCCCAGCGCCGCCAGCTATTGAGCGCGCGCGCGTCTACCACGTGAGTCTCAATGCCGTAGCGGCGAACTGGAGACCCGTGAGCGTGAGGTCCGGGTGCACGGACTCGATTTCCTGAGACAACGGCGCAATCAGCCCCGCCAGCCCGCCCGTGGCGATGGCGCGCGGCGCCGATGCCGGTTGACCCGGCCACTCCGCGCGGATACGACGAATCAGTCCATCGACGGCGTCCGTGGTTCCAAACAGCACGCCCGACCGAATGCATTCCTCGGTGCGTTTGCCAATCACATGGGGCGGCGGGCTCAGCTCGGTGGCCGGCAATTTGGCCGTCTTCCGTACCAGCTCGTCCGCCGCCGTGCGGATGCCGGGCATGATCACGCCGCCGATGAACCGCCCGTCCGCCGTGATGCAATCGAACGTCGTGGCGGTGCCGAAATCCACGACGATCGTGTCGGCCTTGAAGAGCTGCGCGGCGGCGAGCGTGTTGACGATGCGATCGGCCCCCACCGTCAGCGGCTCGGCGACATCGAGGCGAATCGGCAGCGGCGAGCGTCCGTCGACGATGACCGGCCGGACCGTGGTCGCGATCTCTACCGCTTCGGCAATCGTGAGGGTGACCTGGGGAACGACCGACGCCAGAATGGCGGCGCGGACCTCCTGGGTCGAATGCCCCGCCTGCGCCAGGTAGGCCGTGATCGCCGACCCCCACTCGTCGGGGGTGCGGGAAGGGGTGGTGGTCAGGCG
>DATIWU010000116.1:0-5440 GCA_035519195.1 Gemmatimonadales bacterium
CGCTCGAGCCGGATGCGCTGCTCCGGGTAGCGCGGCCGCAGGTTGTCGAACGCGACCCGGTGCTTGGCTTTCTCCGGCTCATCCCCGTTCACCACCTCGACCTTCAAGAGTGCGAGGTAGCGTTCGCCCTCCTTTGGAGGACGAACCTGACCCATGATCGTGTCGCCGGTACGCAGGTCGAACCGCTTGATCTGACTCGGCGAGACGTAGATGTCGTCCGGACCGTACAGGTAATTCCAGTCGGGACTGCGCAGGAACCCGTACCCCTCGGGAAGAATTTCTAACACGCCTTCACCGCGCAGGACGGTGTCAGAGTCGAGGAGCGATTGCTCGATGCGAAAAATGAGATCCTGCTTGCGTAGGCCTGAGTAGTTGGTGATGTTCAGATTCTCGGCCATCGCGTGCAGTTCGGCGACGGATTTCTTCTTGAGTTCCGCGATATCCACTTGTGGGTTGGCTCCGTTGTACGCTACGGCGGGCGGACCCCGGGTCGGGGGGAATGAGCGCGTTCGAACGTGATGAGAACTAGGGAATTAACAGACGTGCGAGCGACTTATAGTAGAGCACGCTTCAATTTCAGTCAAGAGCGCCCGTGAGCCTGACAAAGTTCCTGATGGCGTGGCGGACGACGGTCCTGCCCGATCGGGAAGTCGTTGATGCGCTTGTACATCCCTCGTACGCCAACGGCTCCCCCGAGCTGGCTCAGGCGCTCGCGGAATGGCCGGGGGTGCATTACTGGTCGCGCGAAGGTGACGGTACGCACCTGATCCTTACCCGCCATCTGGGCCACGCGCGGCGCGAACGATGGGTGCTGCACACGCTCCTGTTCCTCGGCACGCTCCTGACGACGACGTTCGCCGGAGCCGTACTCGCCGGGGCTATTCCGCTCGAGAACATTCTCGACGCGATGAGTGGCGCAACTCGCGTGCCTGCGTTGGTGGCCGAGTGGGCGAGAGGTCTGTCCTTTTCGGTTCCGTTGCTGGCAATTCTGCTGTGCCATGAAATGGGCCACTATATCACGGCACGGCGGTACAACCTGGACGTTTCGCCCCCGTATTTTATTCCCGTCCCGTTATTCCCCTGGACGCCCGTCGGCACCCTTGGCGCCTTCATCAGACTCCGCACGCTCATGAGCGATCGCCGGCAGCTGCTCGATGTCGGGGCCATGGGACCGTTTGCGGGATTCGTGGTGGCCGTGCCGGTGCTCTGGCTCGGGCTCTTAGGGAGCCATCCGCTTCCGGGTCATGGCCCGCTCGCGGGCATGCTGGTATCGATCGGGGGCATGGACTGGGCCCTGGGGGACTCGCTGGTGACGCTGGTCCTCCGCCACCTGGTGCATCCAGGAGCGCAAGCGGTCCTGGTCTCTCCCTTGGCCTTTGCCGGATGGTTCGGTCTGTTCGTGACCATGCTCAATCTGCTTCCGATGGCGCAGCTCGACGGTGGGCACATTCTCTATGCCGCGCTGCCACGCTGGCATCGGCGCATCGCGGTAACGAACCTGATCCTCATTCTGGCATTGGGATGGCTCTGGAGCGGCTGGCTCCTGTGGGGAACACTGGTGCTTCTCCTCTCCCGCGGACGGCTCGGCCATCCGGCGGTCCTCGACAGCTACCGACCCTTGCCTCGGTCGCGCACGGTGCTCGCGGTGGCGGCGTTCGTCCTGTTCGTGATCACGTTTGCTCCCGTGCCGTTTCGGATCTAAGGCTCCGACGAACGCCAGTATTGCACTGGCTTTGCGCTGTTATATCTTTGCCCAAACCAGCCCAGGGCACCGCATGCCCGCACAGCCGGCGCGCTACAGCAGTCCCGATGCACAGGAAATCGTCGTTCACGAGCTTCCCCCCATTCGGTTTGACGCCCAACTCATTGCGGTACGGCTTCTCGTGCGCCGGTCAGAGGACGGAGTGTGGCGCGGCCGGATGGTGTATGGCGCGCCCGACACCGAGGCGGAGCGGTCGACCGCAGAGATTTTCTGCGCGGGCTCCGAGCAGGACCTCTGGCAGTCGGTGCGGGACCTGCGAGATCATCATCTGCGCGACCTGTATCGCTCGCTGCTGTAATGCCCGGTGATACGCCCGACGAGCAGGTGCAGGCTCGTCTCCGGAAGGTCCGCCACGACCTCTCGAATCCGCTCGCGGCCATTCTGGCGGAGGCGCAACTGCTGCTGCTCTCGCCGGAGCAGTTCAATCGCGAGTCTCTGGACGGCTTGAAGCAAATCGAAACGCTGGCGCGGAGGATGCGGCAGATCCTGGACGACGCTACGGTGTGAAGCGGCCGCACCCGCCCCGCATCAATCCCCTCTCTCGCTGGTGGGCCGGTCGTCTTCCCCGGCGGCTCGGATTTGCGCGGGCTCCGCGATGGTTACGCTGGCCGCGCACGTTGCGGCGCTCCTCGATGTGAGCTGCCGTTTCTCAGGTAGAGAAACAGGAACACGGCACTCGCCGCACTCGCCGCGAATTTGTAAGGCGCGGGCGCGTCGCTCGCGGACAGCAGTCCCTCGATGAGCCCGGCAAGCACGAGCAGGGTCACCGTCGCGCCGATCATCCGGATGGCGGTGCCTCCCTCGATGACCAGGGCGTCCGCCCGGCTCCAGTCCCCCGGTGCGATCAGCGCGCGCGCAATGCGCAGCCCCGCGCCTCCAGCGATGAAGATGGCGGTCAACTCGAGAATGCCGTGGCCGGCCACGAAAGTGAGCAGCCAGCCAGCCACGTGATAGTTCGCGAACAAGCCGAGTACGGCCCCGAAGAACAAGCCGTTCATGATCAACAGCGTCAAGGTGCCGAGTCCCGCGGTGATGCCGAACGCGAAGGCGAAAAATGCGACCTGCACGTTGTTCGTGATGATGCGGGAGGCGACCACGGGCAGATACATCGAAGGGGCCTCGGCATAGCCGATCCCGGCCTGCTGGGCGCGCGCGCCCATCCGCGCTCGCCCGACCATTTCTCCTGGGAGAATCTCTTCCCCCAGCCGCGGGCTGTCGCGAAGCAGCAGATACCCAGTGACCGCCGGCACGGCGAAGGCGAGCAGGGCGGTCAGCACGTAGATCCGCGAGCGGACCACGGCGGCGGGAAAGGTTCTGAAGACGAGATTCCAGACCGCGAGCGGCGTCAGCCTCGGCACGCCGTAGAGGGCATTGTGCCCGGCGCCGACGAGCCGTTCGAGGTACTCGAGGACCCGCGGATCGACTCCGTAGGTGCGCGCTCGCGCGAGGTCGGCGGCGACTTCGCGATACTGGGAGGCGAACCCCGGCAGCGCTCCGGCTCCCAGCCGCTCGAGACCCGTTCGCTCCGCCTGGGTTGCGACGGCGCGAAACGATTCCCAGCGGTCCCGCTTGTGCGCAATGAAACGCTCCGCGGTCACCGTGCTGCGCCCGATCCCCTCCACCTGGCGTGTCGCGAGTCGGCCCCGCCGGCGCGACAGCTCACTCTCGTGGAGCCGGGCGAGATACAGCAACGGGTCCGCCTCCCGGCGGGGCACGCGGGGCTCGAACCGCGCGGCCAATTCCGAGGTGAAACGGTCCCTGAGCCGCGGCTCGAGCTGATCGGCGCGTTCGATCAGCTCGTCGAGCAGGCGAAATTCGTCGTCCGTAAGCTCCGGCGGCCCGAGCTCGACGCCCGGCTCGGTCGCGCCGGGCGGCGGCGCCGCGCTCGGGCGCTGCAGCTCTTCCGGGCGGTCGCGCACGACCACCGTGCCCGCCACGATGTCACCCAGGCGGCGGTTTTCCCGGTGCAGCAGCACGAACGCGAGTCCGACGAGATAGAAGAAGATCGGTTGCGCATCGACCACGCGCACGAGATTGCGGATCGCGGCTGCGGAAAACGTGAGGGGGTGACCGGTATCCATCACCACGCGAATGCCGAGTAGCTGCTTGCCGGGGGTACGTCCGCGGTGCAGTCCCTCGAACAGCAGGAAGTAGCCCCAGAACAGGGAAAACGCGGCGAGCAAGATCACGACAGCAACGAGCGTGTCGAACCGCGCGGCGTCGCGTTGCGGCAGCAGCGCACCGACGCCCACGAATAGGGCGGAGGTGAGAAAGGCGAGTATGGCGGCATCGCACAGCGCGGCAAGGATTCTCGAGCCGAGGCCCGCAAGCTCGAGCTCGAGGACCACGTGCTCGGGAGTCTCGATATCCAGGCGTCTCGCGAACGAGGCGCCGACCGGCACTCGCGTGGCAGGCGTCACCCCGCCATGTTAATCACCGCGGAGGACTCGTGGCCAGCATTCCGCTTCGCCCCATGTCGACGGGAGAAATCCTCGATGCGTCGTTCGCGCTGCTGCGGCGCTACGCGGGGGTGTTTTTCGGCATCGCAATCGTTTGCCAGGGGCCGCCAACGGCCCTGCAGCTGTTCGTGCAGTTCGGCGGCGGCGCCGCGACGCACTTTGGCTTGTTTGTCGCCGCGCGCGTCCTGAGCGCTTTCGGGTACCTGCTGGTCACGGCCGCGTGCATTCGGGTGGTGTCGCAGGCATACCTCGGTCAGGAGCCCGGCATGGGCGAGGCGCTCGAGTTCGCCTGGCAGCGGATGGGCCGCACGCTCAGCGCCGCCCTGCCCGCCGTCATTTTCGCGACGCTCGCGGCACTCCTGCTGGTCGTCCCGGGAATCATCGTTGCCTGCGGGTTCGCCGTTGCCGTACAGGCGGCGGTGCTCGAGTCGCTGCCGTCCGGCAGCGACGGGCTGGGCCGCTCCTGGATGCTCACTCGCGGATACAAGTGGAAGGCGTTTGGCCTGTACATCGTGGTGGGGATCATCGCACTGATTGTCCTGTTCGGACTGAGCATTGTGGCGGCACTCGCGACGGAGCTGTTCCCGCCGCTCCTCGTGCCCGTCGTCGTGAGCTTCGCCCTCGTCTTCCTGTTTGCCTACCCGTTCGTCAGCTGTGTCTTCACGCTGTTCTATTACGATCTTCGCGTGCGCAGAGAGGCGTTCGATCTCGAGCTGCTTGGACGGCATCTGGGCGTGGCCGTCGCGCCGGTGTGACGGCCGCGTTCCCGCGCACCGATCCAGACAGTATTCGCGCGGCCCTGCGGGCGGTGTTCGCGGGACGCGAGTATCGCTGGCGCGGCGCGAGCAACGCGTGGCTGTGGCTGGCGGACCGGTTTGCCCGCGTGCTCGAGTGGCTCAACGAGCTCCGCATTGCGTCGCCGTTTCGCTATTACCTGCTGGTCGTCTCACTCGCGATCATCCTCGGCACGGTGTTGCTGCAGCTGGTCTCCGTCATGCGACGCTCCGTCCGTTCGCGGACGCCGGATGGCGCGCCACCGCCGGAACCGCCCTCGCGCGACGCCCGCTGGCATCTCGCGGAGGCCGCGCGTCTCCGGGCGGCGGGGCGGATCCGCGAGGCGCTCGCGCACCGGTTCATTGCCATGCTCCTCGAGCTCGATCAGCGCGGGCTGATCACCTTCGATATCTCGAAGACGCCGGCCGAGTACGTCGACGAGGCA
>DATIWU010000117.1:0-9957 GCA_035519195.1 Gemmatimonadales bacterium
GTGACCGCGCGGCCGCTCAATCCCCGCGCGAGATAGCTCCCGAGCTTGTCGGTGATATCGATGATGATGACGACCAGGGGGAACCCGATCTCTGCGAGCAGCAGGATCTTGATCCATTCTCGTAACAGATATCTGTCTAGAGTCTTCAGATTCGACCGCTCTCTATCGCCATTTACCACCGCTCTCCGACCGCCATGTGAACACCCTGCCCAAGTCCGCCCAATCCACTCCCGCGACGTTCTGGCCGGGGCGCCGCGCGAGCGCGAGCGCGTACAAGCCGACGATCGTGAACAGCACGTTGGCCGTCCACATCGCGAAGAACGGCGTAATCGTCCCGCGGTTGCCCAGCTCCTCACCGCCGATCAGGCCCACGTAGTAGATCGTGAACACGACCAGGCTCACGGCGATCACCAGTCCGATGCCGCCCCGGGGAAACCGAATCGCGATTGGCACGCCGAGCAGCGCGAACACGAAACAGGCGGCCGCGAGCGCGAGCTTCTTGTTGATCTCGACCAGGAACATCGCCCGGCGGTCCTGGGCGCCGCGTACCTCGGCCGCCGCGGCGGCGGTGGCGCCGGCGGAAATGGTGGGCACCGGTAGATGGCGATCCGGCGGCATGCCCGGTAACACCGGGGTGCTCGGCTCGGGGCGCCCGGTCCGCGGCCCCGGCTCAATGGGCCGGGGCGGCCGGGCGGGAACCTGCGCGTGCGCCGCCTTCGGTGTGAACAGCGTCGAGAGGTGGTACAGCGCTCGACAATAGAATCCCACGGGCGACGAGTCGCTCACGGCTTTGCGCGGCGTCACAGGCAGCGGCTCGAGGCCGGCGAGGCGGCGCAGATCGTTCTCGACCGTGACACGCTCTTCCTGCCGCGCCTGCGCCTCTTCCACCCGGCTTTCCCGCACAACGATCCGCATCTCGCACGTGCCCATTTCGCGGTCCGAATGATACGTGTCGTTTTCCGTGCGCTCGAGGGTATTGCCGATGCCGCTGACGCGAATCCGATTCGTGTGGTAGAAGGTGCGGTTGAACTCTCGCGGATCGGTGCGGTTGACCTGGCGGATGTCGCCATCGTACAGCGTGAGGTACAGGTCCCGTCCGCCCGGCGTGTATGCCATCATCCCATGCGCCGCATTGATGATGCGGCGTCGTTCGGCATCCTGGAGATCGTAGATCGTTACATCCTTCAACGTGTTGTCTTCGGGGTTGATGCGCGCGGCCCGGAGAAAGAACTGCCCGGGCAGGACTTCATTGATGACCTGCTCGCGCAGGCTGAACGACGGCTTCTTGCGCTGGATGTCCACGAGCAGCACGCGCAGCGAATGATTGGAGCGCGGCAGTACCTGATCATTCCAGAGAAACGCGATGCCCGTGATCACCAGCGCCCCGCCCAGCACCGGGCGGAGCAGCTGTCCCACGCTGACGCCGCTCGCCCGCATGGCCGTGATCTCGTTGTCCATGGCCAAACGGCTGAAGGCGTACAGTACCGCCACGAGCACTGCCATGGGGAGGGTGGTGGCCACTATGAAGGGAAGCGACAGCACGAAGACTTCCGCGATCACGCTCCACGGCAGCCCTTTCCCGACCAGATTGCCGAGTTGCTTCGCGATCTGCTGGATGAGAAGAAAGCTGGTGAGAGCGATGAGCGCGTAGAACAGCGGACCGATGTGCTGTCGTAGCACGTACCGACTTAGGATGCGCACCGTCGTTTCGGCCATTATATTCGCAACTCCCAGTCTCTTCAAGGGATGCCGCACCCCAGCCTGGCCGGTTTTCTCGCTGTCGTGCTCGTCGTATCCCAGGCACACGCGCAGGATCGAGCTGACACGGCTCCGCATTTCATCGCGTCATTCCGCGTCGCGCCTCTCGAGCCTCCGCCAAATGCCGCCCTGGCCCCGGGCGGGCGCCTGGGGCCACGCACGTCCTCAGCCCTCGTAGCGGATCGCTGGGAGGACGGCGTGCGGGCGCAACTGCCGCACGGATTCGTTCCAGATCTGACCGTGCTGGCGGCGAAACCGGCCGGCGACTCCCTGGCGCTGCCGTCCCTTCCCACGGCGCCACCGCCGGAGATGCCACGCCAAACCGGCTTGCTCGGACCGTACGCCGACCTGGGCATGCAGCTCAATCTCCGCTTCGAGCTGAAAGCGGATCAGTTCCGCAACCTGGCCTGCACGCCGCTCGATCAACTGCAGGCGTTTTCCGGATGCAATCCCGGATTCCCCACGATTACGCCCACGCCACAGTACCAGGTTCGCACGGCCGGTACGATCGCGCAGCGGCTTCACGTGAACGTGGACTTCGACAGCCAGCGGGAATTCGATGCGAATAACAACCTCCAGATCTGGTACGAGGGCCTGGAAGACGAGGTGCTGCGGCGGGTCGAGGCCGGCAACGTCACGTTCCAGATGCCGCGCTCGCGGTTCATTACGGCGGGGATTCCGGCCAACAACTTCGGCATCCAGGCGATCTCGCAGTTCGGACCGCTCGAGGTGCGGGGCATCTACGCGCAGCAGAAGGGCAACATCATTCAGGACCGCACCTACACGGTGGGCGAGACCACCACGCAGCCGGCCGACCGGCTGGCGCGCGACCTGGACTACGAGCAGGGCCGATTCTTCTTTGCGGTCGATCCCGTGGCGCTCCCGTCGTATCCCGCCGTGGACGTGCTGAACATCGACGCGGCCACGTTACCGCTCACCCTGCGTGTGGGCGGGTTGCACGTCTACCGGTTGCGGGCGGTGTCTCCAACCTCCACGAACCAGCAGAATGTGGGCGGCGTCCGCGCCGTCGCGTGCGGCGTCGGGGCGGTGGTGGCGGTCGACTGCTCCGTGCAGCGGGCCGGCCCGTTCCAGTGGGAGGTATTGCAGGAGGGGAAGGACTACTACGTCGACCCGAGTGGCGCCTGGTTCGTCCTCGCCAGTCGCCTCGATCAAAACGATTACCTGGCCGTTTCCTACATCCCGGTAGGTCAGACGGCATGCGGCCCCGGGAGTCAGTGCGTCGGCACGTTCCCGGTGAATGCGAATCCCAATCCCAGTGTGATCGACACACTGCGGATCGTCTATGACCCGCGCCCCGGGGTGGCCGCGACCGCATCGTCGTTTCGATTCGAGCTGCGGAACGCGTATCGCGTGGGGGGAGGCGAGATCACGCGGGAAACGGTGCAGCTGGCGCTGACGTTGAACCAGCGCGAGCGGAGCCTCGCGAGCGACCAGACCTATCTTGCCCGGCTGGGCCTCGCGATCCCGTCCGAACAGACCCGGTTCGACCAGTACAACCGGCTGTTCCCGCGAACGCGCGATCCGCAGCAAGGCGGCCCGGTCCACGACTTCTTCATCGTCTTCCCGCACATCACGCCGTTCGCCGATTCCAGCAAACTCACTCCTCCCGAACGCAACGATTCGCTGTATCGCACACCGCGCACCCTGCTCGCGACACAGGCGCCACCCGCGGTGTTCCAGATGCAGCTGCACGCGAACGTCTCGCTGGCCGGCGACCGTGCTTCGCTCTCACTCAACAGCTTCCAGATCCGCGACGGCTCGGAAAAGATCTACGTTGGGGGCACGCTGCTCACGCGGGGTACGGACTACGCGATCGATTACGCGTCCGGTACGGTGCAGTTCACCAATCCCGATTCGCTGTTCGGGGCTGGCGCGACGCAGGTGCGGGCGCAATTCGAGGAGCGGGCGGCGTTCGCGGTCGCCCCGACGTCGATCTTCGGCGTCGCGGCGCACTACGACCTGGGGGATCGGGGTGAGCTCAACGTCACCGGGCTGTACCAGAATCAGCAGAGCGCATTCACGCGCCCGCCGCTCGGACTCGAGCCGTCCTCGGCCTTCATCGGCGGCGTGAGCACCGAGCTGCATTTCCGGCCCGAGTGGGTCACGCAGGCGCTCAATATCATCCCCGGGATTCATACCGACGCGCCCTCGTTCCTGAACGTCTCCGCCGAAGTCGCCCGGTCGCAGCCGAGTCCCAATCCCCTCGGTCAGGCAACCGTCGAGGACTTCGAAGCTGACGCGGGGCGGTTCCTTTCGTTGGGCGAGAACACGTGGCATTGGGGCAGCGTGCCGGCGACCACGCGGGGCGCCGAGCCGTACGGCTTCAGCTCCGTGGATTTCGACAGCACCCACGCCGCGGCGCTCACGTGGCAAAGCCTGCCCTACAATCAGAACGGGAACCCGGTGCAGTTTCTGCCCCAGCAGATCGATCCCACGATCGTGACCGTCGGGCAGGGGCAATCCGCGGAGCCCGCCCTCTGGCTCATGCTCAAGCCCGATACCGTGCTCGGCCTCGCCAGCTCGAAAACGGGACTACCGAACTGGACCCGCCCCCACGTCGATGGACCACGCTGGCGCTCGATCACCCAGTCGCTCTCGGCGACCGGGATCGATCTGTCACGCGTGGAATACCTCGAGTTGTGGGTGTGGGAAGACAGCCACCGGACCGCGATGGCCGATCACACGGCGCTGCTGCTCGATTTCGGGTCGGTGTTCGAGGATGCGATGGCGTTCGTACCCGATACGTTCACCGTTTCCGCCTCCGGCGACACAACCTACCAGGGCTACCATCGCACCGGGCTCGGCAAACTGGACACCGAGGCGGATCCGCTCACGCATTCGTGGAGCGCGGCCATCAACGACGAGGGCATCCTCTCGGACCGCGTGACCGATGGGATCTGGGACCGGGCCAAGGGCGTCGTGCGCGACACGCTGCCGCTGTGCGCCTTGATGATCAACGGCGCGCAGCCGCACTACGGTTTCGGCGACCTGCGGTCGCGCTGCGGCCGCCACAACGGCTCGATCGACACCGAAGATCTCGATGGGGACTTCCAGCTCGACTCGGCCGCCGGCGCGCGGCGCGCCGAGAGCTTCGTGCGATACGTATTCGAAATCGGCGATCCCCGCTATTACGTCCGCGACGGCGGGATGGTGGCCGTGAAGGATACGCTGGGCAACCCGGACGGCATGGCCGGGTGGCGTCTGTACCGCATTCCGTTCCACACCGACACGATTCTCCAGGGCGCTCCCTCGCTGCAGCAGATTCAGAGCGTCCGCATCACGATGGTCACGCCACAGACCGCGCCGCTCGGCGCGCCCGATCCGCAGGTGTTCTTCGGCCTTGCCCGGGTGCGCCTCGTGGGGGCGACCTGGCTCAAGCGCACCGACTCGCCGGCGCGCGGCATCGCCGGCAGCCAGGGAACGGGAATCGGTGAGGTGATCGCCTCCGTCGTCAGCACGGAAAATCAGGACCTCGGGTACATTCCGCCTCCGGGGCTCAGCAATGAGGCGGCTCGCATCGACGCCGGCGTGCAGCTCGGGACCACCCAGGTCAATGAGCGCTCGCTCCGCCTCCTGGCCACCGGGCTCGATCGCGGACAGCACGCCGAAGCGTATACGCATTTCACGACCACCGGAGACAAGAACTTCCTCAAGTATCAGCGGCTGCGCGCCTGGGCTCGCGGGCGCGGCGCCGGATGGGACACGGGGGATCTCGAGTTTTACATCAAGGCGGGCAAGGACCAGGCGAATTTCTATTTCTATCACACCACCGCGAGCACCACCACGTGGGACCCGGAGGTCGTGGTCGACTTCAGTCGCTGGCTCACGTTGCGCTCGCACATCGAGCTGGCGTGGCTGCAAGGCCAGCCGCCGCACGTGTTCGCCGGCTGCCCGGACTCGACGCTCGTGCCGTTCGACACCTCGTACATCGCGTGCGACGGCCCCTACATCGTGCACGTGCACGATCCCGCCACGGCGCCGCCCAATCTCGCGGCCGTGGAGGAGATCGCGGCGGGAATCTGGCGCGTGGGAACGAAGTCGATGATCGACCAGGCGGAGCTTTGGGTCGATGACGTCCGGCTCTCGGATGTGGTACGGGATCCGGGCATGGCGGCGGGCATGGATCTCACGTTCACCGCGGCCAACGTCGCGGACATGGCCGTCTCGTTCACGCACCGTGACGGGCAGTTTCGCCAGCTCGGGGCGGATCCGAGTTACACGACCGACAACGGACTGAGCATCGGCGCGACGGTCCAGCTGCAACGATTCCTGCCGGAATCGTGGGGCCTTTCGATGCCCTTCACGGTGCACTACGCCCACCTCACGAGCGATCCGTTCTACTTGAGCGGCACCGATATCGAAGCGGGTCAGCTCGCCGGGTTGCGCACGCCCCGCAGCGAGGCTCGCAGCTATGCAATCGGATTGCGGCACACGCGTCGCTCCAACAGCAAGCTGATGCGCTATCTCATCGACCCGATCGGCCTCTCGGGTGCGTACGCCAACGGGACGGGCGAGACGGACTTGTCGCTCTCGGCGGCGAAGAACTTCACCCTCAATGCCGATTACTCGTTGTCGCCGGCGCCGGCCAGGGTGGGAGGCATTCGCGTGAGTCCCACCAACATCCGGCTGCATTCCGGGCTCGCCGGCCTGGACGGCTCGCGCTTCTCGTACACGGTGCCGGTCGCGCGTGACTCTGATGGATTCCTCGTCCCGGCCTATTCCCGGAGCAAGGTGTGGCGCAATGCCGGGGGCTTCGATCTCGCCCCGCTTACCGGCGTGCTGTTCCGGATTGACCTCGCTTCGCAGCGCGATCTGCACGATTACGGCGATTCGTCGACCATGGGCAGGCTGGTACAGGGGGAGCGGCGCTCGTTCCTGGGCATGAACGCGGGTCTCGAAACGCAGCGAACGCTGAACACCTTCCTGAGCGTGACGCCGCGGATCAACACGTGGCTCCGCCCGCGCCTCGGTCTCGCCTCATTCTTCACGCTGAGCCGTGACCCGAATGCGGCGACTCCGGTTCGCGGGCTCGGCGGGGTCGACACGGTGGGCGCATTTCACATCCCCGCCGCGTACAGCAACTCGCGCCGGCTCGATCTCGGCACTCAGCTCGACCCGCACCGGCTCGGGCAGCGCATCTTCGGCGACAGCGCCGTCCTGGCATACCTGCTTGGACGCATCACCACGGTGGATGTGGAATACGGCAGGACGTATACCTCCACGTATTTCGGCGCCCCGCTCATTCCACCGCTGGGCTATCAGTTCGCCTTGGGAGGCTTCGACGGGTTCCGGCATCAGGGGAGCCTGCTGGCCGGGTCGGCCACCGATAACATGACGCTCAATTCTGCGGCCACGGTCGAGCTGATTCGCGGGTTCCGGGTGACGGGGAATTACGCGCGGCTGAACGGGACGAGCTGGGTGCTCCGGGGCAACACCCAGGTGCCGCTCACGACGACGAGCCGCGAGTGGCCGTCGTTCAATGCGAGCTGGGTCCTGACGCTGCCGGGCACGAGAGACGTGCTCCTGCTGCACGGATTGACCGCCCGGCTCGGCTATCGCAAGCGGAACACGACGGCACAGCAGATCCTGTTCGGCGACGTGGCTGGAGGATCGACGCTGTCGCTCACGAACGAGCGCACCCTGGCGCCCGCCATCACGCTGAACTGGGTGGGTGGTGTCGTGACATCGTACGACATCTCGAAGACCACGAGCGACGCCGTCACGTCGAACAACCTGTTCCGCACCACGCGAAACCAGCAGAGCGGGAGCCTGCTGTTCGCGTTCCGCCCGCCGTCCGCTCTCGTGCGGCTGCGCAGCGTGATCCGGACCACCGTCCGCTACACGTCGAGCCAGGATCAACTGTGCCTGCAGGCGCCCGACCAAGACACGTGCGTGTCCTATGTGGACACGCGTCAGAGCCAGACGCAGCTTACACTCGACACGGACTTCCCTCCGTCCCTCTCCGCGGGGTTACAGATGGCGTACGTGATAAACGATCAACGGCAGTTCAATCACAAGACTGCGCAGCTCGTCGTGACCGCGTTCGTCAACATGTCGACCAGTGTCGGCCGGATCCGATGATGCGCGGACTCTGGATTGCCATTCTGGCTTCGGTCGTGGCCTGCCGGGGTGGTCAAGGGGGGAAATCTCATACGCACGAGTTCAACGGCGAGCGGGCCTTTGGGTACCTGAGCGAGCAGGTCGCCTTCGGTCCCCGGATTCCGGGCCGCCCCGCGCACGAACAGACCGGCGATTGGATTCTCACCCACCTGAAGAGCACCGCCGACACCGTGATCGTGCAGGCGTTCACGCATGTCACGCGGCACGGCGACACCCTGCATCTCCGGAATTTCCTCGCGCGGTTTCACCCTCAGGCCACCGAACGAGTGCTCTACCTCGCTCACTGGGACACGCGGCCGCATGCGGATCAGAGCGCCAATCTCGGGGCGCAGCGCATGCCCGTCACGGGGGCGAACGATGGCGCCTCGGGCGTGGCGCTGCTCCTCGGAGTGGCGGACGCGCTCAAAGCGAAGCCGCCCGCATCGGGCGTCGACTTGCTGTTCGATGACGGTGAGGATTACGGCGACTTCGCGGACACGAACGACGTGCTGATCGGGTCCCGATACTTCGCCGCGCACCAGCCACCCGGCTATCCGCCGCTGTTTGCCGTGCTGTTCGATATGATCGGGGACAAGAATCTCGACATCTACTACGAAGGGAATTCGGAGATTGCCGCGCCGGAAGTCGTTGATCGCGTGTGGCGCACCGCCAGTGACCTGGGCTATCGCCAGTACTTCCTGCCCGGCGTGAAGCACACGCTCATCGACGATCACGTCCCCCTGCAGCACGCCGGCATACACGCGATCGACGTCGTGGACTTCGATTACCCGTACTGGCACACCACAGAGGATACGGTGGATAAGGTGTCGGCGGCGTCCCTGCAGATTGTGGGTGATGTGGCTGTGGCGCTGGTGCGTTAGGAGCGCGGAACTCGTTCCGTCGTCCGCGTTCCGCGTTTCAAGCACCGCCGTTTTTCGGTACACCGCGCGCTGAATTGATCCCGCCGTCCGCCCAGGCGATCCGTATGTTCGCCCCGTGGATGATCGCCACGCAGCCCTCAGTCTCGGTGTGCTCGCACTCGCCGGTGCTGCCGTCCGTTTCGCGCTCGCGCCCGCACCAACTGCCGCTGCCGGCGACGTACGTTTCGCCCCCGTCGATTCGCCCCCTGGCTCGAGTGTGGAGGCCACCGCACGTGCATCGGCCCGACTGCTCCGGCCGCTCCAACCTGGAGATCGCATCGATCTCGATACCGCCGACGTGACGGAGATCACGCGCCTGCCTCGGGTCGGTCCGGCGCTGGCGCAGCGCATAGTCGGCTGGCGGACGGCACATGGCCCGTTCGGCAGCCTTGCCCGGCTGGACAGTGTGCCGGGTATCGGGCCCCAACTCCTTGAAGCACTGCGTCAGTACGTCACATTTTCAGGCGCCATTCCCCCGCCGCGTTGACCTTTTTACCCCGTTCCATAATTTGGGGCCTTCAAATTCAACGAGTTGCGTACGGCGACCGCGGCGGCTACCACGGATCGGTTAGGCGACATCCTCGTCCGTGAAGGCCTGATCACCCAAGACCAATTGAAGAAAGCCCTCCTCGAGCAGAAGAGCTCGGGGATGCGCCTCGGGTACACCCTGGTCAAACTCGGCTATATCGAGGAAACCGAGGTGACCAAGATGCTCGCCCGGCAGTATCGCATGCCGGCGGTCGACCTGTCGCGGTTCGAGGTGGAGCCGCGTATCCTCAAGCTCCTTACCCCGGATATCGCGATCAAGCACACGGTCCTTCCCCTCAAGCGGGAAGGGCGCACCCTGACGATCGCGATTGCCGACCCGAACAACGTCGCCGCCATCGAGGACGTCAAGTTCATCACGCGGTGCGACGTCTTCCCCGTCATCGCGGGCGAGTACACCCTGCGGAACGCGATCGACCGCTATTACCAGCAGTCCGACGCGCAGCTCCAAACCCTCCTCAAGAGCGTCGAGGATGCCGAGGATCTCGAGCTGGTGGAGGAGGATGAGGAGGAAGACTTAAAGGGGCAGGACGCGGCCGACGACGCCCCCGTGGTCAAGCTGATCAACGGGCTCTTGACCGATGCCGTGAAGCGCGGTGCGTCGGATATTCAC
>DATIWU010000118.1:0-18599 GCA_035519195.1 Gemmatimonadales bacterium
CGCGGCATCTCGCCTTCTACGAGCTCGGACTGGGCGATCCGGTGCCCGTGTCCGCGGCCGTTGGAAAGGCGAGCGGGGATCTGCTCGATCGCATTGTCGAGCTGCTGCCGGCGGCTGGGGAAGCCGTCGTACCCGAGGCGATTCATGTGGCGGTCGTGGGGCGCCCGAACGTCGGCAAGTCGAGCATCGTGAACCGCCTGCTCCGGGAAGACCGCCTCGTGGTGGCGGCGGAGCCGGGCACCACGCGGGATGCGATCGATACGCCGCTCGAATTCGACGGCCGCACGCTGGTCTTCATCGACACCGCCGGCCTGCGCAAGCGGTCGAAGGTCACGGACGACCTCGAGTTTTATGCCACGCTGCGCACGACGCGGGCGATCGAGCGGGCGGATGTGTGCGTGCTCGTGGTCGACGCCGCGAGCGGGATGCACGTGCAGGACTTGAAGATCGCGAACGACGCCTGGGACCGGGGGGCGGGGCTCATTATCGCGGTCAACAAGTGGGATTTGATCGCGGAGAAGGAGACGAACACGGCCGTCCGCGGTGAACGGATCCTGAAAGAGAGCGCGCCATTCCTCGAGTTCATTCCGTTCCTCTACATCTCCGCGAAAACCGGACAGCGCGTGGAGCGGCTGCTCGAGCTGATCCTGCAGGTGGCCGCGCAACGCGAAAAGCGTGTGCCCACGGCCGAGGTGAACCGCGTACTCGCGGAACTGGTCGATCGCCAGCAACCTCCGCAGCCGGCGGGGCAGCCGGTGCGGCTGCTCTACGGCTCGCAGATCGGCACCGCGCCGCCGCGATTCGCGATCGTGTCGAACCGCCCTGAGGCCATTCCCGAATCGTATATCCGCTATCTGCTCAACGGCTTTCGCGAGGCATGGGAATTCACCGGGGCTCCCGTCGGAATCAAATTCCGCCGCCGGCGCGACCGGCACATGGCTTCCACGTGAGCCCACTGTTCGCGCTTCCGGCGGCCTATTTGATCGGCGCCTTCCCGACGAGCTACCTCGCGGGGAAGCTGGCGCGCGGCATCGATCTCCGCGAGCACGGGAGCCGGAATCTTGGCGCCACCAACGTCTTCCGCACGCTGGGGTGGAAGTACGCGATACCCGTAGGCGTGATCGACCTCGCCAAGGGGGCGGTTCCGGTGTTGGTGTTCGGAAAGAGTTCCGGTGCGGCTCCGTGGCTCGGCGTCGCCGTGGGGATCGCCACCGTGTTGGGCCACATGTTCTCGCCGTTTCTTCGGTTCCGGGGTGGGAAGGGAGTGGCGACGGCCGGCGGCGTGTTCATTGCGCTTGCCCCCATCGCGATCGTCTTGACTGCGCTCGTGTGGGGACTCGTGCTCTGGCTGTCGGGGTATGTCTCCGTCGCTTCCATCATTGCGAGCTTGCTGTTTCCTCTCCTCGCCTGGCTCACCAACCCGGGGGCTACGTACACGGTGCTGGCCGGCATCGTCCTCGCGCTCCTGATCGTGGTCTCGCATCGCGCCAACATCCGGCGGCTGCGGACCGGTGCTGAACACCGGTTCAACACGCGCAAGGGGCGGGGTGGGAGCGTCACCGCGTGACGCGAATCAGCGTGATTGGCGGCGGCGCGTGGGGCACGACGCTCGCGGACCTGTTGGCCCGGCGTGGGGAACAGGTGACGCTGTGGGCCTACGAAGGCGCAGTGGTCGAGAGCATCAATCGCCATCACACGAATCCGCAGTTTCTCCCCGACGCGGCGCTTACGGGGGCGCTGCGGGCGGAGGCCGATCTGGGAGCCGCCGTGCGGGGCGCGGACGTCATCGTGTGCGCGACGCCGTCGCACGTCGTGCGGGACGTATTCGCGCGGGTCGCCCCTCATGCCGCGTCGCGCCCGCTCGTGGTCAGCGTCTCGAAGGGGCTCGAGCCGGAACGGCTCACGACCATCTCGTGTGTGCTGGGGGAGGTGCTGCCGGCGGGTACGCCGATCGCGGTCCTGTCCGGGCCATCGTTTGCTCGTGAAGTATTCGATCGCCAGCCCACCGCCGTGGTTGCCGCCGCACGCGAGCACGCCCTGGCGGAGCGGGTTCAGCAGCTCTTTGCCACCCCGCAGTTTCGCGTCTATTCGCACACCGATGTCCTGGGGGTCGAGCTCGCCGGGGCGTTGAAGAACGTGATCGCGCTCGCGGCCGGCATTCTCGAAGGTCTGGGGCTTGGCAACAACACGCGGGCCGCGCTCATCACCCGTGGCCTGGCGGAGATCACGCGGCTCGGCACCGCGCTCGGGGCCGATGCGGGAACGTTCGCGGGGCTCGCGGGGATGGGAGACTTGATTCTGACGGCAACCGGAGCGCTTTCGCGCAATCGCACGCTTGGGGTGGAGCTCGGGAAGGGCAAGGAGGTCGGCGAGGCCCTCGCCGCGCGGGTGAGCGTGGCCGAAGGCGTCAACACTGCGCGCGCGGCCGTGACGCTGGGGCAGCGGCATGGGGTGGAGCTCCCGATCGCGGAGCAGGTGGCGCTCGTGCTGTTCGCTGGCAAGCCGCCGCGCCAGGCGGTCGCCGACCTGATGGAGCGCGAGCTGAAATCGGAACAGTGGGGCGTGGAGCAGTCGTGAGCGCTCCCCATCCGATCCAGGAATTTTTCTCGATCGGCGAGGTCTGCCAGCTCACCGATCTGAAACCGCACGTGCTGCGCTATTGGGAAAGTCAGTTCCGATTCCTGAACCCCGCAAAGAACCGCTCGGGAAACCGCGTGTATCAGCGCCGGGAGATCGAACTGATCATGCTGGTCAAACATCTCCTCTACACGGAGAAATACACGATCGAAGGGGCTCGGCAGAAAATCGAGCAGTACCGGCGTTCCGGCGAGCTGAAACCCGAAGCGCGACGGGCGCTCGCGCTGGAAACGGTCGAGGACCTGCGCGCCGAGCTCAAGTCCGTGCTGGCCATTCTCGAAGGCAACCCGGTGCCGCATGGCAGCGCGCGCTGAACGCGACATCCGCATTCTGGTTTCGAACGACGATGGCATTCTCGCGCGCGGGCTCGAGGTGCTGGGCCAGGTGTGCGCGGCCGTCGGACACGTCACGGTGGTGGCTCCCGACCGCGAGCAGAGCGGCACGTCACACTCGCTGACGCTGCATCGACCGCTGCGCGCGACACGGCGGGCGGACGGAGCGTTTCAGGTCGATGGGACGCCCACCGATTGCGTGCTGCTCGCCCTGAGCAAGCTGATGCCCGACGAACCGGACTTCGTGATCTCCGGGATCAATCACGGCCCCAACATGGGCGAAGACGTGCTCTATTCCGGTACCGTGGCGGCCGCGTTCGAGGGGCTTGTGGCGGGCATCCCGAGCGTCGCCATTTCATTCGCGGGCGGCGATCTCGATCTACTCGACAGTCATCGCCCCCGCCTCGAGCGGCTGTTGCACCGCCTCGTCAATGTGCGAGACTTTCCCACCCAAACCCTGCTCAACATCAATCTCCCGGGCATCCCCGGTGACGAGGTCAAAGGGATCAAGGTGACGCACCTCGGCAGCCGGGTGTTTCACGAAGAGATCGCCCAAATGAAAGACCCCTGGGGAAAGGACATTCACTGGATCGGGGGCGGGCACGTGACCTGGTCGGGCGGGGCAGATTCGGATTTCCGCGCCACCGGAGACGGGTTCATCTCCGTCACGCCGCTCCACATGGATATGACCAACTACCGGCTGATCGAAGTCGTGCAGTCCTGGTTTCCCTCGGACTGATGCCGGGACGCCAGTCTCCCCGGGACAGCTACGCCGGTTATCGCGCCCGCTTGACCGAGACCATTCGCGCCACCGGGGTGCGCGATGCGGCGGTACTCAATGCCTGTCTTGCCGTTCCCCGGCACCTGTTCGTTCCCGAAGCTTTACGCCCACGCGCGTACGACGATGCCGCGCTGCCGATTGGACACCAGCAGACCATTTCGCAGCCCTCCACGCAGGCGCGCCACCTCGAGGCTCTGCGGCTCGGCGGCAGCGAGCGCGTGCTGGAAATCGGCACGGGATCGGGATATCAGACCGCGCTGCTCGCCGCCATCGTGTCGCAAGTGTTTTCGATCGAACGCGTACCCGCCCTGGCGCGTACCGCGCAGCAGGCGCTGCGCGACGCCGGCGCGCGCAACGTTTCGCTGCTCGTGGGCGACGGCACGCTGGGCTGGAGCGCATACGCGCCATACGACGCGATCATCGTGGCGGCCGGGGGGCCCGAGATTCCCGCACCTCTGGTCGAGCAGCTCGCGCCTCGGGGACGCCTGCTGATTCCGCTGGGCGAGCAGGGCAGGCAGATCACCACTCTGATCGAACGGGTCGATGGTGCAATCCGCCGCACCCCCCTGGGCAGCGCGCGATTCGTCCCGCTTCTGGGCCAGCACGGCTTTCATGCTTGAAAGCGTGATACAGTGGTTACTGGACACGCTGCGCGCCTTGGGCTACCCCGGCATCATCGTCCTCATGGCGATCGAGTCGTCGGTACTCCCGGTTCCGGCGGAGGCCGTGATTCCACCGGCAGGGTACTGGGCCGCGAAAGGCGTAATGGATCCGGTGCTGGTGACGCTGTGCGCCGTGATCGGGAGCGTGATCGGGTCGCTGGCGAGCTACGGTCTGGCGCGCTGGCTCGGCCGCGGATTCATCGAGCGATACGGCAAGTATGTGCTGGTATCGGCACGGTCCCTCGAGCGTACTGACAACTTCTTCGCGCGTCACGGCGAAATCAGCGTGTTAGTGGGACGGTTGCTGCCGGTGGCCCGCCACCTGATCTCGATCCCCGCCGGCATTGCGAGAATGCCGCTGCCGCGGTTCGTGCTGTACACCGCGGCCGGAGCGACGGTGTGGTGCGCCGTCTTGACCGTGATCGGGTATGTGCTGGGAAAGAACGAGGCCGTGCTTCGGAACGAAGACGTTCATCGATACGTGGGGCAGGCCATCGTAATTGCGCTGCTGCTCGTGGCGCTAGGGATCGTCGTGTACGTGGTGCGCGTGCGTGGGCGCCCGGCGCGGTCACCCGAGTGAGCGCCGCGCGGTGACCGGCAAACGCTACGTGGTTCGGGGAGTGGTACAGGGAGTGGGATTTCGCTGGTTCGTCCTGCGCAATGCACACTCGCTTGGCCTCCGCGGCTGGGTGACGAACCGTCCCGACGGCACGGTCGAAGTCGTGGCGGAAGGAGCAGCGGCAGCACTCGACGAATTGGAGCGAGCGCTCACCCAGGGGCCTCGGGGCGCGCGCGTCGAACAGGTGGAGCAGTCAGAGAATCCACATCATCTCGATGGCATTACGAACTTTGGGATTCGTTAGCTACCATGCCAAGCACCCAATCAGACACGAAGGAGATTTACGCTCGGATCCGAGACGTGCCGGACTTTCCCAGGCCGGGAATTCTGTTCAAGGACATCACGCCACTGTTGCTCGATCCGACGCTGTTTCGCAGGGCGGTTGAGCTCATGACGACGCCGTTTCGCGACGCGCGTGTCACGCGGGTGATCTCGATCGAGTCGCGGGGATTTCTGCTGGGCGCGCCCATCGCCCTGGCCCTCGATGCGGGCCTCGTGCCGATTCGCAAACCGGGCAAGCTGCCCGCGGCTCGAGGACGAGTCGAGTATCTGCTGGAGTACGGCAGCGATGCATTGGAGATGCATCAGGACGCGGTTACGCCCGCGGACCGGGTCCTCGTCGTGGATGACGTGCTCGCGACGGGGGGGACGGCGGAAGCGGCGGCGAAGTTGGTGCGGGCGCACGGTGCCGCCGTGGTGGGGTTTGCGTTCCTGCTCGAGCTGACGTTTCTCGCGGGACGGAAACGGCTCGCCAATGAACGCGTTGAGGCCTTGCTTCAGTACGCGTAAGGCCGCTAGCTTCCAACGGTTACACGACTGCACGCCCCTGTAGCTCAGGTGGATAGAGCAGCGGTTTCCTAAACCGTTGGCCGGGTGTTCGAGTCACCCCAGGGGCACTGGGGTGCGGCGAGGCTCCCTCGAGGATACGGCGCAAGATATGGCAACATCGGTGGAAGCAGGGCGAACCCCCTCCCACGACGCTCGGTCCCGGGAAGGCGATCTTCCGGCGCTCCGCGCCATCGTGCAGTGGATCAACGGGCATCGCCAAATCACGGGCGCTATCGTCGCGATTCTCCTCGTAGGTGGCGGCCTCACGTGGTGGAGCGTCGTCTCGAGAAACCGGGTCGAGGCGGCGGCGGACCAGAAACTCGGGGCAGCGCGGCTCGCGTTCGAGTCGCGCAACTATCCGCTCGCGGCAAGCGAGCTCTCGCAGATCGTCGAGAACTATTCGGGGTCGCGCGCGGCCGACCAGGCGAACCTGCTCCTCGCGCAGGTGCGTCTGTACCAGGGCCAGCCGCAGCAAGCCATTGATCTCCTGAAACGTGTCGCCCCGTCGATGCGGCGGGATACCCGCGCCCAGGCGTATGGCCTGCTCGGCGCCGCCCAGGAGAACGCGGGCCACTGGAGTGACGCAGCAGGGAGCTATGAGGCAGCCGCGCAGCGCGCGCCGTACGCGTTCTTGAAGGCGCAGTACCTGTCCGACGCGGCGCGTAGCTGGCTCGTGGTCAAGGACACGGCGAAGGCGCTGGCGGACTATCGGACGATCATTTCCGGTATGGATTCCACCAGCAATCGGGTCGAAGCCGAGGTGCGGGTAGGCGAATTGACCAAGGGGAGCGGCGTGCGCTAGGCAGATCCGGCTTCTTTATTCTGCTGAACTTCGTATAATAGATGTTATGTTAAGTCGCTCGGGCCACGGATGTGGACAACTCCCTAGATAATCACACCTCGAAAAACGAGCCTGGCCTCCCCCACAAGCCACAAATCCTCATACATGCCCCCAGGGGACTTCTGCGCCCGCACATCTAGGCTGCGGCCGCTCTTGGTCCACAGCGTGACCGGCAGCGCGCCTACGCCCCATTCCGCCAGCGCGCACCCCACCGCCACGGCACCCGTCCCGCACGCGAGGGTTTCGCCTTCCACGCCGCGCTCGAACGTCCGCATGCGCCATTCCGAGCGTGAGCTGGCTGGCGCCACGAAGTTGACGTTCGCGCCCTCGGGGCCGAGCCTCGGATCGCCACGCAGCGCACGTCCGCGGTGCTCGACGTCGATCTGCTCGACATCGTGGACCAGCACGATGACGTGCGGCACTCCTACGACGACGTAGGCCGCTTGCTGCTCTCCGGGTTCGAGCGGCAGATCGTTCCGCGCCTGGGGCGCCTGGACGGGCGCGAGGTGCAGCTCGGCGCGGCCGTCTTCCCGCGCCGCGCGCGTCTCGAACGTGCCGGCATCGGTTTCGAGACGCATGCTGAGCGAGTTGGCGAGTCCGAGATGACTGGCGAGGCGGGTGCTGCACAACGCGGCATTACCGCACAGAGCCGCCCGCGAGCCGTCGCTGTTGAAGTACGTCATGCGGACGGCGCCGGCGGTCGAGCCGGGCGCCAGAAACACCATGCCATCCGCGCCTAAGCCGGTGCGGCGGGCGCAGACCGCCTGGATATCGGCGGCGCTCCACTCTTCTGGAGCCGAGATACGCGCGTCGAGCATGACGAAGTCGTTGCCCGACCCCGTCATTTTGTAGACCGGGAGACCTCTCAGATGCGGCCGGACCAGGCCATCAGCCGCAGGCGCGGAACCACCCAGATCGCTTCGCGAACGATGGCCCCATTCATCTTGCTGTCCCCCTCGGTCCGATCGACGAACACGATCGGGATTTCTTTGAACAGAAAGCCTTTTCGCCATGCCCGCACACTCATTTCGATCTGGAAGGCGTAGCCGTTCGACCGAACTCTAGCGAGGTCGATCGATTCCAGCACCCGTCTGCGAAAACACTTGAACCCGCCCGTGAGGTCCCATAATCTCACGCCCGTCACCCAGCGCGCATAAATATTGGCTGTGTAGGATAACAGCAGCCGGCCAATGGGCCAGTTGACGACGGTCACCCTGCCCCCAAGATACCGGGACCCAATCACTAAGTCTGCGTCCTGTATGGCTTTGAGAAAGTCCTTCAAGTGGACCGGGTCGTGGGAAAAATCCGCGTCCATCTCGAAGATATAGTCGTACTGACGCTCGAGCGCCCAGCGAAACCCCGTCAGGTATGCGGTGCCGAGTCCCCGTTTCCCTTCCCCGTGCAGCACGTGCACGCGTTCGTTCTCCCGTGCGATGGTCTCCGCGAGCTGCCCGGTGCCGTCGGGAGAATTATCGTCCACGATCAGCACCTCGAGCCGGGGATCCTGGGAGAGCACGAGAGGCACGAGGCTGCCGATATTCGGCGCCTCGTTGTACGTCGGGATGATGGTCAGCGCGCGTTCAGGCAACGGGTGCGCGTCTCCGGCGGAGCGTCGACGCGGTGAGACCGGCCAGCACGAGCAACGACACGATGCTGAGCCACCCTCCGGCGCGGTCGGCCGGAGACCGGAACGCCAGCTGGACGGCATGCGTCCCGGCCGGGACAGGGACCGTCAGGAGCGTGAAATCGCCGCGCAACACCGGAGCCGCGACACCGTCCACCATCGCGCGCCAGGAAGGATGCCAGTTCTCGGACACGAGCAGGTAGCTCGGCAGAGGCGGCGGAGGCTCGAGCACGATGCGCATCGCCCCCGGGCTCCAATCGGAGACCGATGCGCGGGACGGACTGGGCGACGGAAGCTGCGGCACCGGCGCCGGGAACACGGGTTGCTCGGGCGTAAAGAGCACGAGGCGGCTGTAGTCCATGCGCGGGTTGAGCAGCGTCGGAATGATCTGGTTTGAGTCCGCCTTGATTGCCGCGGGGACCACCGTCGCATAGCGGACCGGTGCCGTGCGCTCGAACAGATTGACGGGCATGCCGCCCGCCACGGGCACACTACTGAGCAGGCGGTGGAATCCGGGAAGTGAATCCGCTCCCCTCATGCGCGCTGGAATCACGACATAATGCACCGCCAGCAGATCCCAGAGCGGCAACACGCCGAGGTTCCGCCACTCGTTCTTGCCGCCGAGCAAGTCGTCATAGGTACGGAGCTCGTTTCCGTGGTATCCCAGCACCTGCGGCACATCGAACACCATCAGGGCCGAGCCCGGATACGCCTCCGGGAGATTGAGCACCCGGTAGGGCAGCCGGGTCTGTGTGATGCGATCGGCGACGGTGTCTTTCCCGTAGGGTTCGGTATAGCTCCAGAAGGGGCGCGCGTTGATCCACAAGTCGAGTCCGACGATGACCGCCAGCGCGATTCCCGCGAACTGCCGCATCGGGCCACTGGCACTGAGCGCGAGCGCGAGTCCCGTGCAAAACAGCGCCGCGGCGCTTACCAGGGCGCCCGCCAATATCGAGCCCTGTTGCGCGCTCGCGATGCCGGCTCTGTTCCCCAATTCGGCGCTCATGCCGGTGGCGAGCGCAATGGCCATGTGCCCGAACACTCCCAGGAGCGCGAGTACGGCGATTACGGCGCCGGCGATCATGAACGACCGGCTCGCGGCGCGCCGTCCCGCCGTGAGCGCGCGGTCCGTGCCGAGCGCGGCGAAGACCGCCGTGACGAACGCGACGATGAAGAACGCCATCCCCGGCGCGCGGGTCTTCTTGACGAGCGGCATCAGGGCCCACCACAGCCGGTAGAACGGCGTCGCGCCTCCGAGACTCACGAGCAGGAATAACAGCGCGATACCGCCCAGCCACGCCACGAGACGCCGCCGCTCCCGGGTCTGGGCTCCGAGCACTGCAAGCGCCACGACAGGAAGTCCGAGATACTCGGAATGCAACTTCAGCGGATTCGAGCCCCAGTAGCTGTCCCGCGCACCCACGAAGCCCTGTAGCAGGAATTCGAATACGTGCTCCCACGGGATCGCAAAGGACACCGATCCCTCGAACCCCCGGTACCCTTGCGCGCGGGGTGAAAGCGGGATGTAGGCGAAAAATGGAACGAGCTGAACGGCGGCGATACCAAACCCGAGCAGCACTGCCGCCGCGGCCCCAACGAGTCGCGCTACCAGCACGTGCGTCGGAAGCCGGCGCTCGGGGTCGAACGCGAGATAGAGCGCAAACAGCGCTGCGGCGATCAACAGGTAATACGTCAGCTGGAAATGCCCGAGAATCGACAGTGCGACCGCGGCCGCGAGCACGGCGTAGCCGCTCCGCCGGCCCTCCCGCACCGAGAGAACGAGTCCGAGACAGGCGAGCGGCAGCATCGTCGACGCGAACAGCTTGCCATCGTGTCCGGGCGACGGATAGGACGCGATGAGTCCGGACAATTCATACGCGATTCCCCCCACGACCGCCCCGGGCCACGAGACGTCGAGCCGCCGCAGCAGCAGATACACGAACAACCCGGCCAGGATGTAATGAACGAAAAAGCTCAGATTGCCCGCCATGGGCGTGGAGATCACGAGCCGGAGCAGCCAGGTCGGGTAGAACACGTCTCCCGACCCCGATCCTACGAAGGGCATGCCGCCGAAAATCTCCGGATTCCACGTTGGCATGTGGCCTAGCCGCTTCCACCATTCGGCGCTCCAGGCCTGGAACGGGTAGCCGGCGGTGTACTGATCGCTCCACGGACTCGCGAGCCAGAGCCCGCGCAGCATGGGAAGCGAGAGCGCGATCGGCCAGATGGCGAACCAGGCGGCGGCGGCAAGCGTGGGCCGCCGCGGCTGGAACACCGGATTCGGCGACGCGCCGGTCACGGGGCGACGGGACGCCGCCGCCCGAACGGCAATGACAAGAGCGCGGTCGCCACTTCCATGAGGGTCAGGAGGACGCGTGAGGCGAGGCTCACAGCCACTGCCCCACCCGGTCCGAGCGAGGGGGTGAGGAGGTCGACCAGCACGAGCTCACGAATGCCGACGCCGCCGGGGGCGAACAGCGCCAGCAGGCCGAGCAGATAGCCGAGCGTGAACGCGCCGATGGCGCGCAGCATCGGCAACTGCGCATCCGCCAAGAGTCCGTGGGCGAGCATCCATAGCGCGGCTCCGTACGATATCCACGTCAAGACGGTCAGTAATGAGCTGGCGAGCACGGACGCGGCCGGGAGCGGATCGAGCGGTATCGCCGCCTGCGTCCAGCGCCCGATGATGCGAGGTGTTCGGTCCCAAATCAATGCCCCGATGGTCGCGAGCGCTACTGCCCCGGCCACCACGAGACTGGGGGCCGACAGCGAATGCGGCACCGTCGCGGCGGACACCGCGATCGCGGTCCCGAGCGACACGGCCTGCACCGCCACCGCGGACGCCGCGGCGGGAAGGGCGTCCACACCGGCGTCGCGGGCCAGCACGACGAGTCCGGCGACGCTCCAGATCTTTCCAGGGACATAGCGACCAAGGTTCGAGAGGCTCCAGGCGCGCCAGGCGGGCCCGAAGCCGATCTTCTGACGCCAGCCCGCGATGATCCAGCGCCACGACTCGATTTGCATCACATAGGTGACGAGTACGGTCGCGGCAGAAGCGAGAATCCACCCGGGCCGGATGGCGAGCGCGATGTGCGCCGCCTGGAACGCCGCCCAGTTGCGTGCGATCGAGCGGCCCGCGAACACGAACACCGCCAGCGTTACTAGGCCCTGGATCACGCGGATCCAGAGCCGGAACGGAGACGGGCGGCTCGCGCTCACCGCCCGGGATTCGCTCAGTTCTTTACGAACTTGTAGACGACGGAGCGGGCGAAGAGCCAGGGAGCGGGAATCGGCGGGTAGAAATACGTCCCGCCCCAGTCAGCCAGCCGGAAGCCGTTCATTTCGCCAAGGCGTGAGATGGTCTGCCGGGTCCAGCTATAGATGTGTCCCTGTTGATCCGCCACGTGGAAGAGATTCCAGAGGATTTCCTTCACGTGATACGGGTTGGGGACCGACACCATCCAGACGCCACCGGGCTTGAGCACGCGATGAATCTCACCTGCCGTCGAGTAGGCCGTGGGAGTGTGCTCGAGGACCTCGACCATGAAGACATAGTCGAACGACTTGTCGGGAAACGGCAATCCCGAGGTAATGTCGTGGATCAGGATATCCTTGGCGGCAAACTCAGGGGCGATGTCCAACCCCTGGTATTTCACGTCTTTGGGCAGGTACTTCCGGAGATCGCCATTGCGGGATCCGATGTCCAGGACCGCGCTCCCCGGCGGGACCTGCGCGAGCTTCATGTGCTTCTGAAACCGCATGCGTTCTTCGCCCGGATTGCGCCAGTTGTGGCGGTGGCTGTAGAACTCCTGCAGCTCGGGTGAAGAGACTGCGATCTTGACTGCCATTGGTATCTGTGCCTCTCCCTGGTTCGCGGTCAAAAATACCCTGGCACGAGAATCGGGGAAAGCCGTACCTTGGATCGAGAGCCCCATGCGCATCCTTCACATCGTAACGGCGTTTCCCCGGTCGCGGGACGATGTGATCGTGCCCTGGCTCGTCGTGCTGCTCAAGCGGCTACGCGCCGCTGGTCACGACGTTGAAGTGCTCACGTCGTCGTATCGCGGTCTCGCGGATCAGCAGTACGATGGCATCCCGGTGCACCGGTTCCGGTATTTCCCCCGCCGCTGGGAACGCCTCACCCATGACGAGGCCGCCCCCGATCGCATGAAGCGTTCCCTGCTCTACCGCCTGATGCCCGGCGCGTTCGTCATCGCCGGGATGGCGGCGGCGTGGCGATTGTGCAGGAGCCGGCAGTACGATGTGATCCACGTCCACTGGCCGCTGCCGCTCGCGTTGTTCGGCTGGGCAGCGCAACGCGCTCGGCCCGCCAAGCTCGTGACCACCTTCTATGGAGCCGAGCTGCAGCTGGCGAAGCGGCGGCGATCCTGGCGGCGACTCCTCGCCTGGGCGGCGAGGCGCTCCGACCAGGTGATCGCGATCTCAGACTACACGGCTCGTGAGGTGCGTGAGCTTGCTCCCGTGCCCGTCACGATCATCCCCTACACGACCGCGATCGCAGAACCCACGGAGGGCGCCGCGGCCCCAAGCAAGACGCGGGACGGGCGGTTCACGATTCTGTTCGTGGGCCGGCTGGTGGAGCGGAAGGGCGTCTCGTATCTCGTGCAGGCCCTGCGCGCGCTGCCCCCGGGACTGGACGCGCGTCTCGTCATCGTCGGCGACGGGCCCGAACGCGAGCCGCTGGAGCGCCAGGTCGCGGCCATGGGACTGGACGGTCGTGTCGAGGTGCGCGGGCGGATCCCCGAGGAGGAGCTGGAGCGTGCGTATGCCACCGCTGATCTCTTCGTGCTCCCGGCCATCGTCGACAGTCGCGGAGACACGGAAGGGCTGGGGGTGGTGTTGCTCGAGGCGATGAGCCATCGAGTGCCGGTGGTGGCCAGCCGTGTCGGCGGCATTCCCGACATCGTGGTCGATGGCGAGGGGGGGATCCTGGTACCTCCCGCCGATGCCGGAGCATTGGCCGCGGCGATCGCGCGGATCGCCGGGGACGCGGAGCTGGGGGAGCGGCTCGGCGCAGCCGGCCTGCGCCGGCTGCGCGAGCGGTTCAGCTGGGACGCCGTGACCCGGCGCTATCTCGACCTGTACGCGTCGCTGTTCGCGTCGTCGCGTTAACGCAGGAAATCCACCCAGCCCGCTTCGTTCACCACGATCATGCGCTGCCGCGGCGCGTCGACCGCGATCTCGCGCGGCCGGCCGCCGGTGTTGATCGTCTTCAAGACGGCCCGCGTGGCGCGATCGATCACCTGCACCGATCCACTGAAGACGAGGCCGACGTACAGCTTCGAGCCATCGACATTCAGCGACAGCCCTTCCCCGCCGCCGGCGAGCGGAATGTTCGCGGCCACGCTGCCCGTCGTGAGATTGATGACGTGCACCACGTTGCCGAGCTCGTTGGCGACGTAGAGCTCCTGGCGATCGGGAGAGAGCGCCATCCCCTGCGGCCGGTTCCCGAGGACGAAGGTCCGCGCGACGGTCATCGTCCGCCAATTCACCTCGAGCACGCTGCCACCGTCACGCGTGGCGACGTAGACGAGCGTGTCGTTGGGGTGGACGAGCAGATGATGAGACGTGGCGGGCAACGCCAGCGAGCCGCTCACCGTCCGCGTGGCGATATCAATTTTATAGAGATTATTCGCGTTCGTCGTCGTAAACAGCACGTTATCGTGAACGCTGACGGCGACGGGGAGCGGATCTCCCATCACCGGAATCATCGTGCTTTGGGTATTCGAGATGGGGTCGATCACGCCGACGTTGTCGCTCCACTGATTGGCGACGAAGATCTGCGCTCCGCCCGAGGTGGCGGCGATATACGACGGCACGTCGCCTACCGAGATAGCGGCCGTCTGGTACGGGGCCGCAAGATCGAGGCGCGCCACCTGGGCGACCTGGTCGAGCGTGACAAATCCGACGCCTGCCGAGGCGACGACGACTCCCAAGGGACCGCCCGCGAGCGGCAAGTGCGCCAGAATTGACGTGTCTCCGGGGGTGTGGGTCGCGGTGTCCGTAGCGACGACCGTGGCGGTGCTACTCAGGAGCAACGTGTCGTGGCCCGTGAGGCGTTGGATACTGGCGGTCACAACCGCGGTGCCCGACCGGCTGCCTGTGTGCCCGGTTCCCGACTGGTCAACGGTGAGTATCGTGTTGTCGCTGGATCTCAAGGACGGCTGAATTCCATCGATCACCTGACCGCCACGATTCAGCACGGCGGTGCGAAACCGCACCGATCCTCCTCGCTGGATGAAGGTGTCGGCCGGAGCAATGGTGACGCTCGCCGCGTCTCCGGTGTTGCCGGTCGGGTCGGTTGGGCTGCTGGCTTTCTGACAACTCACGATCGCGGCGATGCAGAGAATGAGAGCCACAGCGAGAAGCCTCATGGCGCGCCTCCGAGGTGGAAACCTCACAATCCGTCCAAAGCACTAGCGGAGAAAATCCAGCCATCCCGCCTCGTTGGCGACGATCATCCGCTGCCGCGGCACGTCGGCCACGATTTCCCGCGGCGTGCCGGCCGGTGTTGATCGTGGTGAGCACCGTGCGCTGCACGCGATTGATGACCTGCACGGCGCCACCGGAGACCAATCCGACGTAGAGTTTCGTCCCGTCGCTGTTCAGGGCCAGCCCTTCGCCGCCGCTCGCCAGTGGGATACTGGTTACGAGAGTGCCCGCCTTGAGATTGATGACGTGCAGCACGTTGCTCGTCTCGTTGGCCACGTAGAGCTCCTGCTGATCGCAGGAGATCGCCATCCCCTGCGTACGGCCTCCCAGTGTGAATGTTCGGACGATCTGCATGGTGGGCCAACTCACCTCGAGGACACTGCCGCCATCGCGCGTTGCCACGTACAACAATGTGCCGTTCGGATGCACCAACAGGTGGTGTGAGGTGGCGGTGAGCAGGAGCGAATCGATCACCGTGTTCGTCGCGAGATCGATCTTCCAGAGATAGTTGGCGTTCGTGGTGGTAAACAGCGTGGCGCCGTCGGTACTCACCGCTACCGGAAGCGGATCGCCGTGCACCGCAATGACCGGCGATTGCACATTGGTGCTCGTGTTGATGATCCCCACGTTGTCACTGAGCTGGTTGGCGACGTACACCCTGCTGCCGGCCGGATTGCTGGCGACGTAGGACGGCACGTTGCCGACCGGGATTGTGGTCGTCGCGGCGGGAACGGTGACGTCCACCGGCGCCACGCTCGCACTCTGATCGAGCGTGACGTACGCCACCCCGGCTGACGCGATCGTGATTCCCAGCGGTCCCCCGGGAAGGGCAAGACGCTGCGCGGCGAGCGCGGTCGTTGGCTCGAAAGGCGTGCCGCACGTGGACAACGACGATGCCTGCGCATTGGAATCACTGCTGCATCGGGCGAGGGCTACGAACGGCAGAACCAAGCATCGAGCGAACCGAAGGGGACGGACACGACGCATCGGGATGTCCTCCGGGCTACGCGAGGTTGTTGGTAGAACTGTTACGTACGAGGACGCCCGTCTGTTGCGTTCCGCAACCGGTCCACGTCGCGCTCGAGCGCGCGCAGCTCATCCCGCATCCCCGCAACCAGTTCGCCGACGAAGCCAAATCCGAACAGGATCAACCCGGAGAGAATCAGCAACATGATGAGGTTCAGCAAGGGGCGAAACCCTTGTCCAAATACGTAACGCTCCACCAGCGCATACAGACCCACCAGCACCCCGAGCAGGCACAGCACCGCCCCTGAGAGCCCAAAGAACAGCATCGGCTTCCGTCCAAAGCGCAGCTGAAACCAGACGGAAAGGAGATCGAGCACGCCGACGGGAATGCGGCTGATGCCGAACTTCGACTGCCCCGCCTGGCGCGGATACAGCGGGACCGGGCGTTCCACGAGGTGAAATCCCTGCGCCGCGGCGATGACCACCATGAAGCGATGCCAGTCGGGCCGCGTGGGAATGGCGTCCATGACTTCGCGCCGGTACGCCTTTACGGAATTGAGATCGCTCACTTTCACGCCAAACAGCCAACGGGAGAGCGTATTGTAGACCCAGGAGACGAAGCGCTTCTCATAGCGTCCCTGCTTGGTGCCGGTGACGATGTCGGCCTCTCCGGCGCGAATCGGCTCGACGAGGCCCGGCAAGTCGGCAGGCCGGTACTGCAGATCGGCCGGATAGAACACCATGATCCGCCCACGCGCGGCTTCCGCGCCCGATTTGAGGGCGTCGGCGATGCCGCGGCGGCTGCGGTGGGTCACGACGCGGAGAAACGGGTTCTCCGCCATCAGCCGGCGCAATACCGCCGGCGTGTCGTCCACGCTGCCGTCATCGACCACGACGAGTTCGGTGCCGTAGGGGAGCGGCTCGAGCGCCTGGCGCATCTGCCGCACGAATTCAGGGAGATTCAGCGCTTCGTCCTTGGCGGGGACGAGCACGCTCACTTCGGGTGGGGCGGCGCTCGTCGGGGTCGCGAGGGTCATAGCCGCTTGCGCATGCGGGCGGGCAGAATGCCCAGCTGATCACGGTACTTGGCGACCGTGCGCCGCGCGATCTTCACTCCTTTTTGATCGAACAACTCGACGATGTGCTGGTCGGTGAGCGGATTCTTGGGATCCTCGTCGTCCACGAGCTTCTGGATCTGCGCCTTGATGGAGCGCGCGCTCGCGTCCTCTCCCGTCGTGGTCGTGAGCCCGCTCGAGAAGAAGAACTTGAGCGGCAGGAGGCCGCGCGGCGTCTGCACGTACTTCTCGTTGGTCACCCGGCTCACGGTGCTCTCGTGCATGTTGATGACGTCCGCCACCTCGCGCAGCGTGAGCGGCTTCAGATACTCGACGCCCTTCTCGAAGAACTCACGCTGCCGGTCGACGATGAAATTCATCACCTTGAGCATCGTCTGACGCCGCTGCTCGATGGCCTGAATCATCCAGTGCGCGCTGTTCAGGCGCTGATTGATGAATTCCTTGTTTTCCCCGTCGAACTTGCGTTTGTCGCGCGCGATATCCTGGTACACCTTCGAGATTCGCAGGCGCGGCAGCCCGCCGTCGTTCAGGAACACGTGGTACTCGCCGTCGATCTTGTCGACCACGAGATCGGGAATGATGTACGCCTCGCTGGCGGTCGAATGCTGGAGCCCCGGCTTGGGGTCGAGCTTCGAGAGATCGTCGGCTACCCGCTGGACGTCCGAGGGCTCGAGTCCGAACCGCTTCCCCAGCTCGCTCCAGCGGTGGCCTTTCAGGTCCTCCCAGGCCTCCTTCACGAGGCGGTAGACCAGCGTGTCGGTCTTCTTCTGGTCCTCGAGCTGGAGCAGCAGGCACTCGCGCAGATCGCGCGCGCCGACGCCCGGGGGGTCGAGCTGCTGGATGATGTGCAGCATCTCCTCGGCTTCGGCCACGGTGTAGCGAGGAATGTCGGGTGCCGGAGCCGGCTCGGGCGGCCCGTCGCCGTTTGCCGATTCCGGTTCCGGCTGCGTGCGCGCGACGTGCTCTTCCAGGAGCCGGTTGGCGCCGTCGACGATTTCTTCGAGCGTAGCCCCCAGATAACCATCGTCCGCGATGTTGCCGAGGAACTCGCCCGCCAGGAGCTGCTGGCGTGGGGTGAGATTCAGCATTTGCACCTGCTCGCGCAGGTAGTCCATCAAGTGCTTGGTTTCGACCGTGACCGGCTCGACGTATTCCATCGCGCCCGAGAGGTCGCGGGCGGGCGCGCCCAGGTCGGTGCCGTCGTCGAGGAGGATATCCTCCCAGTTCGGCTCGTCCTCCTCGTTCTTCTTTTCCGCCTCGGTCTTCTCGGGTGTGGCCGGTACCTCCGTCTCCTCCTCCGGCTCGACCAGCTCGAGGAACGGATTGCCCAACAGCTCCTGCTTCAAGTGCTGCTGGAGGTCGAGCAGCGGCATGTACAGCAGATCCATCGCCTGGTACAGGCGAGGATTGATGCGCAGCTCCTGGCGGAGCGCGGTATGCTGGTGCAGGCCGGGTTTCATGCCGCCTGCGTCAGTCGCGCCCGAAGCCGGGCGGTGAGGGTCGGGCCCAGATAGAGATCGGCGACGCGATCATTGAAGACCAGTTCCTTCACAGTACCGGACACTTGCACCTTGCCCTCGAACATTATGTATGCCCGATCGACGATGTCCAGCGTCTGTTCGACTGAGTGATCGGTAATCAGCACGCCGATCCCGCGATGCCTGAGCCCGGCGACGATGGTCTGAATATCGTGCACGGCGATGGGATCTACACCCGCGAACGGCTCATCCAAAAGCATGAATTTCGGATCGGTCACGAGCGCCCGGGTGATCTCGAGGCG
>DATIWU010000119.1:0-9326 GCA_035519195.1 Gemmatimonadales bacterium
CCTGCCGGTGGTCACGAACGGCAGCCACGCGATCTACGCGTGGTCCGGCACCACCGACACGGTCTACAGCAACACCGTTCAGACAACCCTGCTCGTGCCGCTACTCGCGTTGTCGAAGCAGCTGACGAGCCCGGCCCAGGCGCAAGTCGGTCAGCAGGTGCACTACACCCTCCATTACGGCAACGCCGTTGGAGCGGCGCCGATCGCCAGCGCCACGTTGGTCGATACGCTGCCCGCGGGGCTCACGTATGTGAGCGCGTCCCCAGCCGCGACGCCCGCGGGTGCGGTGCTGACCTGGGCACTCGGCGCGCTCGCCGCCGGCGACTCCGGTACGGTCGACTTGACGCTGGTCGTGGCGAATACCGTGCGCGACACGCTGTGGGTGCGGAACGTCGCCACGCTCTCCGGCGCGTCGGCTGTCACTCAGTTCGCGGCGGCGCAGCAGATCGCGCTGATCGGTCCGTCGACGGCGGCGCTCGATCTCTCGCTCACCGCCAACGCGCTCGAAGTGGCGATGGGCGAGCTGATCCCGTACACGCTCGTGGTGCGGAACTCAGGGATCGTGCCCGTGTCCGCCATCAAGATCACGAATACGCTTCCGCCCGGCGGCGTCTACGCGAAGGGTACCGCGCTCGGCGCCGATTCCGTGACCGCCGCGGGCGCGCAGCTGGTGCTCTGGAGCGCGGCGCCGCTCGCCCCCGGGGCGTCCCGGACATTCCACTACGCCATCGCGCTCACGTCGGCCCACGGCACGCTCGCCGAGAACCGCGCGATCGCCGCCGGCACCGCGGGCGCGCTCGCGCCGGTTTCGCCCGAAGCGATTGCCTGGGTGCAGATCCGGCGCGCCTGGCCAATGGAAACGCGGGCCGCGATCGGCAAGGTGTGGGTGGATGCGACCAATCACGGCGGCCTGCAGCGGTCCGACGACGTGGGGCTGGCCGGGATTGACGTCTGGACCGAAGACGGCCAGGTCGCCACCACCGATTCGACCGGTAAATACTCGTTCTCGAATCTGCGGCCGGGCCGGCACGTGTTCCGCATCGACGCCCGTTCGCTCCCCGCGGGCTATCACGTGACCGACGACGAGGTGCAGACCGTGGAGGCGAGCGGCTGGACCACGCCGCACGTGGACTTCCGGATCACGGGAGCGGCACTGTCGTCGGCCGCTCCCGCGGGGGCGCCTACGCTGGCTCCGACCGCGGCTCTGTCGGCCGCTCCAGCGAGCATCCCCGCGCTGCCGGCGGCACAGCCGCATGATGGTTTGCCTCCCGCACCGGCAGTGCTCGCGGTGTCCTCGGACCTGCGTGCCGCCACGACGGCAAGCCCCGCGGCGCCGGCGACCGGTGCAGTCAGCGGTGTCAGCGGCATTCTCAACGTGCGGTTCCATGCCACGCAGCTGACCGACTCGAGCGTGATGGGCGTGCGCCACACCACGCGCTACGACGTGGACGTGCGCAAGGATCCTCGGGCGGCTATGGACGTCATGTTGCGATTCGAGCCCAGGGCGGACTCGGCACTGGTCTACGTCGACGATTCGCTGTTCACGCGCTACACCTGGCTCGGCGACACGGGCATCCCGTTCCCCGCCGATGCGCCGCACAGCCGCTACCGCGTCGTTGCCTGGGCGGCGGCGCACCCCGATTCGGCCACCGCGATCTTGTGGACGCCGTGGACTCCGCTCCATCGACTGCCGATTCAGGTCGCGGTCCAGCGGGGATCGGCGGTCCACGCGCCGTGGCTCGCCGCCGCGCTGCCCAATCTGGAGCGCGTCGCGGGAGATACCACCGCGCCCGAGCTCGAGCTGCCCGAGCCGCGGACGCTCGCGTCCCCGCGGCCGCGCGTTCCGGGCGCGAGAGGACCGGCGGAGCACACCGGGCCGCTTCAGGGGATGAGCATTGCGCTGGGTCCGGTGGTGCACATCTTCGCGCCGGAGGATGGCGTGGTACTGCCGACCGACCACCTCTGGGTTGGCGTCAAAGGCGAGGCCGGAGCGTCGGTTGAATTGTTCGACGGCATCAAGCGCCTCGATTCCGGCAGCGTCCGGGTGGACGGCGTTCACGATTTCATCGCCATACCGCTGTCGCGGGGCCCGCACATTCTGCGCGTGGAGATGAAAAACTCCTGGGGCGCGGTGAGCCAGGACTCGATCGCCGTCCACGTCACCGGCCTGCCGTCCCGGTTTGCGATCAGTGAATCGCGCGTGACGCTCCCGGCCGACGGCCGCACCATCGCCACCGCCCGGGTCCGCGTGCTCGACGCGTGGGGCGTACCGGTGGTCCAGCCGTCGTACGTGACCGTGAGCGCCACCGGCGCCGAGCCGGTCGGGTCGGACGCGGATCCTTCGTCGGTCGGTGTCCAGCAGCTCTCCGATTCGGCGGGGTGGCTCAGTCTGAACCTGCGCGCGGGGCACGAGGTGCGACGGGGACTGGTCGAATTGAAGGCGGGATCGGCGCACGGGTCGCTGCCGCTCGAGCTGCTGCCGGAAGTGCGGCCGATCACGATCGCCGGTTCGGGAATGGTTGGCGTGGGCGCGAGTCCCGATGCGTATGGCGCCATCACGGCGCGCGGTCGCCTCGACGAGCGGACATCCGTGACCCTCGGTCTCGATTCGCGCTCGATCAACGACGGCCAGAATGCCTTCGGCCGCAGCGCCGATCCGCTCGCCGAAGCGCAGTACCCGTTGCTTGGCGACGCGAGCCAGCTGCAGCTGCATACCGCCTCGCACAGCTGGATTTCGGCCCGCGTCGAACGCGGCTTCGATTGGGCAAGCTATGGCGATCTCGCGACCACGGACTTCGCGAGCGGCCTGACGCTGTCGGAATATCATCGCGCGCTGACCGGCTTCGCGGCGCACGTCACGACCGGCCCCGTGGCGTGGACCGGGTTCGGCACGCTCACGTCGCAGGCGCTGGGCCAGATGCAGATTCGCGGCGCGGGTGTCTCGGGCCCCTATCAGCTCAGCACGAGCATCATTCCGGGCACCGATTACCTGCGGATCGAAACCCGCGACTTCGCGAACCCGGAGCGCGCCATCGCCACCCAGGCGCTCAGCCGGTTCATCGACTACGAGATTGATTATGTGACGGGCACGGTGCTCTTCAAGCAGCCGATCCCGGCTGCGGATGCCCAGGGCAACCCGCTGTTCATCGTCGCGACCTATGAAGCGGCGTCGACCGGCGAGCAGCGCCTCGTGGCCGGGGGCCACGCCGCGCTCGATCTGGGCTCGCTCATGAACGCGCGGTTCGACTCGCTCCGCTTGGGCCTGACGGTCGTCAACGCGGATCAGGCCGCGAGCGCCTACCGGCTCGTGGGCGGCGACCTCCGCGCGTTCCGGCTGGGCGGGCTCGACCTCGGCGCCGAAGTGGCGTACGCGGCGCAGGGCGATTCGACCGGCTTCGGCACCATGGCGAAGGCGAGCTACAGCGTAGGCCGGGCGTTCACCCTCGGCGCGGGGTTTATGCACGTGGACCGCGAGTTCAGGAACCCTTCCAACGTCGCGCTGCAGCCCGGGCTGACGGAAGTCAGCGTGAAGAGCGGCCTCAAGATCGGCGCAAGCGAGCTGCGCGCCGAATACGCGAGCCAGGACTTCACGCTCCAGAATCTGACTCGCGAGCACTCGCGGATCGGCATCGTGCAGCCCATCATGCGCGGGCTCCAGCTCGATGCCGGCGTCACGAACGACCAGGCCACGGGAGCGCTCGTGGGTGGCCAGGGATTCAGCGATGTGACGGCGGGGAACGTGAAGGCGCAATGGACGCCCGTGCGGCCGCTCCAGCTCTACACCGAGGTCCAGCGCAACGTGAGCCTCTCGGGTGAGGAGCTGACGCCGGATTTCTGGGGATTCGGCGGATCGTATCGTCTCACTTCGTCGGTTTCGCTCGAAGCGGGCGAGCACTTCGTGACCAACGCGAACGGCGGTGGCGATTATGCCGTGTCGAACATCGGTGTGAAGGCGAACGCGGGCGCGGACTTCCAGGCGTGGAGCAGCTATCAGCTCACGGGCGGCGTCAACGGCACGCAGAACGCGGCCATCGTGGGATTGCGAAACCAGCTCCATCTCACGCCGAACCTGGCGCTCAACGTGATGTTCGAACGACGCAGCGGCGTGAGCACCGCGCCGTTCACGGACCCGGTGCGCGCGCTGCCCTTCCTGCAGCCCGAAGACGACTACTGGTCTGGCGGGCTGGGACTCGAGCTGCTGCCCGCCGATCGTCCCTACCGGCTGTCCGTGCGCGGCGAGTACAAGGACGGCACACTCCAGTCCACGCGCCTCGTGAGCGTGGCCGGTGACGTTTCGCTCAATCGTTCGCTCGCGCTGCTCTCACGGCAGCAGTTCACCCAGAACGCGCTGTCCACCGCGCCGCTGTCGCGGCAGCTCTCCAGTCTCTGGGGACTCGCGTTCCGGCCGGTCAGATCCGACCGGGTGAACATGCTGGCGAAGCTGCAGTGGACCGACGCGCTCAATCCGCTCGGCACGGCCGTCCTGACGCCTCAGGGAGACGAGCGCAAGCTGATCGGCGCGGCCGAGATGATCTGGACGCCGACCGCGGCGCTTGAGCTGACCGCGCGGTATGCCGTGCGCCGCACCGAAGGGGCTGCCCTCTACCCCGACAGCACGACGCAGACGCTCACGGCCTGGGCCGACTACGCCGGCGGTCAGATGGACATCGCGCTCAACCGCTGGGTGCGCATCCGCAGCGACGGCCGTCTCCTGATTCAGCGGTCCACGGGCGCGACGACGTGGGATGCCGCGCCGGCGCTCGCGTTCCGGCCCGTGAACGGGCTCGAAGTCGCGAGCGGTTACCGGTTCGGCGATCTCACCGATCCCGACTTCTCGGTCCGGGGCGGTCATGGGTTCTTTGTGACCTTTACCGCCACCATCACCGAGAAGCTGTTCCCAACCGCCGCGGAGTTCTGGCGCGGCCGGTTCTAGTCGGGTGCCGCGCGGCTAGCTCTGATCGGTGCAGAGCTGCGCGGCATTCGAGTACTCCGACTGAATGACATAGGCGTGCGCGCCCATGCGCTCGTTGTTCCGGAATCCGAAGCACAGATCCGCCATTTCGTTCCCCGTCAGCAGATTGAACCAGGCGTCCAGGTCCGGGTCGGTGATGGTCTCGAAGAACTCATGCGACAGGGCCGTGGCCGTGGCGTCGATCGCTCCGTGCGGCGTCTGGCCGGGGATGGCGCAGCCGTCGACATTCTGGTACGGCTCGACGCTGAAGAGCAGGTGAAAGACCTGTCCCGCCCGGTTCTGGACGTCGAAGCTGCCGTGGAAGGCGCAAAAGATCCATGTGTCCGGATTGTCGGGCGAGTAACACGTCGCCGAGTCGATGCACATATCCGTGCCTTTGGGCAGAAACACGTGATAGATGCTGCTGTACCCGCTCGCCCGGGTGGCGATGAATGCCGAGATGATGATCTCGGCCACATCATCGAACGTCGCGACGTTCCGGATCGAGCTGTCCGCGAGGGTGCCCGTGAAGTCCGCCGTCGTGCTGAGCTCGGCCACGCTGAACTGCCCGGGAGCGCGCACGCCCAGATACTGATCGGCGATGTGAAGCATCGCGCTGCGGTTCAAGTCGCGCAGGAAGCTGGCCGGAGAGAGCCCCTGCGAGCCCCAGCAGTCGACGGGCGTCGTCGCGCAGTTGACGTACACGTTGTACGACGTGGCGTGCGTGACCAGCGGGCCGCCCACGTACGTCAAATCCCACGGGGAGTTGGTGATCGGGGATGACGATCCAATTCCCGCGGGCGGCTTGCCCAAGAGCGCCAGTTGCATGAAAGGCTTCACCAGCCGATGCGACGATGTCTTGACCATGTTGACCGCGTCGCTCGACATGGGGAACGGCGTCGGCGCGACGGCGGCGCCATCGTCGCCCGCGAGGCTCGTAAGGGTTTCGGTTTGACAGGCCGCGGCAAGCAGGCCCAACACTCCAGCCAGCGTGACGATCGAGGATCTTGATGCCGGGACGCGCATGGTGCCTCCTGCAGCGCTAGGTGATCGGCAAAGGAAGGACGAAAAACCGCTTAGAGATGCAGGTACCACGCGAAACGGGGGCTGTCAACCCGACAGCCCCCGTGGGCGGAGAAACGCGCGTGAATGGTGTTCAGGCCTGCTGCTTCGTCGCCTTCGGCTTGCCGTCGTGGAATTGCTCCTGTTCGGTCGAGCCGGTCATCGCGAGCGTTGCCGACTGGCCGCCGGTGGCCACCTGGGTGACCTCGTCGAAGTATCCCACGCCCACGAAGTCCTGATGACGGATCGCCTCGTAGCCCCGGGGCTCGGCGGCGAACTCGCGATGCTGTAACTCGGCGAACGCGCTCATGCCGCGGTTGCGATAATCGTGCGCCAGCTCGAACATGCTGAAGTTGAGCGCATGGAAGCCCGACAAGGTGACGAACTGGAACTTGTATCCCATCGCGCCCAGCTCGCGCTGGAATACCGCGATCTGGTTTTCGGCGAGATGCCGCTTCCAGTTGAACGAGGGCGAGCAGTTGTACGCCAGCAGCTTGCCCGGGAACTTCTGATGAATCGCTTCGGCGAACTGCCGTGCTTCCGCCATGTCCGGCTTGGAAGTCTCGAACCACAAGAGATCCGCGTAGGGTGCATAGGCCAGCCCCCGCGCGATCGCCGCCTCGATGCCGTCGCGCACGCGGAAGAAGCCTTCCGTGGTGCGTTCACCGGTCAGGAAGCGGCGATCGTACTCGTCGGGATCGCTCGTCAGAAGCGTGGCGCTGTTGGCATCGGTGCGCGCGATCAGGATCGTGTCGACCCCGCACACGTCGGCGGCGAGTCGGGCGGCGATGAGCTTGGTGATGAATTCGCTCGTCGGCACGAGCACTTTGCCGCCCAGATGCCCGCATTTCTTCACCGACGCGAGCTGGTCTTCGAAGTGCACGCCGGCCGCTCCCTCGGCGATCATGTTCTTCATGATCTCGAACGAGTGCAACGGTCCGCCGAAGCCGGCTTCCGCGTCGGCCACGAGCGGCGCGAACCAATAGGTGGAGCGGTCGTCCTTGAGGTGATGGATTTCGTCGGCGCGCTTCAGGGCATGATTGATCCGGCGCAATAGCGCCGGCACCGAGTCCGACGGGTAGAGGCTCTGGTCCGGGTACATCTCGCTCGCATTGTTCGCGTCGGCCGCCACCTGCCAGCCGCTCACGTAGATCGCCTTGAGCCCGGCCTGAACCTGCTGGATGGCCTGGTTACCCGTCACGGCCGAGAGCACCGCCACGTAGTCGTCGTCGTGCAGCAGCCGCCAGAGCCGGGCGGCTCCGTGTTTGGCGAGAGAATACTCGATATCGATCGAGCCGCGCAGCCGGTACACGTCTGCTGGAGTATACGGACGCGTGATACCGTTCCAACGGTCGGCGGTAGCCCACGTACGTTCCAGGGCAGTGACGAACTCCTGTCGGTTCATGGCGAGCTCCGTAAGTGTCGTAGGGTGCCTTGGCGGAGCACCGCTGGGAGCAAGATTCGCACCAGTGGCCTCGTGACCGTCGAGGACTAATTCCTACCCGCGAGGGCGCGTAAATGTTGCCGGGAGAGCGCGGTGCGGCAGTCGTCACGGGCGCGAGCTCCGGGATCGGAGCCGCCACTGCTCGAGAGCTGGTGAAGATCGGGTTCACGGTGTTCGGAACAGTGCGCCGCACCGAAGATAAGGCCGCGCTCGAAGCGCGCGGCGTGAGGGCGGTCACGCTGGATGTCACGCAACAGGACACCATCGAGGCCGCGGAGCGCGCGCTGCGCCAGGCGGTCGGCGCACGCGGGCTCCGCGCACTGGTCAACAACGCCGGCGCACCCGCCGGCGGCCCGCTCGAGCTCCTGCCGCTCGCCCAATTTCGCGCGGTGCTCGAAGTGAATCTCGTCGGCGTCCTGGCCGTTACCCAGGCATTTCTCCCGCTGCTCAAGACAGGCCGGGGCCGCATCGTCAACATCAGCTCGGTCGCCGGCCGCGCGGCGCTGCCGTTCATGGGCCCTTACTCGGCCTCAAAGCACGGGCTCGAAGCCCTGTCGGACAGCCTGCGGCGCGAGCTCGTACCCTACGGTATTGGCGTGACCGTCATCGAGCCTGGAGCAATCCAGAGCAGGATCTGGGACAAGGTGCGGTGGATCGACACCGCCCCATACAGGGACAGCGTGTATGAGCCGGTACTCGTCCACTTCCTGGAGCGCATGTTACGCGGTGCCCGGCGGTCCCCGGAGGCCACGATCGTCGGCCACGCGGTCGCTCGCGCGCTCACCGCCCGCCGCCCGCCGATCCGCATGCTCGTCTCCGGGCACCCGTTCCTCGATTGGCTCGCGCTGCGGCTGCCGGACCGGGTGGTGGATTGGATGCTTGAGAAGGCGTTGTGGAAGGGTCGGGCCGTACCGGGCGGCAATAAGCGGTAGTGAGCGACACCAGACGCGAGGCGAAACGTACCGCCCCTCGACCGCCTGTTACCGCTCGTGACCGCCCATCAATATCCCGGTGTCAGGCTGAACTCGAAATACCATCCCTTATCCGGTCGCTGGAACGGTTTGACGAAATCGATCTGGCCGATCGCATAGCCGAACAGGTTGAGTCGCAGGGTGGCGCCGGTCGAGTACACGGGTTGGTTGTCGCCGATACAGAAGAGCGGGCTCCCCCCGCCGCAGTATGCCAACCCGCCGTCGAAGAAGAACGCCGCTTCGATCGGGAACGCGCCAAAATAGCCGCTGCCGAGCCCGAGCACGCCCAGGAGCGGGAACCGCAGCTCGGCATTACCGACCACGAGCCGCGAGCCGAACAGGCGATCGAATACGGGGCAGCTCGTGGCCAGGCATTCGTTCGCGTTGAACGATCCATAGTCATAACCGCGCACGAGCGCGGCGTATCCCAGGTACAGCGGCGTGACCCGTGGGTCCTCGGCGCCGCTGCCGAACCGGCCGTAGGACATCCCGCGGATCGCGAAGGTGAACGGCTTGAGCGGCATGTAGTACCGCCGGAAGTCTACGAGATACCCCATCCAATTGAGCGAGCCGGTCGCGGGGTCGACCTCCAAACGGTAGCGGTTGCCGAGGATCGGGCTCGTGGCCCCGAACAGCGAGTTGTCGTACACGAACGCGGCGCTCGAAGTGGCGAGCGTAATGGATGGCTGCCCCGGAAGCTCCGTGAGCGAGTCGTACAGGATGTATCCGCTGTTCAGGTCGAACGACCGGGTCTCGACCTGTTGCGAGAAGTTCATGTTATTGACGCCCGCCGAGAACTCGATGCGCTCCGCGGCATTGATCGGATACTGCGCCAGGACGTCGAACATCCGGTTGGTTTGCCGGTACAGGTTGATCCTCTCGGTGTAGGCGGGTCCCG
>DATIWU010000120.1:0-9406 GCA_035519195.1 Gemmatimonadales bacterium
TCTCCGCGACCTTGCATCGTCACAGCGGTCTGACCCATGCCGACCGCCTGTGCGCCGATCGGCAGCGAGAGGAAGAGGGCGCCGGAATTGTCAGAAAACTGGGCTGTTAGGCGGCCTGGCGACCCGGCGGTCAAGAGCAGAACGGTCAGCGTGAGCCAACCGCCCGACCGTCTGGCCGCCGATCCGCTCTTAGAAATGTTTCGCCTCGTCGATGAGCATGATCGGGATGTCGTCCTCGACCATGTAGATGAGCCGGCAGGTCTGGCAGACGAGCGTTTCGCGCGGCGCGGACGGGTCTCCGGCCCCGGGCGTCACCCGATGCTCGAGCGGGCCCTTGCACTTGGGGCAGACGAGAATCTCGAGCAGCTCCGGGGCGACACTCATGTCGTGTACCCGAGCCGCCGCAGCTGTGCTTCCTGGCGCCGCCATTTCGGAAGGACCTTCACGTGTAGCTCCAGGTAGACGTGCTCACCGAGGAGCGACTCGATTTTGGCGCGGGCCGCGCTGCCAAGCGCCTTGATCGTGCGGCCGCCTTCGCCGATGACGATTCGCTTCTGCGTCTCACGCTCAACGGCGACCACGGCCCGAATATACACCGGATTTGCATTCTCTCGATACTCATCGATCTCCACCGCGACGCTGTACGGCAGCTCCTCATGCAGCAGCTCGAACGCGGCCTCACGAATGAACTCGGCGACAAAGAACCGCGTGGGCTGGGTGGCCATCTCCTCCGGATCGTAATGAAAAGGTCCTGCGGGGAGATAAGACGCAAGCCGGTCGAGCAGGTCGGCGAGCCCGGCGCCGCTTTTCGCGGAGACGATGACGGCGGATGGGCGGATCGGCGGCTGGGACGATTGGGAGACCAGATCGGCTTTCGTGTAGACGGTCAGGATCGGCGCTCGCGGCGGACGATCCAGCCCCGCCACCTGCTCGAGCGGGGGGGCCGGATATTCCGACAGCGGGTGGAGATAGGCGATGACCTCCGACTCGGCCAGCGCGCGCAGCGCCGCGGCGCGCATGGTCTCCTGCAGCTTGTACTTCGGCTCCAGGAGGCCGGGGGAGTCGGTGAAGATGAACTGCGTTTCGCCGCGCGTCAGGAGTCCCACAACGGGCAGCCGTGTCGATTGCGGCTTCGGCGAGACGATCGCGAGGTGCTCGCCGAGCAGCGCGTTCAGGAGTGTGGACTTGCCGACGTTCGGCTTGCCGGCGAGGACGACGGTACCGCAGCGAGTCATAGGCTGAATGTCGAATGTCCAATACCGAATGTCCAATGAAGCGACTCGATACTCGCTTCACAATTCCACGCTCTCCCACTCTCGCTTCACCCGTTCGAGCAGCGTCTCGTACCGCGCGTCGCCGCGCAAGCGCTTCAGGAACGGGTCGTACTCGGCGAGCATCGGGTAGTTGAGGAAGCCGCGGCTCACGGCGCGTTCGAGCCATTCCATGGCCTCGTCCGGCGCGTCCACCATCGCATACCATGCCGCCATGTTCCAGCACGTGATCCCCAACGACGCGGCGGCGGCCGCGAGCTCGGGACCAACCGCGGCCAGCGCCTTCGGTCTGTCCCCCGCCATGACCGCGAAGATGAACGGGTTGAAGGCCGCGAGCGGGCTCGGCGGTTCAACGCTCGCGAGACTCTCGAGCACCGAGCGCGCTTCAGCGAAGCGTCCCGCCCACATGAGGACGGCCCCGGTGAGGTGAAGCGCGACGGGGTTTCTGGGCTCGCTTGCCGACCACCGGTGGTACCAGGGAATCGCCGCGGCAAATCGCCCTCCCATGTATTCGATCCAGCCGGGCATCGCGACGTGCGTGCTCGTGAGTGGGTCCGTCTCGAGCAGCCGCTGAACGAGGGGGCGAGCCGTTTCGATTCTCCCCACCGACCCGAGCCATCCCGTGGCCCAATACAGCGCCTCGGTGTGCGTGGGGTTGATCGCCAGCGCCCGCAACAAGGCCCGCAGGCCGCTCTTCACCTGTCCGCGGTGACAGGACGCCAAGCCCTGCAGGAAATGGGCATCGGCGGATTCGGGGTCGAGCTCCATGGCCTTGCGCGCACACGCTTCGACCCGCCGTATCGTTCCGTCGGTAGCGAGCATCTGCATGCTCTGCTTGGCATAGACGGTCCCGAGCAGTGCGTACAGCAGCGGGTCATCGCCCCCCGACTTCAAACCCGCACGCAGCAGCGAAACCGCGCGTCGAAACCCCTCTATCGTATCGTGCCCGGCGGCCTCGCGTGCGCGCAGGTAGCACTCGTAGGCCCTCCCGTCGGGAATCGCGCGGCGCCTGAGCCTCCGATCTTCGGTCGGAGTCAGGGTGACGTCCAGGGCCGCGGCGATATCGCGGGCGCTCTGTTGCGCCAGCTCCGATAGCGCGGCGACGCTGAGCGTCCGCTGCGCACTCCAGACAATCGTGCTGCTCGCGATGTGCACCAGGTCCAGGGTAACGCGCACGGTTTCCAGCGACCCGCCCAGCCTTCCCTGCAGCACATATCGAGCATTGATCTCACTCGCCAGTGCGGCAATTTCCCGAGCGTTGCCTTTGAACTTCTTCGCGGAGGCCCAAGAGATCACTCGCAGCGAATCGATGCCGGTGAGTGCCGCGATGACCTCTTCCGACAATCCCTCCGTGAAAGCGTTCACGAGCACGTCGTCGGCCGCGAACGGGATGACGAGAATCGAACGTTGGTGGGGTTCGATCGGTTGGATCCGCGTTCCGGACAACCCCTCGAGGCGTGTCGACAGCGCGGCCGGCTCCGTACAGCTCCACGTATCGTTCTCGACAGCAAGCACGCCGGTGTCAGCGGCTCGCTCAAGGAGATCCAGTGTCGCGAGGGGCGACCCCCCCGCTACGGCCTGTAACCGCTCGGGTAACTCGCGCGCCCACGGTGCGTCAGGCAGCGCACCCATTCCCTGGAGCAACAGCCTCAAGTCGTCCGCTCGCAATCCCCCGAGGCGGAGTGTCGTCGCCTGCCCACTCTCCCCATGCGTGAACACCGTCCGGGAGGCCGTGACAATGATGGTGCGGAACCGATCCGCCCGACCCCACACGGCCTCGAGCACCTCGCGGGAACGGCTATCAGCCCAATGCACGTCATCGAGAAGCAGCACCAGGGGATGCTCTTCGGCCACGCTCTGCAACAGCTCGAGCAACGCGAACAGGCGGTTCCGGACCGCTTCCTCCCCGATGGCGGGATCGGGCGCGACGGGAAAGCGGCGCGAGAGTGTCGGATTGAGCGCGACGAGCGTGGCCGCGGTCGCCGCGGACACGGCGGCGGCGCCGGGCTGCTCCGCGAGTGCCGTCGCCACATCCGAGGCGAGCACATACGGCACATCGCGCGTCGTCCAGTTCGAGACGAGATAGACCACACGCGCGCCCAGCGCCTGCAAGCGCCGTTTCGCTTCCTTGAGAAACGACGTTTTCCCAAATCCGGTCGGCGCGACGATGGCGAGCTGGGACCCATGCCGCCGCTTGGCGGCTTCCCACGCGCGGAGCAGCACGGCCATTTCCTGCTCACGTCCGACAAACCGGGAGGCCACGGGGCCAACCGCTGGCCCCTCCTGTGGGGTGGCGCGGCGACGCGCCCGGCGCAGCAGCTCGCGCGTGGGCGGCTCGGGTTCGCGTCCGGCCATCGCGAGTTGCCACTCGAGGAGGTCGGCTTCCGTCGCGGCGCGGATGCGCTCCCCGCCCGCGAGCAGTGTCTCGATATAGAGGCGCCAACACGATTCGTCCGCCTGATGCGCGTCGCGCACGCGCTTCGCGAGCGCAACTGCTCGCGCGAAATCTCCCGCCCGCACCGCGCGGCGAACCATCTCCCGGGCCGAGTTGCAGAACGTACGCGACAGCCGGTAGCGCTCGAGATTCGCCCACTCATCGAACCCCGTCGAACCGGAGCTGCCCAACCCTGAAAGAAAATTGCCCTGATACAATCGGATCGCTCGCTCGACGTGCCCTCCCTCGAGCGCCGCAAGAAAGGCATCGCGATCGCACCGCACCACGCGGTTGAGCACCAGGTCTCCCGACCGACTGGCGATGATGTCGGAGCCGAGCCGGTGCCGGATGTGCCACAGCGTCTGGCGCAGGTCGTGCTGAGCGATGTCGGACGGGCGGTCGGACCAGAGCAGATCCGTGATCCGTTCGCGCGGAGCCCGGCGCTCAGGAGCGCTGGCGAGATAGGCGAGCAGCGCGACGGGTTTGCCGGGTCCGAACAGGGTGCTCCCCCGTCTCGCCGACTTGTTGCCGCTCCGTCCCTGGACCGCGAGCGAGGCGCCGCCCAGGGTCGTGAGGATTAACCCTGACCTGTGATTTCCAATCCCTGCGGAGTGGCCAGCGCGCCCGGTCGTATCCACCCCCACCCATAGACCGTGGGGAAAACCTACGGGTGTTGTCCCCGTCAGCAACGTGTGCGCCAATGCCTGAAATGCGGGACAATCGTCTTCACCTCTACTCGCCCGGGCAGCGTCGCCGCCTCAATAGCCTTTGCTGTGCAGCAGCTTGACCCGCGCGCTCAAGTCGGCGGGGTAGGTCTCGACCACACTGCCCCAGGGCTTCACGTAGATGTATACGGTCGGCGCGTCGGGAATCCGTGTGGGATAGAACGCGAACGACCAGACATGCGCATTGCCCCCGGGCGTCGACCCGTTCCACAGGAACGTCGTCGTCTGGGTCCCCATCTCGGGCGGCGGATCGCCCAGCAGTGAGCCGACCTGGTTGTACGCAATCGCCCAGGAGGCGCCAGTCACGGCTGCCGCCGCGAGCGCGAGCATGAGGATGAACCACAGCAATCGGGCCATACCTTCTCCGGAACAGACACTCGAGCAGGCCGCCGCAGCCTACGGATCGGCGACCATTGGATTATGATCGCGCCAACAACGAAACGCTCCCTCCAGCCAATGGCGATGTGACTGTCATCACCCGGCTCCTGGCCGTGCCAAGATAGCTTCTAATGAGCGCCCCCACACCCCGGAGGAGGAACAGATGGAATCTCGACAGTGGGCGCGCGTGCGCGGCGACGTGAACTGCAGCGTGCGACGCGGCGCCTGGTATCAGGTCGTGCGGCTCATGCCCGATGCCGTCGTGCTCGAGGTCGGCCAGCGCTCGGTCAGCGTGCCGCGCGAGCTGCTGCAGATCCTGCCACTCCGCCCCAACCGCTGGTCCGTCGTCCAGCGTCCCTACGATGCCGTGGACTTGCCGATCAAGTGGGGATCGCGCTACGGAGTCTGCTCCGTCTGCCAGCATCGCATGCCCCTCGAGTCGCAGCAGAAGACATTGAGCTGCTCGCGGTGCGGCTCGACGGCGGAGGTGGCGTGGCGGGAGTAGGTCTAAGGCGGCGGCGACGCGAACTCGCGTGACGCGGCCTCGAAGGCGGCCTGTTTGAGCGCCACCGGCGCGGCCCGGCGGCCGCGCGCTGCTCGCAGATTCAGCCACTCGACGAATACCGAGAAACCCATCGCGAAGTACACGTAGCCCTTCGGGACGTCCTGACCGAATCCATCCGCCACTAACGTGACGCCGATGAGCAGCAGAAATGCGAACGCCAGCATCTTGACGGTGGGATGGCGGAGCACGAACGCGCTGATCGCGTTCGCCGCGAACAGCATGACCCCGACGGAGATGACGATCGCAGCGACCATGACCTCGATCTCCCGCGCCATGCCGATGGCCGTAATCACCGAATCGAGCGAGAATACGATGTCGAGCAGCGCGATCTGAGCGATGACGGCGGTGAACGTCGCCCCGCGCTTGCCCTTCCCCTCGCCGCCTTCCCCGTCTCCCTCGAGCTTGGTGTGAATCTCGTGGGTGCTCTTCCACATGAGGAACAAGCCGCCGACGATGAGAATGAGGTCGCGCCCCGAGAACGGATGGCCCGCCACCGTGAACAGCGGCTCGGTGAGTCGCATGACCCACGTGAGGCAAAACAGCAGCAACAGTCGGGTGACCATCGCAACGGAAATTCCGATGGTGCGCGCCCGACCCTGGCTGGCGGATGGCAGCCTGCTGGCCAGCACCCACACGAACACGATGTTGTCGATCCCCAGCACGATCTCGAGGAGCGTGAGGGTTCCGAGGGCGATCCAGCTTTCAGGTGAGGTAAGCCAGGACATCGGACTACGGCTCGCCGCGTGGGGCGTTTAATGCGATGCGTGCGGCACCGCGAGCGAATCGGTGACGGGATCCCACCCGCCACCCAGCGCCCGATACAGCTGCACCACCGCGACCCGCTGCTGCCGCTGGAGACTCGATTCCCCAAGCTCCGCATCGGCAAGGATGCGCTGGGCGTCGAGCAACGTCGTGTAGCTGTCGACTCCTCCGTGGTAGCGATCGGACGCGAGCAGTACCGCGCGCCGGGCCGCGGCGACCTGCCGCACCGCCGCGTCGACCGCCACCCCGAGCTGCTCGAGCGCGAGCAGCTGATCTTCGACTTCGCGAAATGCGCCGAGCACGGTCTGGTCGTAATGCGCCAGAGCGGCTTCGGTACGCGCGCGCTCCAGCGCGACTTGCTTGCCGCTGCGGCCGCTGTTGAGGATGGGCAGGAGGATGTTCGCGCCCAGGTGCCAGAACCCCGTCATGGCCTTGAAGATCTGATCGACCGCGTCGGTGCGCGTCCCGGCTGCGCCCGTGAGAGAGATCGTCGGAAAGCGCGCCGCGATGGCCGCTCCGATCAAGGCATTCGCCGCGTGCAGATCCTCCTCGGCCTGACGCACGTCGGGTCGACGCTCGAGCAGCGTGGAGGGGAGCCCCGCCGGAATCCGGGTTGGAAAATGCTGATTGATCAGGGCCGCGCCCCGCGGCACGGCGCCCGGCATGCGACCGAGCAGGACGTCGAGCTCGTGCTCCTTTTGTCCTCCCTGGAGCCGGATACCGGCCAGGCGCGCTTCGGAGTTGGCGAGCTCCGCCTCCCCCTGCCGCACATCGAGCTCAGAGGTCAACCCGCCTTCAAACCGCGAGCGCGCGAGATCGAGCGAGACCCGGCGCGTGCTTACGTTCGACTCGGCGATGATGGCCTGCTGGTCAAAATCGCGCAGCTCGAGATAGGCTCGCGCCACGTCCGCTACCACCGTGACGATCACCGCCCGGCGCCCGTATTCACTGCTCAACAGCGAGGCTTTCGCCGATTCGTTGAGCCGCCGGAGCCGGCCCCAGAAATCGAGCTCCCAGCTGACGGTCGCGCCAACCTGGAAGAAGTCATACTGCCCCACGCCAAAACCCAGCAGCGTGTCGTGCACTTCCCGCTTCAGTGCCGTGCCCTGGGCGTCGATTTGCGGCAGGAACTCCAAGCGCTGGATCCCGAGCTGGGCCCGTGCCTCGTTGACGTGCGCCAGGGCCACGCGCAAGTCACGGTTCTCCTGGAGCGCAATGCGCACCAGCCGCTGCAGCGTGGTGTCGCCCAGGACCTCCCACCACGGGAGGTTGGCATACGAGGAATCCTTTACGGAGACCGTCGAGTCGAGCCAGTGCTCCGGCGTGACCGTGGGCGGCCGCTTGTAGCTGGGACCGAGGGCGCATGCGGCGGCGCTCGCGGCCACCAGTGCCGCCGCGAGCCGGCGCGCCACGCGTGTCCGCATCAATGCGCGCTCGGCGTCTTGGCCGCGAGCGCCGGCTCCGGCACCGTTCCCCGCTCATCGCGCGCTGGCTTTTTCTTTCCGAACGTCCAGCTCTCGGTCCAGGCAAAGAGCGCCGGCACGATGAAGACACCGACCGCGGTCGCGATCGACATCCCCCACACGACCGCGGTGCCCATCACGTTCTGCGCGCCGGCACCGGATCCCGATGCCCGCATCATGGGAATGCATCCCATGATGAATGCGAATGCGGTCATCAGAATCGGCCGGAACCGCGTCTTGGCCGCTTCGAGGGCCGCGTCCTCGAGGCTCGACCCCTCTTCGTACTTCACGCGCGCGAATTCTACGATGAGGATCGCGTTCTTGGCCGCGAGGCCGATGAGCATGATGAGCCCGATCTGTACGTAGACATTGTTGTCGAAGTGCATCGCCCACGCGCCGAGGAACGCGCCCAGCGCGACGAGCGGGGTCTCGAGCAGCACCGCCCACGGCAGTCGCCAGCTCTCATACTGCGCCGCGAGCAGCAGGAAGACGAACACGATCGCGAGCACGAAGGTCGGCGCGGCGGGCGGCGCCACCTTCTCCTGGTACGACATGCTGGAGTACGCGTAGCCCATTTCCGGCGGCAGGACTTTGGCGGCCGTTTGTTCGAGTGCTTGCATCGCCTGTTGTGAGCTGTAGCCCGGAGCGGGGACGCCCGAGATTTCGACCGAGCGGAACAGGTTGAAGCGGGTCGTGATCTCCGTGCCCGACGAGGGCGTGACGCTCAGCAGCGTCGCCAACGGCGCCATGTCGTTGGTGGTTTTGCTGCGCACGTACAATTGGCCGATGTTCTCCGGGCGCGCGCGGAAGGCTGGTTCGGCCTGCACGTACACGCGGTACAACCGGCCGAAGCGGTTGAAGTCGTTGACGTACGCGCCGCCCATGAACGCCGACAGTCCCTGGAACACGTCGTTGATAGGAATGCCGAGCTGCCGCGCCTTCTCGCGATCGAGCCGCACCGAGATCTGTGGCGTCGTGGGATTGAACGACGTGAACAGGTTGGCGAGCTCGGGCCGCTTGCGGGCCTCGGTGAGGAACGTCTGCGTTTGGCGGCCCAGGTCCTCCACGGTGAGGGTGCCGCTCCGATCCTGGATCAGGAAATTGAATCCGCCCGCGGCGCCAAACCCCGAGATGGTCGGCGGCATGAACGGGAACGCGACTGCTCCAGGCAGCTGCGCGAGCTCTTCGCCCACGGTCTTTTGAATGCCCGCTACCTGCAACGCCTTGCTCTTGCGCTCGTCCCACGGCTTGAGCCGGCAGAAGAATGAGCCGAACTCGGGACTGAAGCTGTTGGTGAGCATGCCCAGTCCGCCGATCGCGTTGCAGGCTTCGATCCCATCGGTCTTGGCGACGATGGCCTCGATCTGGCTCAACACCTGGCTGGTCCGCTGCAACGAGGAACCCAGGGGGAGCTGCACGTTGATCATGAAAATCCCCTGGTCTTCGTCCGGCACGAAGCCGCCGGGCAGCACCTTCGCGACGAAGCCCGTAGCCACTGCGGAGGCGGCAACCACGATCAGTGCCAGGATGGTACGACGCACGAACAGACGCGATACGGTGACGTAGCCGGCCGTCGTGCGCTCGAACGTCTTGTTGAACCAGCCGAAGAACTTCCCCAACGGCCCTTTCGTCGACCCGTGGCCTGACTTGAGGATCATGGCGCACAGCGCGGGAGAGAGCGACAGCGCGCTGAAGGCGGACAGCAGTACCGAAACGGCGATGGTGAGCGCGAACTGCTGGTACAAACGTCCCGTCAATCCGCCCAGCAGCGCCACGGGCACGAACACCGCCGACAGAATCAATGCGAT
>DATIWU010000121.1:0-9302 GCA_035519195.1 Gemmatimonadales bacterium
ATGTCCCAGGCGCTCGCGTGACAGACGACATCCCGGTCACGCGGGCGCACGAACAGGGAGCGCTGCCAAAACGTCGACGGGAGAGAGTCGAACCCCAGTGACACATAGAAGCGCTCGCCCATTCGCACCATCTGGAGCGGCGTCACCCCCCGCGCCTTGAGAATGCTCGTCAAGTCCACGCCGGATGTCCCCGCGGCCGACCCGGCTCCCCGCGGCACGACGAGGTCGGCAATGTTGGTCCAATCCTGTCCCCACATGTTGCCGGTGAGCTGGACGGGAATCATGCCATTCGGGGGAACCAGTTTGGCGCCATAGCGCTGGACGAGCCGACGGCGTACGTACGCGTGCAGCTGCACGTACAGCGGCCGGACTTCCTGCCACAATGAGTCGACCAGCGCGACGAACGCGTCCGGAGGCATGTCGTACCGCCCGCGCCACATCGCGCCCGCGTCGGCAAATCCCATCCAGCGCGCGCCCGTGTTGGCGAGCGAAGCAAATCGGGTGTAGCGCTCTCGCATGGGCGCGCCGACGGAATCATGCCAACCCTTCCAGGCATCGAGCAGCGAATCCGGATTCCGGGAGTGCGCGAGCACATGCTCCAGGTCGTCGAGGTTTCTGCATGACGGCGTCGCCGTGGCCGTGGCACGCTTGCAGTAGCGACCACGCCCGTAATCAGCGTCGAGGCCCGCGGCCAGCCGCGTCATCTCCGCCGCGTCGGCCGAATCTGGCGGAGACGGGGCGTCGATGAGCCGCTTGAGCAGCTGCATGCGCCGGGCGAGCGTGGGGGGCAACGGCGTAGAATCGAACTGCCTCGAGGTCTGGACGATCCGCGCGAGTGTCGCGCCAAACTCAAGCTGGGCTTCGGCCGAGAGCACTTCGGTGTCGTAGTTGATGTCGTACTCGCTCAACCACTCCCCGCGGTTTTGCGACACGTTTTTCACCGCGAGCACCGCTTCCGTGGAATCGAGGAACCGTTGAGCCCGTGCGGCGGCACTGTCGGGGCGCGGCGACTGCGTCTCACCTCGAATGGGAAGCGCTGCCAGGCCCACAATCACGCCAGCTGTAAGGAATCGGTACATGAAGGTCTCAGTCGTGATGTATGGTCCGCCGCAGATCGGCGAGCAAGCTCGACGCGCCGATCCGGAATAACGTTGGGTCCACCCACTCCTCCCCCAGCTCGATCCGGATCAACGTGAGCCATTCCAGGGCGGCTCGCGTCGTGCGGATGCCACCTGACGGTTTGAGCCCGGCGCGGCCGCCGGTGGCGCGATAGTATGCCCCAATTTGCCGTGCCATGACGAGGCCCGCAGGTAGCGCCGCGTTGACGCGCTCTTTCCCGGTAGAGGTCTTGAGAAAATCCGCCCCTGCCTCGAGCGCGACCTGGCTGGCGCGGGCGATGACTGTGGGGCTCCCGAGATCGCCCGTTGCGAGAATCACTTTGAGTGTGGCGCTCCCGGCGGCCCGACGAAACCCGCGAATCTCGTCGGACAGCGCGCGCCAGTTTTCCGTGAGCGCGTAGCGCCGGGTGATCACGGCATCGATCTCGTGCGCGCCATCGCGCAACGCTGACGCGATCTCCCGATCAATCGCTTCCGTCGGCCCACCGGGAAACCCCGCGACGGTGGCGACCCGCACTCCGCTTCCCGCGAGCAGATGGGCTGCGGCGGAGACGAAACGCGGATACACACACACGGCGGCTGCGTGAATCTCGGGCCGGCCCGGCAACGGTTCTCGCGCATCGGCGCACACCCGCGCGATCGTGTCGTGCGTTTCGTTGCCTTCCAAGCTCGTGAGGTCGAGGCAGCAGGCGATGCGGCCGGCAAGGCCCGAATCCGCTGACAGGCGAGCGGCAGCTTGCGAGATGGCGCTCACGCGAGCGCTCAGCTCGTGCTCGTCTATCGCAACGTCGAAACCGTATGTGGGATCCAGCGGCGCGCCTCGCATCCGGGGCCGGGCTTTACCAGTCCAGAATCTAGCGCGCGGACGCTAGCGAGTTTCCTTGAGCCCCTTCCCGATGGCTGGAACCACCCGGCCGATTCCCGCCCATCCGAACATCGCTCCCAGCGCGGAGACGAGCACGATCACCGCGTCACCGTACTGCGTTGCGATCTTGAGGCCCGTGAGGTTCACGCCCACCGCGAAGGCGGCGGCCGCGAATGATCCCGCGGCGAGACCGCCGGCGAGTTGCCGCGGCCAGGGCTCGGATCGCCCGCGCCGCGTCGACACCCGACGCACGAGGCCGGTCCCGAGGAGCGCACCGGCCAGTGCGGTCAGGACGAGACGAATCGGCCAGACATAGGTGAGCACAAGCCGGTCCGACCGGAACGGCGGGCTCTCGGCCAGGAGCGTATCGGCCAGGATCCCGACGGAACGAATGCGCACGTCGCGAGTCTCCCCGCCGGTGAGTGTCAGCTCCGCGGGCTCGGGCGTCGCGCGGCCGGCGGATAGCCGCACCACACGGGCCTCCGCCCCCGCCTCGAGCGGCAAGGCGACATGCACGATGGCGACGCCCAGGCCCCAACCGGCCACTGGGCCGCTCACTTGCTCGAGGGTGATGGGGGGATGCGCCAGCGGTACGGAAACGTCGATGCCTTCCGGGTTGAACGTCGCGCGGAGGTGTATCAGCAGCGACTCCCCTGAGGCTTGCGTGGCGAGGCGCACGGGCGCGAAGGGAAGATTGGTGTGGTCGAGCGTGAGTCCCGCAGGATCGGCACGCACGCCGGCGCCGCTGATCAGAAACGCCATCGGGCCCGATAAGCTGCGCGAGCCCGCGCGGTCCTGTGAATCCTCGAGTCCCACATGCATTGTCCCCGTGAACTCACGGGAGGCGCCGTCGTACTCGAGTGGATCGACCTGCACGACCGGTCGGAGAAACAGCAGGTCCGCCGCGCGGTCGGTGGCCAGAACGCGAAACGGGAGAACCTGGGCGGCCCGAGTGGAGCGGTGGGCCGTGTCCGCGTCGGAGATCCTCACGGCGAGGAGCTGTCCCGGGCGGAGCAGGAGGGAATCGACGCGAGAGAGAATGGTGTCGCTCCCGCCGGGCGTGACCCGGGTGATCGGGCCCGTTGAATCGCCACGCAACCGATCGAGGTCGGTCCGACGCACGAGGCGTGGGCGTTGAGCGGCGGCCGTATCAACCAAGGCGGCCATCACCAGCGCTACACCGATCAGCCGGACCGCGTGCATGGCGCGACGCCTGCTCGCATGAGCCATGCCGCGGACGGCGGCCTGGTTAACGCCGGAGCAACGCGCGCACGTTGTCCTGAAAAGCGGTCAGGAGCGTCGTGCCTGAGACACGCTGCCTACCGCTTCAGCAGCTTAAACGCGTGCGTCCAGGAGTTCGTGCTGAATCCGTACAGGATCCAGACCATCGCCAGAGCCTCGAGATAGCGCGACATCTCGATGCCGCCCAGGTCGCTCACATTCCAGCCGAAGGGCTTGAGGATCTCGTCGGTAACCCGGCGCTTCGCCGCCGCGTCGTTACCCGCGATGAACATGTCGGGCGGGCCGCCCGGAAGCTGGGGTCTGAACATCAACGAGTTGCCGATGTGGTTGAAGGCTTTCACGACCCACGATTCGGGCAGCCAGCGCTGCACTTGCTCCCCCGCCGAGTCGTTTCCGGAGACGGCGAGGCCTGGGGGCCCCTTTGGATTCATCTTCAGCGGATTGGTCACATCAATCACGATTTTTCCGGCGAGCGCCCCTGGGCCCGCGAGTTTCAGGGCATTCTCGGTGCCGGACCATGAAGTTGCGAGCATGACGATCTCACCGAACCGCCCCGCGTCCGTGAAGCTGCCGCTCGATGCCTTCGCGCCGGCATTCTCGAGAAATGCCTGAATGTCTTCCTTGGCGGGATGCCGGGTGCCGATTTTGACTTCGTGGCCGAGGGTGACGAACCCGGTGCCGAGGGCCTGGGCGACGACGCCGGACCCGATGATGCCGATTTTCATAGTCAAAAACAAAAGGCGTCAAGGAAAGACGTCAAGAAGAACCGCATGCGGTGTTCCTCGACGCCTTTCCTCGACGTTTTCTAGCCTACGCCGCCTTATTCCCCACGACCTGCGGCTGCGTCTTGGGGCTCGACACGCCAAGCGCGAGCAGCGCGGCCACGCGCTTCGGCAGGCGCGGGTGTGTGGAAACGCGCTCGGCTCGGCGCACCCAGTATCCACTGTCGCGCTCCGCCTGCGCGGCGAATTCCTTGGCATCGACCTGCGAATACAGCCAGCTCCCCGCCGCGAGGAGCAGCAGGCCGTCGATCGCACCGTCGGGCTCGCAGAATGCCCCAATCCGGTCGCAGGTGAACTCACACGCGCGCGAATATGCGGGCCCGAGATACGGGAAAATGCGCCCGGGAGCCGTAAGCCAGCGGTACTTCAGGTGGCCCCGCCAGTGATGGCCCAGCTCGTGTCCGACGACGAAGCTCACCGCGGCCTCACCCTGTCGTACCGCCAGCGCCAGGACGTCCGAGTTCAGGATGACGAAGCGTCGACCCAGGAGCTTGGTCGCGAACGCATTGAGAATTCCGCCGGACTCGACCACGTACACTGTGGGCGGGTCGCTCATGCCAAGGCGCTGTGCGTGCCGCACCACCATCTGGTGCACCATGGGGAACTGGCGCTCGGAGACGAGCACGCCATTGCCGCGAATGCGACCCAATGCGAGGGCGTGGACGAAGAATCCCATCACGGCGAAGAGTGCCACATAGACCAAAATCCCGGCGGCTGTCTGGGGGTTCGCCATGACCGAAATGATCAGGACCCCATACACGAGCATACTGACGAGCAGGACGAGACTGTAGAGGACGCGCTCGCGAGGATACACCAGGTCGTTGGTACTGAGTCGGCGGATGTCCATTGCCCCCTCGAGGATGATGTGGAGAGCGCGCCGAATGGTAGGGATTGGTGCCCGAATGCAACGTGAGGGGAATCACACGGCGGTCGAAGGGGGTGTCAGCGCTAATGGACGGCATGAAGGCAGTGCGGCTTCAGCATTTACCGCCCTAAGCAGCTACGATGCCCGCCGTGGCGTACCTGCGGTAAATCCCCTCTCGCTCGAGCAACAGGCGGTGCGGCCCGCGGTCGACCACGTGTCCCCGATCGAGCACGAGCACCTCGTCCGCGTGCTCGATCGTCGATAGCCGGTGGGCAATGATCAATGCCGTGCGCCCGCGACGCAGCTCGATCAATGCCTGCTTGATGAGCGTTTCCGATTCCGGATCGAGCGCCGACGTCGGCTCGTCGAGGATCAGGACCGGAGCGTCCTTGAGAAAGGCACGGGCGATGGCGAGCCGCTGCTTCTGTCCGCCCGAGAGCCTGAGCCCTCGCTCGCCGATATCGGTCTCGTATCCGCGTGGCAGACGTTCGATGAATTCATCAGCGAACGCGAGACGCGCGGCCTGCTGGAGTTGCGCATCGCTCGCGTCGGGCCTGCCGTAGCGCAGATTCTCCGCGATCGATCCCGACACGAGCAGTGGCTCCTGGGCGACGATCGCAATGTTCTGACGCAGCGATTTGAGCGTCGCCTCGCGTACGTCCACGCCATCGAGCAGCACGCGGCCGTGGGTCGCGTCATAGAAGCGCGGCAGCAGCTTGACGATTGTGGACTTCCCCGCGCCGCTCGGGCCGACGAGCGCGACCGTCGTCCCTGGCGCCAGGCGGAGCGTGACGCGATCGAGCACCGGTGCCTGGGAGCCGTAATGAAAGGACACGCTTTCGAAGCCGACGTCGCCCCGCACCCTGCCCAGCGGCAGCGCTTGCGGCCGCTCGCGCACATCGGGATACGTGTCGAACACCTCGAAGATCCGGTCCATGGCGGCACGGCTGTTCGAGAGCACGAGGCCGAGCTCGGCGAGCCGCTGCACCGGTTGATACAGCAGTCCCAGGTAGCCGTAGAACGCCATCAACGTGCCCATCGTCAGCCGGCCATCCAGCACCAGTTCGGCGCCGAACCACAGCACGAGGATGGGGCCCAGCGCCGTGAGAAACCCGGTAACGCCGAGGGAGATGGACTGCAACCGCACGCTTTGGAGCACGCTGTGCAGATAGCGGCGGCTCTGGCGGTCGAAGGCGCGCGCCTCGGCTTCTTCGCGGGTGAACGATTGGATCATCGACATGGCACCCATCTGCTCGTGCAGCTCGCCCGAGATCTCCTCGAGTTGATCGTGGATCGCGCGGCTTTGCCGCTTGATCTGGCGCGTCAACCGCCGGCTGATCACGGCGTAGCAGGGCAGGACCAGGAACGCGACGAGCGCGAGCTTCCATTGCGCGACCCACAGTACGCCGATGATCGCCACGATCGACGCCATGTCCATCGCCGTATTCACGAATGCCGCGCCCACGAAGTTCTGCGCCGAAGCGATGTCGCTTGTCATGCGGGCGACGACTTCTCCGATCCGTTGCCGGTCGAAGAAGGAGAGACTCATCCGCTGGATGTGCTGGTACAGGTCCCGGCGCAAATCGAAGATCAGCCGGTGCCCCGCGATGCCGGCGAGGTACGACCGCCAGTAGCTCACCAGCCCGTACACCACGTAGAGACCGATGAGACCGATCATCCACAGGTGGAGCTCGAGCCGCGGGCGGGGGTGGGTGCTCCGGGGGCTCAGAAAGTCGTCGACCAGGACCTTCAGGCTCCACGGTAACGCGAGCGGGATCAGGTAGCGGATGACGCCGAAAATGACCGCAAGGACGACGAGCTTACGGTATGGCGCGACGTAGGCGAGGAATCGTGCGAGACTGGTCCGGCGGAATGGGGCGGTCATGGCGACCGCAAACTAAGCAATTCCGCCGGTCCAGTCGTGGTGCTAGGTCACATCACCGCGGCCACAGCCACCCGAACGCGCCGGCGGTGAGGAGCCCGTAGATCAGTCCATCGATAGTCGCCTTGACCGTGATGCTCCACGCACGACCCCACCAGATCGACATCTGCCACAACCCGACGGCGTAGGCGATGAAGGCCGTCGTGCCGGCGAAACGAAACACCTGGAGGTACGTTGCTCCGGACGGCAGCGCCCGGCCCGCCACGTAGCCCGAGAGGATGCCGATGACCACAACGTACACGAACCAGAGCACGAGACTCCGGTTCATCGACGGCGGGCCGTTGGGTCGGACCGTGACGACCATGACCGGCCCGCTCTTCATTTTTTCGATGAACTCGGGTGACCGCATCTCGGCCATGCTTCCCGCTCGCGGGAACAGGTAGTCGCCTGGGGGGATCGCGAGCGGCCGCAGCGCGTCCCGCACGCGGTCCTCATTCGGCAGCTTGGAGTAATCCGACTTGTGCCACGGCAACGCCATGTGAATGACGAAGCTTGCAACGAAGACGATGATGGATGAGACGAGAATCGGAGCCCACAGCCCGGAAAGTTGTACCATGACAGCCTCCCTCGAGGGTCGCGCGACGCCCTAAGGTGCGGGTGGAGGGGGGGAGCCCGCAACCGGCGTCATTTTGGGGCGTGTGCTGAGCCATCACGGATCAAAACCCAGCGAGTCGCCGAGGTTCGCCTCGTCCGCCGTGCCTCAATGAGCCGGGAGCCGCGTGGCCGCGAGGCCATTCCACTCCCGACCCGCCCCGAACGCGTTCGCCTCGCGCAGGTAGGTATCCAGAAAGGCTCGAGTCATAGCGAGCACGCCGGCGTACTCGAGAGCCGTTTGTCTCGTTGCTCCGATCGGTATGGCGAGCGCTGGGAAAGCCCCTGCGGCGGCGCCGAGGGCGGTGAAATGGTGATGACGCAGTGCGTGAGTGCGCGCGAGCCAGACCGGCGCCTTGTCTAGCTTCCGCAGGGTGGTCCAATCGGGGCTCATCTCCGGATCGAGCTGCTCGTACACGTGAAGCACAGGGGCACGTGCATTCCGGGGATCGAATCCCGGGGCGCTCTCATAGAACGCGCGCGCGGTCGCGGTTCCGATACCTCCATCGAGGCTGACGACGGCCAGGACGTGCGGATCGCGCATGGCATAGAGCAAGGCACTGCGGGCGCCGAAGCTGTGGCCGACGATTCCCAGGCGCGCGGGGTCGATTTCCCCGCGTTGCGCCAATGCGCCCCGCAGCGCGGCGAGATCGCGCGCCTGGTCCTGGGCGGCGGTGCCGACATCGGATTCGCTTTCCGGCTCACCCGTGATGCGTGCCTGTGAGGGGCTCGTCGCCACGACGTACCCCCAACTGGCGAGATATTCGGCGAGCACGCTCTGATCCACGGCGGACTCTCCGTTGCCCTGGGCGATCAGCACCAGGGGAAAGGGTCCCCGCGCCGGCGGAATGTCGCGCTTGGCGAGCATCGGAGCCGTAAACCAGCGGGTGATCGTGCTCTCGGGGATCGCGTGGGCGGCGAGAAACGCACAGCGCTCATCGATGGCCTGGAGTCCCAGTCTGGCCGTATCGACGCTCGTGGTTTCGGCGGCGGCGAGCCGCAAATAGTCGCTGTAGGTGAGCGGCACGCCCGGGGACGTGACCGCCGGATACCACAAGGCGAGCTGCAGCGGCCGTGGGCGGATGCCGAGGTGGCGCGAGGTGTCGGCCAGTAATACGGCCTCGAAGCCCACGTCCCAGATGCCGCGTTCGAGCGTCGCGCCCCACCACGGGTCCCGCGGGACATGCGTGGACGCGAGGCACACGGACGCGAGGGCGGCGGCAAAGAAGAGCCGCAACTCAGGCTTCCTCCCGTCCGGCCAGGCGCGTTTCAATGCGAGTGTCCGGCACGAGCCACATGATGGCAACGACCACGTACATCGCGAACGCGATTCTGGGGGCGAAAAACGCGACCAGAACGGCGGTCGAATAGATGGCGAGTGACACGGGCCCCTTCCGGTCATCGCCCACGGCGCGCGCAATGACGGATTCGGCCCCATGCAGCTTGACGAGACTTCGCGCCAGGATGTTGTATGCCACTCCCGCGAGCAGGAGAATCCCGCCGTACAGGGCCACGGGAGCGCGCGCGAACTCATGCACGCCCATCCAGGCCGTCCCGAACGGGATCAGGGACAGCCAGAACAGGAGATGCAGGTTGGCCCAAAGCACCCGGCCGTTCACCTGACGGGACGCCTGGAACAGGTGGTGGTGGTTGTTCCAGTAGATCCCGAGCACCGCGAAGCTCAGCACGTAGCTCAAAAACAGCGCCGTGAGCGGTCGCAGCGCCCCCCACTCGGCGCTGGGCGGCTCATGGAGCTCGAGCACCATCACCGTGATGATGATGGCAATGACGCCGTCGGAGAACGCTTCGAGTCGCTGCTTGTTCATACGTTGTCAGGGCACTGTTCTTGCGCGATTAACTCTTCGAGTGCAGTTAAACCTAGAACCTAGGGGGAGGC
>DATIWU010000122.1:0-8720 GCA_035519195.1 Gemmatimonadales bacterium
CGTAATGGGCGGATGGGCGGATGGGCGGATGGGCGGTTGGCTGCTCCTGATCAGCGCAGTTTTCCATCCGCCCGCCCACCCCTCCGCCTATCCGCCCGACCCCGGCCCCATCCTCGACGGCGCTTCCGTCGCTTTCGCCCGGGTGAACACGCTGTCCGCCGAGTTCGTGCAGATCGTGAACAACCCCATGATCGGCGCGCCGGACACGACCCTCGGCATGCTGTATCAGAAACGGCCGAACTATTTCGAGATGCGCTTCTCCAAGCCCAAAGGCGACCGGATCGTGGCCGACGGAAAGTATCTCTGGCTCTGGACGCCGAGCTCGACAAAGGACCAGGTGATCCGCTCAGCGATCCCGGCCAATGGGACGACCGGGCCGAATCTCATCGGCCAGTTCGTGGACAGCGCGCGGCAGCGCTATACGGCGCGGTATTTACGGATGGAAGGCGGAGCCGACGTCATCGAGTTGACCCCGAGGTCGAAGGACCTGCCCTATTCGCTGGCGGTTCTCACCATCGCGCGGAATGACAGTCTCGTGCGGCGGCTCGATATCACGGAGGCGTCAGGTCAGGTGCGGAGCGTGATTCTCAAGGATCTGCGTGTGAACGGTGGGGTGCCGGAGAAAGAGTTCAAGTTTTCCGTACCCTCCGGAGTGCACGTCGTCAACCAGTAGCGTTGTTGCTAGGGAATACTGGTCCTACAGCACTCGGCGTTAAGACCACAAGGCCCGAACGCAGCACCAGGAGCGAAGCAAATGTTCTCGGGGTCCTCCGGCTTGAAGACCAAGAGATAGGTCGTGTACGCCGCAGCCACACCGATCCCGATGAGCAACGCGGTCGTTCGAGCCGGCGACGGCACCGAGGCTTTGACGCTGGACACGTCCGCTTCCGCGACCCGGATGAGAAGACCGTCGTGGAGGCCAACCAGGGTATCCGACGTGATGCTCGGAGAGTCCAAGCTGATCGTCGCGTGATCGGCTCTGGTCACCCACACACGCTCCGGGGCATGGGCGGTCGATAGCGTGGCAGGAGAGATTGGTTGCAATGTCGTGCACGCGAGACACACACCGAGAGCAATCGCGCAGGTCAGTCTGCTCACGTGGACCACCGCGTCACGGCCCCATTCTCATCTTCATTCCGCCTCCCGGCGTCGGACCGGGAGGATTGTTACTCGACGGATTTCCGGCGCTCAACGCGCAGGGACCAGCCGCGCACGCGCCATTGACCACGAGCGGTGCATTAGGATTGTTGCTGCAGGCGGCGACCGCACCGACCACGACCATGCCGACGCAAAGCAGAACCCTCATACCGCCTCCGTCTTCTAGCCGAGCGCCCGGGCCACCCGTTCCGCCGTCTCCCGGTCCATCCCCCGCTTCACCGCCAACTCGAGCGCAGCCCGGCCTAATTCACGATACAACCGCGCGTCGTCTTCCGTAAGCGACACGAGATGGCGCCCGATCGTCGCCTCATCCCCACGATCGATAGGCCCGGTGAGCGCGTCCCTCGGCTCCCGCGCCATCAGGTTCTCGAACGTCCCGCGCACCAGCGGCTTCAGGGCCTCCCACGCCTCCTTGTCCGACAGCCCGGTGTGCCGCAATAGTCGCTGCGCCACGGCTTCGACCACCACGAAATAATTCGACGCGAATACGGCTCCGGCGTGATACACCGGCTTGAGCTGTGCGCTCACCCGAAACGGGCGCATCCCCACCGCGCGCGCCAGCTCCTCCCCCGCCTTGACCGCTGCGGCCATGCCCTCCACGGCCGCCCAGGCGCCCTTGAGCCGCTCCGGCGCGGTTCGTGGATCGGCGATGGTCTGGAGCGGATGCAGAGAGCCCAGGGCCGCGCGGGACGACACCAGCGGGCCGAGTGCCTCCTGACCCTGTACGCCGGAGAGATGCAGCACGACCTGCTCTGTTGTAATCGCGCGGTGGCTCGCGAGGATCTCGGCCACCGGGCGAATCGCATCGTCTGGCACCGCTAAAACGACGACGCCCGCCTGGCTGAGCCAGGCGGGCGGTTCGTGTGATACGGTCAGCGGCAGTGAGTCCGGCACGCTGCGCTTCTTCCGGCCCGAGAGCCGCACCATGTATCCGGCGCGGGCAAGCGCGAGGCCGAATCCCACACCCGCCCGTCCTGGACCAACGATCCCGACGAGGCGGCTCACGGCCGCTGTCGCGCCCTAATTCCGGGCCGCCGAGTTCGGCTCCCCGGCCGCGATCGCCAGCAGGTCCTGTGGAGACTTGGCCCGCCGTACGAGCCCGAGCGCCTCCTGCAGCTGCCGGTCGTCGCCCAGGCGGCGCTTGGCCTCCGCGTTGCGGCCGAACGAGTACTGCGTCGCTTCGTAGCCGATCTCGTGCGCAATCAGCGTGCGCACACCGGCCGCGACCGAATCGGGCACGTCGAGCCCACGCGTCCTGAGTCGCCGCAGCAGCTCGGTGACCATGTCGGGCGTCACCGTGAAGTTCGGATCCTTGACGCGCCCGCTTCCCTTCAAGTCGAGGGCGTAGCTCGACACGACGTCACGATACACGCTCACCTTGCCGCCCAGCGCCTTCAGGAAATTGCGCTCCGCCATCGTGAACGTATCGGCGGTGACGAAGACGTCGGGACGGATCCCGCCGCCACCGTATTCGACCCGGCCCGCGTCCGTCTTGAAGGTTTGGGTCGTGTCGGCGCGGGTGGTGTCGTGGCCCAGATCCGCGAGCGCGACCTGCGCTTCCTGGTCTGCCTCATTGTGGCTCTTGCGCTGAATCGTGCGGCCCGAGGGGGTGTACCAGCGCGCCGTGGTCAGCTTGAGCGCGGTCTCGGACGACAGCGGCCACAGCGACTGCACCAGCCCCTTCCCGAAGGTCGGCGTGCCCACGAGCACCGCGCGATCGTGATCCTGGAGCGCGCCGGCAATGATTTCCGCCGCGCTCGCCGTGCCGCCGTTCACGAGGACCACGATCGGCATGCCGGGCCATGGCTGGGGCTTCGAATCGCGATATACGCGCGAGCTGTTCGGCGCCCGGCCGCGGGTCTCGACGACTTCCTGGCCGGGCTCGAGGAACAGATCGCTGGCGGCGATGCCCTGATCGAGCAGCCCGCCGGGATTGCCGCGCATGTCGAGGATCAGCGACTTCATGCCCTTGGCGCGCAGATCGGTGATCGCGTTCGTCAGCTCCTGCGCCGACGTCTCGCTGACCGGCGACAGCGCGACGTACCCGACCTTGTCGTCGAGCATCATCGAGAGGTACACCGAATGCACGTGGATCGTGGCGCGCGTCACCTTGAACGTGAGCGCCTGGTCGGTGCCCACGCGATGGACCTTGAGCTCCACCGTCGTGCCGGGCTGGCCGCGCAATTCCTTCACGGCCTGATCGTTCTTCCAGCCTTCGGTCGAGCGGCCATCCAGGGCGACGATCTGGTCGCCCGACTTGATGCCGGCGCGCTCGGCGGGCGTCTCCGGCAGCGGGGCCACGACGGTGATCCAGCCGTCGCGGACGTCGATCTGGATGCCCAGCCCACCGTAATTGCCCGACGTGGCCTCCGAGAGGGCGCGGAAGTCGTCCCGCTTGAGGAACACGGAATAGGGATCGTGCAACTGGTCGAGCAAGCCGTCGATCGCCATCTGATACAGCTGGCGCTCATCGAGTGAATCGACGTAGTAGTCGGCGACTCGAGACAGCACGTCCTCGAACAGCCGCGCCTGCTGGTATACCGATCCGTTCGGCTCTGAGTCGCGCTGGAGCAGCCAACCGCCTGTGGCCAGCGCAACACCGGTGACGGCGGCAACGAGCCAGAGTGTACGATGCTTCATCTAGAGTCCTCGATTGATAGGTGCTGCGGCCGCCAGAAGCTCACGCCACGCGAGCTGCTGCACGGTTTCCCGGGGAAGCGACGCATCAATGTGCACGACCCCGGGCCCTTGCGCCGCAAGATATTCGCGGCGCACCCGCTGATGAAATGCGTCTCCTTCGCGCTCGAAGCGGTCACGTTGCTTGCGCCGCTGGCGCCCGCGACCTACGTCGACCGGGACATCGAGCACGAGCGTGATATCCGGAACCAGGCCGCCGGTCGCGAGCCGATTGGCCGCCGTGACCTCGTCGCGCGGCAACCCCCGCGCCGCCACCTGATACGCGAACGTCGAGAGCGCGAACCGGTCAGCCAGCACGATGTGGCCCGCCTCGAGCGCGGGACGAATCACCTGCTCGATGAGATCGGCCCGGGCCGCCAGCATCAGAAACAGCTCCGCTGCGGGCGCCATCGCGCTGGGAAACGTGAGCGCGACCTTGCGCGCCGCTTCCGCCACCGGCGTGCCCCCCGGCTCGCGCACCGATACCACCTGCCGACCCTCCGCCGCCCATCGGGACGCGAGCCACCGCACCAGCGTGGACTTGCCCGCGCCCTCGGGTCCTTCGACGACGATGAAGAGTCCGCTCAACTCAAGGTAATGATCGGGCTCGCTGCGCCCTTCTTGATGCCTTCATAAATCCGCGCATTGACCCGTGCCATCAGTTTCTCGAAGTTCGCCTGAGCGGCGACGACCTGCTGATACACCGGATTCGCTTGCGCGGACTGCAAGGCTCGATCGTATTGCTCCACCTGCTCTTTCGACGGCTCCCGCCCCGCCTGCGCCGACCGCTCGATGTCCTGCGCGAGCCGCTCGACCTCTGCGAGCACTTTCTGAACCTGCGCATCATCCTTCATGCGATCCGTCGCGCGAACCAGCGCGCGGTATTCGTCGCTCTGGCCAAGGAGCCGTCCGAGCTCGAGCGCTTTCTCGTCCATCAGTCGTCCTCGCCGGGCTGCACCACCGCGTAGCGCGGCCGGCCGAAAAGGTCCGCGTGGATTTGGGTGCGAGCCCACCCGTGCGCGCCCGCGATTTCCTGCACGGCAGGGGCGCGGCGCTCGTCAATTTCGAGCAGCAGCGCGCCACCCGGCGCAACATACGGCGCCGCCGTCGCGAGGATCGCGCGCGTGGCCAGGAGGCCGTCCACCCCGCTCTCCAATGCCGCCCGTGGCTCGTAGTCCCGCACCGACGGGTCGAGCCTCGCGTACTCCGCGCTGGTAAGATACGGCGGATTCGCGACGATGACGTGATACATCGCACCCGCGAGCGGCGCACACCAGTCGCCTTCCCGAACGTCCAATGGGACGGGGGGAGCGATCCGACGGACGTTCTCCCGTGCCAGCGCCGCCGCCCCGGGGTCCCGTTCCACGGCGACGACGCGTTCGAACGATCCTTCGACCGCGAGCGCGAGCGCGAGACAACCGCTCCCGGTGCCAAGGTCGGCCGCCACTCCCGACCGGGCATGCTGGAGCGCCAAGTCCACCAGACCTTCGGTTTCGGGACGCGGGATGAGGGCGCGGCAATCGAGCAGCAGATCCAGGGCTCGAAACGCCGCATGGCCGGTCGCGTAGGCAAACGGCACCCCCTGGAGGCGCTGCTCGAGCGCGTCACAGAACCGCGCCACGGCCGCGTCCGCTGGGACACGACCCCGTTGGAGCCATATGTCGCCAACGCGCGTTTCTGCGGCGGCCGCCCACAGGGCGCGCGCTTCGCGACCGGGGTCGGGCACGAGCCCGTGCAGCCGCCCCGCCGCCGTCGTGAGCAGATCGCCGATCGACCGGGCCGAGACTGCGAGCACGTCAGGCACCGACGCGCTCCTTCTCCCCCGCGAGCTTGAGCGCATTGATCAGGTCGTCGAGGTGGCCGTCGAGCACGTCGCTCAGGTTGTGCTCAGTGTAGTGAATACGGTGATCGGTCACGCGGTTCTGGGGAAAATTGTACGTGCGAATCTTGCCCGAGCGATCCCCCGTGCCCACCTGGGCTCGCCGCTCCTGCGCGCGCGCAGCTTCCTGTTCCGCCACGATCCGGTCCAGCAGCCGCGACCGCAGGATCTCGAGCGCCTTTATCTTGTTTTGCAGCTGCGATTTCTGGTCCTGGCATTGCACGACCAGTCCCGTCGGCAAATGGGTTACCCGCACCGCGGAATCGGTCGTGTTGACACTCTGACCGCCCGGCCCGGACGAGCGAAACACGTCGATGCGCAGATCCTTGTCTTCGATTTTCACGTCGACTTCCTCGGCCTCGGGAAGCACGGCAACGGTCGCGGCCGACGTGTGAATGCGTCCCTGCGCTTCGGTAACCGGCACCCGCTGCACGCGATGGACGCCCGATTCATAACGCAGGATGCCGTACGCTTTGGCGCCGCGCACCGCGAAGATGGCTTCCTTCAACCCTCCGAGAGTCCCCTCGGACAACGACAGGATCTCGACCTTGAAGCCGCGGCGCTCGCAAAACCGTGTGTACATGCGAAACAGATCGGCCGCGAACAACGCCGCTTCGTCGCCGCCCGTGCCGGCCCGGATTTCCACGATGGCATCACGGTCATCGAGGGGGTCGGAGGGGGCGAGGAGCTCTGCGAGCGTGTGCTCGAGCCGCTCTGCCTCGGGACCGAGCCGCACGACATCCGCGTGCGCCAGCTCTGAGAGCTCGGGATCGCGATCCTCCAGCACTTCGCGGGCCTCGGCCAGCTCGCGCTGGACGCGCTCGAGCCGGGTATACGACTGTCGGATGGCTTCGAGTCGCGCATGCTCGCGGCCCAACTGCTTCAGCTTGGCGGGATTCCGCGCGGTGTCGGGGTCAGCCAGCTCGTGGGCGACCTCCTCCGCCCGCGCGAGCGCCTGGCGGAGTCGGGCCTCCACGGATCAGGTCCCGACCTTGTCGGTCCCGTATTTCTGACGGAACCGCTCGACGCGGCCCGCGGTGTCAATGAGCTTCTGTTTCCCGGTGAAAAACGGGTGGCACTGCGAGCAAATTTCCACGTGGATCACGGGTACCGTGGAGCGGGTCACAAAGGAATTCCCGCAGGCACACTGCACCATGGCACGCTGATAGGACGGGTGGATCCCGGGTTTCACTGCTCACTTCCTTGCTGGGGTCATAACGGCGCCAAAGGAGCGAAATATAACTGGCGCCTCAACTTGGCTGCAAGCATAGTGCTCGTGCCGAATTGACACCAGCGGGCCAAGTACATAAGCTTGCGCCCCGTACCCGGTTCCCACGAGGATACCCCACTCTTGTCGGTCACCGATATCCTCCGCAAAGTCCCGCTCTTCAGTCAACTCTCTCCTGAGGACCTGGAGCGGGTTGGCGAGATCTCGCGCGAGCGCGTGTACCCGCGCAACTCGGTCATCCTGTTCGAGGATGACCCGGGCGATGCCTTGTACGTGGTCGCGAAAGGGCAGGTCAAGGTCGTCCTGATCGGCGAGGACGGACGAGAAGTGATTCTCTCGGTGATGGGGGAGGGCGATTTCTTCGGCGAGATGGCGTTGATCGACGATGAACCGCGCTCGGCCCACGTCATCGCCATGGAGGACGCGACCTTGCTCGTGATCCGGCGCGAGGACTTCCAGGCGCAGCTCCAGCAGACCCCAGGGATCGCGCTCGCGCTGCTGCGGGAGCTGTCACGCCGCCTGCGGCGCGTCGACGAGAAGGTCGGCAGCCTCGTGCTGCTCGACGTCAACGGCCGCGTCGCGCAGCTCTTGCTCGACCTGGCCGACGAAGCAGGGTCCGACCGGATCACCCGCCGGCTCACCCACCACACCATCGCCCAGATGATCGGCTCGAGCCGCGAGACCGTCTCCCGTACGATGCGTGAGCTCGTGGACAAGGGATTCATCGAAGTCAGCCGGCGCGAGATCGTGATCCGCGACCGCGCCGCGCTCGAGGCCTCTGCCGGGCGGTCGTGAGGCGTATCACGCCCTGCTGGTGAGCACTCGGGTATATCTACATAGCGTCGCCATCGTAACTTAGCCCCCGGGACAGCGTGCCACAGCGCAAGCTTTACACAGTCACGTTTTGGGGAACGCGAGGGTCTATCCCTACACCGGGCACGCACACCGCGCGCTACGGCGGGAATACGCCGTGCGTGGCGGTCGAGAGCCGGCAGGGTGGAGACCTGGTCATCCTCGACGCTGGGACCGGTATCCGGGCGCTCGGACTCAAGCTGGTTGAGCAGCAAAATGGAGCGGTGAGCGCGGAAATTCTGCTGTCGCACGCGCACTGGGATCACATCCAGGGACTGCCGCACTTCAAGCCGCTGTTCTCCCCGGGGAACTCGGTGCGCATCTGGGGATCGCGCCAGGGCACGACGTCGCTCGAAGCGATCCTGCGCCAGCAGATGGATCCGGCCGTCTTCCCGGTGCCGCTCGACGCGCTGTCCGCGAAGCTCACGGTGCAGCAGGTCGAGCCAGGGGAGTTCCGGCTAGGCGCGTTCGACGTGTGCTCGATGAAGCTGCGGCACCCCGGGACGACCCTGGGATATCGGCTGACGCCAACCGGTGGCGGTCCGAGCATGGCATATGTGACCGATAACGAGCTCGGGGCCGGCGGGAATTACCGCTTGTCGCCGAACTGGCGCAGCGAGTTCGTGGCGTTCCTGCGCGGCGTGGACCTGCTGATTCACGACGCGATGTACACGCCGGATGAGCTGGAAGAGCACCGCGGCTGGGGCCATTCGACCTTCGAGGAGGCGATCGAGCTCGCGGCCGAAGCCCACGTGGACCGGCTGGTCCTGTTCCATCACGAGCCGGAACACGCGGACGGTGCTATCGACGAGCTCCTGGCCGACGCCCGCGCGCTGGCGCGCGCAAAGGACTGCCCGAACGAAGTCCTGGCGGCACAGGAAGGCATGAAGCTGACCCTTTGATCCGAGGAGCGCACATGGGTTCGCG
>DATIWU010000123.1:0-7118 GCA_035519195.1 Gemmatimonadales bacterium
CATGCTGGTCGCGAACGTGGTGGTCGGCGTGGGTTTCCTCGGCGCGGGAATCATCGTGCGCCAGGGCACCCACGTCTACGGCCTCACCACGGCCGCAACGATCTGGTTTGTGGCGGCGATTGGCGTGCTGTGCGGCATGGGGATGCTGCAGTTCGCCGGCGTCGCGGCGGTGGGAATCGCGGCGCTCCTGTTCCTGCTCCGGCGCTTCGGGGCGACGCCGTTTGGGTCCCAGCGATCGACGCCCCCGTCCGACTAGCCGCTGGCACGCGAGCTCCGAGAACAACAGCGGCTACTCGAGGAGCAGGAGCAGGCCGGTCAGCTCATTCCAGGACCCGAAACGGACACACATCTGCTCGATGTCGCCGCGCACTGGATGGAGATCCGCACCGTGAGAAGAGCTCTCCTTCAATCGCGAGAGCCGCGACGGCGGCAAGCATCATCAGGTAACCGGAAACGGCAATCCGTCTCGACGCGACGCGAATCCGAGCGGATTCGGGAGGGAAAGCGGGAGTCGGGCGCATTGACTCCAGTGGAATTGCCAGATCCATGCCCGAGCACAACAGAAAAGGCCCGAGCAAGCTCGGGCCCTTATCGCTGCGATCTAGATCCTACTGTTCGCTCGAGGCGCTTGCCGGTTTGGGGCACGGCACGGGCACGCCCTGATTGAGTCCGCCCGGCGGGAAGCAGACGTTGGCGCCACCGGTTCCACCGTTCCCCATCACCGCCGTCAGGAGCAGCGCCGACCCGATCGCGGTCGCGCCCACGACGATCATGGTCCGCCCGGTTGCCGCTTCTTTTGCCTTCATCGTCTGCACGCTGGACACCGGGATCTCGAGATAAGCCCCGGTCTTTCCGGCGAAGCCCACCAGCGTGTCGCCGCTATCGCCCTTGATCTGCGGGTTGAATAGCTCGACTTCGTTCTTGTCGGCGGTTTTAATCCAGACGTGACTCGGCGACCGCATCGAGACATACTCGGCGGGATAACCGACCGTCGCGGTGGTCGTACAAGCAGCGATTCCGATGAGGCTCAAAACGCCAAGCACTGAACGTGTTCCGGTCATAGTGACGGCCTCCTGGACGCGTGGATAACTGGACATCAGCTGCTTTTGTTGGCGTGCTTCTGGTCCTGCTGTGCAAGAAAAGCGATCAGGTCGTCGACATCCTGATCGGTGAGGTGCATGTTTGGCATCTGCGAGCCGAATTGCTTCCGGAGCGCCCGCGCGGTGGGATCGTCCTGGGCTTCGGGGTTCTTGAGCCAGTCGTGCAGCCACTCCGGACTACGGCGTTCCGTGACTCCCTGCAGGTCCGGCCCGGTGGCCTGGTGCCTGCCGAAGTCGTGACATCCCCCACACTGCCGCGACTCCCAAATGTGATAGCCGCGACCGGCCTTCACCACATCGATGTGTTTGGTGGCTTGTGCTTGTGCCGTCGTCAAACGCCCCGCGACGCACAGGGTCACGATCAGACAGAGCGAAAACGCCCGCACGAACGCCTCCTCCGTTAGAGGTGGTGCCGACCACGTGGGTTTCCAACATGGACACGTCGAACGACAGCGATAGGAATACGCGGGAGCTGTGGGAACGTCACGCCGCACTACCCTGCGGGTCTTGGGCTAGCGATCCATCGAAACGGCGACCGCAATTTGCCCGTAGGCAATGCCGCCATCGTTGACTGGAAGGTCCTGGGGGACGAGCACCCGATAGCCGAGCGATTGCAGTCCGGCACTGGTCCGCTCGAGCAGCAGCACGTTCTGAAACACCCCGCCGGACAAGACGACGGTCTTCATCCCGTGGCGCTCAGCCACATCGCGTACGACCTGCACCGTCGTTGTCGCGACCGTTTCGTGAAACCGGCCGGCGATTGCGGCAACCGGGCAGCCGGCCAGCGCGTCGCGCGCGATGGCGGCCACGAGCGGGCGGGCATCGAGCAACGTGACCGCGTCCCGCCGCTGCAGCGGAAACGGATACGGTTCGCGCGCGTCCGGATCGGCAGCCAGCTCGAGCTCAATCGCCGCCTGGCCCTCGTAGTTCACCTGGTGACGAATGCCGCACAGCGCCGCCACGGCGTCGAACAGCCGGCCCATACTCGTCGCGACCGGGGCGTGCTCTCCCGAGCGAGCCAGCGCCGCCACGGCCCGCCAGCGGCGCGGCTCCACATACGGCATGAGCGCCGGTGGGATTGCCGGGGGGTCCGCCGCTGTGCCCGACGCTTCCAGTAACCAGGCGCAGGCCATCCGCCACGGTTGCCAGATCGCCGCCGCGCCGCCCGGTAGCCGCACCGGCCAGAGGTGCGCGGCGCGCTCGAATCGTCCCGCCGCGCCGACGAGAATTTCGCCGCCCCAGATCGTCCCATCGGTGCCGTATCCGGTTCCATCGTAGATCGCCCCCACCGCGGGCCCGCTCTCCCCGTATTCCGCGAGGCACGCCGCGAGGTGCGCGTGATGATGCTGCACGCCGCGCGGTGGGCACGCGAACGCCGTGCGCTCGAGCGCGTAGCGAGTGGAGAAGTAGCCGGGGTGGAGATCATGAGTCACGCGCTCCGGCGTGACTTCGAACAGCATCCGAAAATGCTCGATGCCCGCTTCGAACGAGTTCAGGGTCTCGAGATTTTCGAGATCTCCGATGTGATGGCTTACCCACGCCCGACCGTCTTTGGCCACCGCAAACGTGTTCTTGAGCTCGGCTCCGGTCGCGAGCAGCGGCGGTCCGGGATTCACCGGCAGCGAGACCGGTACATATCCGCGCGAACGTCGCAGCATCAGCGGCTGGCGCCGGCCACCCACGCGAACCAGTCGCATCACCGAATCGTCCACCCGGGTCGCGATGGGCCGATTGTGCAGCAGGAAGAGATCCGCCAGACCTCCGAGCCGGCGTAACGCGTCGTCGTTCTCGAAGGCGATCGGCTCGTCCGAGACGTTGCCGCTCGTCATGACGAGCGGCGCGCCGACATCGGCGAGCAAGAGATGATGCACAGGTGTGTACGGCAACATTACGCCGAGGTCGCGGTGCCCCGGCGCGACCGCGTCGGCCACGCGACCCGCGGAGCGGCGCCGAGCCAGCACGATCGGGTGCTCCGGGCTCGAGAGTAGTGCGCGTTCCTCCGGGTCGAGGGCGACGAGCGCCGCCACCTGCTCGAGATCCCGCGCCATCAGCGCGAACGGCTTGTCGGCCCGGTGCTTGCGATCGCGCAGCGCGCGGACCGCGGTTTCATCATCGGCCCGGCAGGCGAGATGGAATCCGCCGAGCCCCTTCACCGCGACGATCGCCCCGTTGGCGAGCGCGCGAGCGGCTGCCGCCATCGCATCACGCGCCGCTTCGAGGCTGACGGGATGCCGGGTTCTGTCCACGAGCTCGATCGTGGGCCCGCATTGCGGACAGGCATTGGGCTGCGCGTGAAAACGCCGGTTCAGCGGATCGTCGTATTCCGCCTGGCAGGCGGCGCACATGACGAATGCGGCCATCGTGGTATTGGCGCGATCGTATGGCGTGCCGCGCACGATCGTGAAGCGGGGGCCGCAGCTGGTGCAGTTCGTGAATGGGTAACGGAAGCGCCGGTCTCGTGGATCGAAGATTTCGCGGACGCACGCGGAGCACGTCGCGAGGTCGGGAGTGATGCTGGCGCGCATGGCGCCCACGTCGCTGCTCGCCTCGATGGTGAACCCATGCTCGGCCACACCACGCAGCGGCAGGTCCTGGACCGTGAGGTGCTCGATCCGCGCGATCGGCGGCGCCTCGGAGGCGACACGAGTCACAAACGCCTGGACGGCGCCGGGTTCGCCTTCCACCTCGACGGCGACCCCCTGCTTGTCATTCCGCACGAATCCGGCGAGCTCGAGGCTCAGGGCGAGGCGGTAGACGTGCGGGCGGAATCCCACGCCTTGCACCGTTCCCGAGATCAGGACGCCCACGCGCCGGGTCAGCGTCATTGCCATGAAGATGGTGGCGCGGACCATCCTTCGCTTCGCGGGGCTCCTTGCTGGCCCGCTCCCTGCGGTGCATGTTCGGCGGGGCACATCCCGCAGGTTCACTCGCTGGGCGGCGGTTGGCTCGCTAAGGACTGTCTCGCTGTGGTCTCAGGAGCGCGGTCGTGGGGACTTCTCACGCTACTTGGCCCTGCGGCGCTGGTGAGTGCCGCGGTGCCCGCGATCGGTCAGGCGCAGGCACCACCCGCATCCCTCACGTCCTTCCTGCAGAACACCATTCATCTCAATCAGGACGAGCTCCGCGCGGTGCCGAGCGGGAAGCCGCTCGTCAAGCTGATGGATGCCGGCGATCCTCGCGAGATCGCCGTGTTCGGAGTCGTGCGCGTCGATGTACCGCGCTCCTTTTACGTGAAACGGGCGAGCGACTTTCCGGCGTCGCTCAAGTCGCCCTCCCGGGTTCGCTTCGGGATCTTCTCCGACCCGCCACGGGAATCGGATGTCGCGACGTTCTCGCTTCCTTCCGATGACGTCCAGGAGCTGACCAAGTGCCAGCCCGGTGCGTGCAAGGTGAAGCTCTCATCCGTCTCCATGACGGGTGTGCGGGCGCAGATCGACTCTGCCGGCGGATCTCACGATTCCGCGGTGAACGCGTTCTTCCGGGAGGGCATGCTTGCCTACATCAGCGCGTACCGCGCAAACGGCAACGGCGCGCTGATCGTCTACACGGACGAGCATCCGACACCGGCGAAACAGGTGTTCGATTCCATGCTGGCGCGTTCCCCCTACGCGTACCAGTACGCACCGTCGCTGCAGCGATACCTCGTGAATTATCCCAACGATCGGCCGGCTGAGCTGTCCGAAGTGATGTTCTGGGCACAGGATGACCTGCCGAGTCTCAGGCCCACCGTCACGCTCACGCATACGGTCGTGTACGCGCCGCCCGAGCTCGGAGGCTGCACGCTGATCGTCGCGAAGCAACTGTACGCCAGCCATTATCTGGACGGCGGGATGATCATCGACGCGGTGGTGGACGCGGCCGACTCGAGCGGCGCGCCGGCGACCGTATATCTCGTGCTGCTGCGACGCGTGCATTTCGACGATTTGCCGAGCGGCGGAGTGCTGCACGTGCGCGAACGGGTGACGTCGAAGCTGCGTGACCAGACCGGAAGCGTCCTGCTCGACGACAAGACCCGAACCGAACAGGCGTATGCCGATGCACCCGCTCCCGCTCGCTGAGGAAGCACCGGCTGCCGCGCGATTCGATGCGCGGCAATTCGCCGCGCTGGCGTTGGTGGTCGTGCTCGGGCTCGCGCTCGCGCTCGGGCTCGCGCCGTATCTCACCGGACTGATCGCGGTCCCGATCCTCTTCGTGGTCGTGGCGCCGGTGGCTCGGCGGCTCGCGCGCCACATCGGCCGGAAGACCGCCGCCCTCGTCGTCGTCGCGCTGCTCGCGTGCACGCTGATCACGCTGGGCGGCGTGCTTGCCGGGTTCGTGATCACGGAGGCGCGTCGCGCCGGCCTCGATGTGCCCCAAAGTCCGATCCTGGCGCATCTGGCGCAGCTACGCCCCGGCGGCGTGAACGTGGGCCCAGAACTCGCCACGGCCGGCCAGAAACTGCTCGAATGGATCGGCAGCAATGCCTTCGGCGTGATCGGCGCCGCGTCCCATTGGATCGTCAACCTGACGGTGGCGCTCGCCGGTTTGTTCTTTCTCTTGCTCCGGCCGGGCGAGACCTGGGCGGCGATTCGTCCCTACATCCCATTCTCGGCGCGTCACGCCGACATGCTGCGCGACAACTTCCGCAACGTGACGACGGCCACCCTGCTCGGCAGCGGCCTGTCGGCGGCGATTCAGGGACTGCTCGTGGGTGCGGCGTTTGCCATGGCCGGGCTGCCTAATGCCCCGCTCTGGGGTCTCGCCGCGACGCTGCTCTCCGTCGTGCCCCTCCTGGGCAGCGCGCTCGTGTGGGGGCCCGGGGCGATTGCCCTGCTGCTCGACCGACGGTTTGAAGCGGCCGTGCTGTTGGCCCTGTGGGGCTTCGTCGTGGTAACGAATGTGTCGCACGTCATCCTGCCGATGGTCTCGCGGCGCTGGGGTGGCATCCACCCGCTCGTCACGCTGCTCGGAACGCTGATTGGCGTTCCGGTATTCGGCCTGTTGGGCTTGTTGATCGGGCCACTCGCCGTGTCGTCGTTTCTCGAACTCATCACGATGTACCGGGAAGACTATTTGCGTCCATCGTAGAGCTGCGATCGCGCGAGTCGGTGCGCCGGCGAACGCAGAACCCACAGGAGCGCACGTTCCGAGGGAGGGCACATGGCAACCGCAGCATCGCCGATTCTGGGCGATATCAAGAAAGCGTACCATCGCAGCTGGTGGGCGATGGTCATTCGTGGTCTGTTTTCGATCGCGGTCGGGGTTCTCGTGATCTGGAAGCCGCTCGACTCCGTCGCGGTATTCGCGCTCGTCGTGGCGTATTGGGCCCTGTTCACGGGTGTTGTCAACATGGTGCACGCGTTCGACGTGAAGCCCTTCTTCAAGCAATGGTGGGTCATGCTGTTGTCGGGCCTCGTAAGCGTCGTGTTCGGCATTGCCGCGCTCGTGTACTACCCGGCGCTCTCCTTGAGCTTCGCCGTGGTGTGGGTGGCCTGGTGGCTCATGCTCACGGGGATTCTCGGCGTGTACGGGGCGATGCAGGAACGGCAGCTCGGCGCACCGTGGGGATGGACGGCCGCGGCCGGCGTCTTGAGCATTCTGGCTTCGGGGTTTGCTTTGCTCGCGCCTCCCGCAACGCTGGCGGCGATCATGTCGCTGATTGCCGCATTCGCGCTCGTGTCCGGAGTCGTACTCCTGATCGGAGCGTTCAAGCTGCGTTCGGCGGTGCCACTCTGATCCAGCCGCCAGGGACGTGACAGCCTTCGAGGCTGTCACGTCCAGGCGGGTGCCTTGAATGCCGGCCCCGCCTGTGCGCGCTCCATGGCTCTCCCCTGCGCTTCGAGGCTCCTCGCCAGCCACATAAGGGCCTCCCCAGTCTCCACCAGAAACTCCGCCACCACCTCCCCCGCATAGGAGAGGCGCGCCTCGATAACCCCAACGGTGCGCTCGAGTTCGCGCAGCGCGATGGCCTCGATGGCAAAGCTCAAGCGCTCCCGGTGCCGAGAAGGCGTGAGAGTAGCGCAACCAATAGCCAGCGCG
>DATIWU010000124.1:0-25755 GCA_035519195.1 Gemmatimonadales bacterium
CCCGATCGCGTCGCGCGTCTCCGTGAAGGCGGACTCCGGGTATGTCGTCGAAGGTCTCTCGATCCTGCCTACCGTCGCGCATCTCTTGGGTCCGGCGAAGAGCGTGGCCGGCATCGAGTCCGTGGCGACCGTGCCGGCGCTTATCGCGTCGGGTTCGGGCCCGTTCTTCCATACGGTACCAATCGACACCGGCATGCTCGGCGTCGTGCGCGTGATCCCGAGAGAAGTGCGCGTTTCGGGAGAAGCGACCCGTCTCCTCGAGCGGAGTTTTTCGGGAGTGCCGATCGGCAGCCCGGCGTCCGGCGCGACGGGGGTCACCCTCACCACCGAGCACGTATCGGTGTCGGTGAAGGGCCCTGAGCCGCGGGTGAGCACCCTGACCCGCGATAGCATGCGAGTGATCGCTCACATCGTGAACCGGGGCGCGCCCGACGCGTTCGCGCGGCTGACGGTGAGCGCGCCCAGCGGCCTGACGGCCACGGCGGTTCCCGACTCCGTGCCGGTGAAGCCTCCACCCGCCGCTCCGACCGCTCCACCGCCGGCCAAGTCAACCGCGAAGCGCAAGCCGGGCCGTGGCTGAAATCGTCCTCGGCATCGAAACCTCCTGCGACGAGACCTCGGCCGCGCTCCTGATCGGCGGGACGGAGCTTGCGAGTCTGGTGATTCTGTCTCAGGACATCCATCGCGTGTTCAACGGAGTCGTGCCGGAGCTCGCGAGTAGAGCGCACCTCGCGACGCTCCCGTCCGTGGTCGAGCGCGCCCTGGTAGAAGCGGGCCTGGGCTGGCACGCGGTCGATGCGGTGGCCGTGACCGCCGGGCCCGGCCTCGTTGGCGCGCTGCTCGTGGGCGTGGTCTACGCGAAGGCCGTGGCGTACGGCGGCGATCGCGAGTTGATCGGCGTCAATCATCTCGAGGGGCACTTGTTCGCGCCCACGCTCGAGGACCCAGACCTGGCGCCGCCCTTCGTCGCCCTGATCGCCTCGGGCGGGCATACGATGCTGCTCGACGTGCGGGCGTGGGGGCGGTATCGCCTGCTCGGCACCACGCGGGATGATGCCGCGGGCGAGGCGTTCGACAAGGTGGCCACCCTGCTGGGGCTCGGCTATCCCGGCGGCCCGGCGATCGAGCGGCTCGCGGCGGAGGGGGATCCGACGCGCTTCACGTTCCCGCGCCCCATGCGCGACGAAGGCTTCGAGTTCTCATTTTCGGGTTTGAAGACCGCGGTGCTGCACACGGTGCGCAAGAGCGCGGATCTCGAGCACGATCGCCCGCATCTCGCGCGCGCGTTTCAGGACGCGGTGCTCGACGTGCTCGTCACGAAGCTCGAGCGCGCCGTCACGCTGACCGGGTACCGGACCGCCGTGCTGGGCGGCGGGGTCGCGTGCAGCCGCGCACTCGCCGCGCTCGCGAACCGCCGCCTCGCGGATCTCGCGCGGGTATCGGTGGCGAGCCCCCGGCTCAACGCCGATAACGCCGCCATGATCGCGCGCGCGGGCTCGTTTCATCTGTCGAATGGAGAGCGGAGCGACTGGTCACTCGATGCCCGAGCCGATCTGCCGCTCCCCGGCCTCGAACCCGCCGCCGCACCTCACACCCTGAGCGTCACTCTATGATCACGGTCTATCCGTTCCAGCTGCAGCTCGGGCCGTTCGCCATCACCGGCTACGGGCTCATGATGATGGTCGCGTTCTTGATGGCGGGATGGGCCATGCAGCTCGATCTCCGGGGCCGCGGACTGGGTGAGGAATACGCAGCGGACATCGTGATCGCCGCGGTCGTGGGCGGCCTGGTAGGCGCGAAGCTCTGGTACGTGATCATGAACCACGAATACGACGCGCTGTTCCGCCGCGGCGGCTTTGTCTGGTACGGGGGGTTCGTCGGCGGCGTGGTCGCCGTACTGCTGAACGGGTGGCGCCTGCGCATCCCGGCGCGCTACACGATGGAGCTCACCGCGCCCGCTCTGGCGCTCGGCTACGCGCTCGGCCGCGTGGGATGTTTCCTCGTCAATGACGACTACGGCATTCCCACAAGCTTACCGTGGGGCATGAAGTTTCCGCAGGGCTTGCCGCCCACGACCGTCGCCAACATGGCGCGGCTCCATGTCACGTTCCCACCCGGAGCGAACCCCCAGGACGTGGTCGCGGTGCATCCCACGGAGATCTACGAAACGATCGCGATGCTGCTCGTGTTCACGTATCTCTGGCGACTGCGCAATCACCGTCACGCGTTGGGTTGGCGCTTCGGTGTGTATCTCGTCCTGGCCGGCGTGGAGCGGTTTCTGGTCGAATTCGTGCGCGCCAAAGACGACCGGATCTTCGGCGCGCTCTCGGTCGCTCAGGTGACGAGCATCCTGGTGGTTCTTACGGGCATTGCGGTGATGGTGTGGCTGCGGGCGCCCGATCAGGCGCCCGTGACGATTCCCCAACGACTTATGCCCGCCCCCCCGCCCCCGGCACCGGCTCGCGCGTCGTAAGCCGCCGGTCGCGCTCGAGCCAAGCGAGCGCGAACAGCAGCAGCACAACCAGCAGGCCCTGGAGCGCCAACGATTCGAGCGTGGGATAAATGCCGAGGAAGGGCGCCCGCGGCGCCCATTCGAGCACAGTCATCGGAACGACTCCCGCTTCCTGCAGGTCCGCGATCCCCTTCCCCGCGAAGACGAACGCCATGTAGTAGAGCATTGTGCTCGTCACGGCGAAGAACGGGCGCATCGGGATGCGCACACCGAATCGGTTGATGGCGATGTACACGACCACGAGAGCCAGTGAGGCCGCCAGCACTCCGGCGAGGACGGCGGTCGTTCCACCGCTCCCGGTTGAGCCGCCCGCGGACGTGAGCAACGCCTTATAGAAGAGGATCGTCTCGAATCCTTCTCGATAGACCGCAAGGAACGCAACCGAGGCCAGGGCGAAGCTCGACCCTCTCGACAACGCGTCGGTCATTCGGCCTTTGACGAACGCGTTCCACTTGGCCGCCTCGATTTTCGAGAACAACCAGTAGCTCACGTAGAACAGCACGCCGGTGGCGATGAGCATCGTCACGCCCTCGAGCGCCTCGCGTTGGCCGGGCGTGATCTCGAACAGCATCTCCACGACGACCGCGGTGGCGAGACTCGCGGCCACGGCGGCCCACGCCCCCTTCGCGACGTCGCGCCGGCGTTCCGTGGCACCCGCTTTCGCGAGAAAGGCCATCAGCGCGCCAATGATCAGGATGGCCTCGAACCCTTCGCGGAGCAGCAGAAAGAAGGACTCGGTGAAGAGATTGGCCGTGGAATTGCGGTCGGATACGATGCGTTCCGCGCGCTCGAGCCCCGAGAAGAGCCGCGCACGAATCGATGCGAGATCCTCGGGAGAGGCGGTCGCGGCCCGCTCTCGCAACGCCGCGAACGCATCCTCGAGATCGCCCGTCAACGCCGCGTTATGCGCCCGCACATCCGTTTCGACCTGCTCGAACGTCATGTACGCGTCGAAAGCGATTTTGCTCGAGCGCAGGGTGACGGCGGAATCGATCTGCCGGCGTACCGCCGAGAAGACGCTTGCCTGGGGCGACGACGACGCGTTCGCCCGTTCCATGAGCGGCAACGTGCGCAGGAAGGCCACGACGTCCTGGGTCGCCGACGTGTCGAGCTGGCGCGCAAACCCCGGCATGGGGGTGCCGGGCCGGCCAGTGCGGATCAGATCTTCCAGCGCCCGGTCCGAGAACCGCGCTTGAATCGCGAGATCGGCGAGAGCGGGCGGACGGACCGAAAGCGTGGCCGCGAGAGGCCCATCCCCCTGACCGGCGCTCCCGTGGCATCCCGCGCACTGCGCCGCATAGAGCCCTTCGCCCTCGAGCACGCGTTGCTGCCCGGCCCGGAACGTCATGATGTAGGCCGTGAGCGCCCAGCGATCTTCCGCGGAGAGCGCCTCGGCATACTCGGGCATCCCGGTGCCGGCCACCCCAATCGCGATCTTGCGATACATGTCCTGGGGCGAAACATCGTGCAGCTCGGCTTCATCGCCCAAGTCTGCCGCCGGCGGGCCTGTCAGATGCCTCCCTTTCGGACCATCGCCCCTGCCTGCAGCACCGTGACACTGAATGCACTGCTCGGTGTAAACGGCCACCGCGCGGGCTCGCGATGGGAGGCGGGAAGGAAATGACTCGAGCGGGCCACCGGCGAGTGCTGCAATCCGTTGCACAAGCGTATTGGCGCGAATCGACACGGACTCGGGCGGAGCCGTCCGCTCCAGCATGCCGCGCAGATTGCGCAGTCCGCTGTCGGCCGCCGCCCGGGCGGCGACCGGAAGGCCGGGGACGTCGAGCATGGCTTCGTCGAGGAACTGCTTGGACTCGTCGATTTCCTGGGGAGCGATGACCGTACCGCGAGGCGACACACCCCCCGCGTACTCCTTGGCCGCCAGCGCAGCCGCCGCCGTCACCCGCCGTGCTACCACGAGCGAATCTCCCTGCGCCGCGAGATTCGCTGCCCAGGATGTGGTCAAGATGAAGGAGAATAACAGCTTACCGAAGATCGTCAGGCATCCGAAACGGGGCGCAGTAAAGTAGAGCAGATTTGTCGGGAATTCAAGGATCTAATCCGTATCCGCCCCGACGAGCAGGGCCACGGCGACTGCGGCAACATGAGTATGAGATAATGAGAGGAGAATCCGTTTGACCCCGAGGTCGGCGGCCCGCTTCGCCGCCGTGCCGATGAGGAGGATATCGGGTTTTCCGTCGGGATTTCGGGTAACCTCGATTTCCTTCCAGCCAATGCCAAGCGCCGAATCGGTGGTACCGCTCGACACGCCCTGCAGAGCCTTGAAGACCGCTTCTTTCGCCGCCAGCCGGACGGCGACATGGGTAGCCGGGTCGGGACGGCTTTCGCAATACTCGCGCTCGGCGGGAGTCAGCAGGCGCTCGAATACCCGCGCCCCCTTGTCCGCGATGATCGCATCGACGCGCGACACCTCGACCAGATCGATCCCGATTCCGAGCGTGTTCACTCAGAACCCGAGCCAGCCGGCGAGCCAGAGCGGAGCCGCGACATAGCCGCCTAACACGAGGCCGAGCCACACCAGCGCGAGGGCCACGGGTGTGGCGATGACGAACACCGGCCAGAGGCTCGGGCGCCAGTGCTCGATCGCCGATAACTCAGGCGCCCAGCGCTCACGCTCACGGGTCAGCTCGTCCTCGAGCGCAAGCCACGCTGCCTCGAGCCGGCGCGCCGCCGTGCGCAACGACTCCTGCCACTCGGCATGAACATCTTTGTCGAGAACGCTCGCGTCGCGCACGCGGTGGGTAGCCTCATCGAGCGCATCGAGCGCGCTGACGAACCGCTCCGCCCCGCTGCCCAGGCGCGCCGCGATCGCGCGCTGCTCGCCCTGGGACAACAAGCGCCGGCGCAACTCGCGGCGCGGCATGCGCACGCTCTGCGCCCGGCGCATCATCATGTCCTCGAGGGTCTGCGCCGCGCGTTCCGCGACTTTCCGGACGGCCCGCTCCCAGGCGGAGAGCCAGGATCTGCGGCTCAACACCTCGAGCGCACGCGCGCGATCGTCATGCTCAGCCGCCTGGCGCCCTTCGCCGCCCTGCTCCATGACGCGAGTGGCCAACTCCTCGCGGATATCGTCGACCGGAATCCATAACGGCTCGAGACGCCGGGGAACGATCAGTCTACCCAGCGCCGACCCCAGCTCCGGGACTCGGAGCGGCATGAGAATCTTCACGGGTGCGCCCATGCCGCGGATCGACTACGAGGGTGGGAGCAATGCGTTCAGCACCGCTCTCGTGTCGGCAAGCGAGCTGAAGACGTACGTTGCTCCGGCCGCGCGAAGGGCTTCGACGTCGTAGTATCCCGTCGCCACGCCGACCGAGCGGGCCCCGATCTCGGCCCCACAGGTAACGTCGGAGGGTGTGTCGCCGACGATCACCACATCAGGACCATGAAACCGGTGTCCGGTGAGGCGCGTCGCTCGCTCTGCCGCGATCGCGGGCAAGTCGGCGCGCCGCCTCGAGTCCGAGCCGAAGGCACCGACGGCAAAACGCTCCGGGTCGAGACCCGCGGATCGGAGCTTGAGCCGGGCCCCCGAGGCGAGATTGCCCGTCAGGAGACCGACCAGCGCTCCCCGGCTACGTTCGTGAGGTTCAAGCGCCTCGAGCAAATCGCTGATGCCGGGCAGCAAACGGGTCGAGCCCGGCGCGCGGGCCAGCTCTTCTTCGAGAATCTCGACGTATCGCGTGCACACGGCGGCGACGCGCGCGGCATTCTGCGCGTCGGGGTGGCCCGCGAGCGCGAGCAGATCACCGACGATCTGCGGATCGGTCTTGCCATCGAGACGATAGGTATCGAGGGGGCCGCAGGTTCCCGCCTCGAGCACGAGCGCGCGGCCCACCGCCCTCCGGCCGGCGCCGTCGGTCCACAGCAACGTGCCATCGATGTCGAACAAGACGAGTCTCATACCGAGAAAATAGCCTGACCTTCGTCGCGCATGCGGCGCACCGTGCCCAACCTGTCCCGCAGCCGCCGCATTCGCGGCTCCTCGCCGAATAGATTTTCGGAACCGACGCCGCCGATTGCGGCGGCGGCATGCACGATCCGCCCGGCGCCGGACCACAAAGCCACGTGGCGCACGCGGCGATCTTGCACGAAACACAGGACGTCGCCGGCTTCATACCCCGTGCCGTCGGGGGAGAGCGACACCTCGCGGCCCGCCACCGCTTGAAGATCGCCGTCTCGCGGAAGGGCTCGCCCACGCGCGGCGTAGGTCGCCTGGACGAGCCCCGCCGCATCGATGCCCCAGTCGCTGCGCCCGCCCGGCAGGAACGGAGTCCCGGAGAACCACCGCAGCGCCCATTCGGGCGCGGCGATGAATCCCGCTTCAGCCCGCCATTCCGCTTCGCGCCGCACCGCCCCGAGGATGATCGACCACAACCGGCCGTCGGCGGTCTCGACCGTATCGTCACGGCGCAGCACGACCCGCGCACTGATCGGCAGCCGCAGCCGTGTGTCGCCGTTGCGCAGCTCGGCACCGGCCGCGCGCGCGTTGGCCCGTCGCGTCCAGTCGTCCGTCCATTCGACTGGACCGGTCGCGACATAGCCCTCATGAGTCCAGGCATGGTATCCGTCGCGCACGCGAACGCGCAGCCATTCACCCCGACGCTCGAGCACGTCGAGCGGCTCCCCGTGAATGGCGTCGCTTACCCGTGGAGCGGTGAATGCGGGCGATGCGACGAGTGGCGCGAGCGCCGCCGTAACGACGCCTGCGGGCTCGGCCTCGAGCGTTTGATCGGGAAGCAGCCGCAACTCGAACCCCAGTCCTGCTTCGGCACCGAGCCGCTGCAATGCGGCCGCCGCCTCCCGGCTGGTCGTGACCCCCTGGAGCACGCCCGCACCGCCGTCCCGCCGCGCCAGCACGACCTCGTACACGCCGAGCCGCAGGTCGGGCACCCAGCGCCTTTGAATGTCGGAAAGCGTGCGTTCGAGGCGCTTTAGCACGCGTCCTGCTTGCTCGCCATGAGACGGGTTACTACGTTAGCGCCCATGCCGGCCTCGTCTCGTCCCCCTCTTTCCGCGTCCAAGGCGGATCCCCAGGCGGAGCCGACCACCATTCTCGTCGTAGATGACGAGGAGGGGATTCGGCAGGCGCTCGACCGGTTCCTGAGCCGGCTGGGATACCGCGTGCTACAGGCCGCCAACGCCGCCGAAGCGCTCGAACAACAGGCGCAGCACGCGCCGCAGGCAATGCTCTCCGATATTCGCATGCCGAGCATGACCGGCGTCGAGCTCGTGCCCAAGGCTCTGGCCCACGACCCCGACGTGGCAATCATCATGTTGACCGCCATCGACGAGCCGCGTACGGCCATCGAGTGCCTCAAGCTCGGTGCGTATGATTACCTCATCAAACCCGTTGATCTGGACGAGCTCGAGCTGTCGCTCCAGGGAGCGCTGCGACAGCGGCAGCTCGAAATCGAGCGGCGCGAGCTCGAGCAGTGGCTCGCGCGCGAGGTGGCGGTGCGGACGCGTGATCTCGAGGAGCAGACCGGCGCGATCGCCAGGATCGCGCTCGATGCCCTTGCCGCCACAAAGAATTGGTCGGGTGAAGACGACTCGATTGCCCGGCTGGCGCAGGCGGTCGGCACCCCGCTCGACGACATCCTGGCGCAGGTGCGCGAGCGCCGCGGTTAAGCTTTCGCCGCTTTGGCTTCGCAGGCCTTGCAGCGGGTGACGCCCCGGAACGAACAAATCAAGCACAGGAAGGTCCCGCAGTCGGCACAGGGATAGCCTTCCGAGGCCCGCTCCTCGTTGCCGCAGTAACGGCACACCATCGCGTCGTGTTCTTTCAGCTCCGGCTTCTGCATAAATGGCGCCTCGGATTTCCTTGACCTGATCCTAATTTTACGATCCTGCACGAGAAGTACAAATGTGGCGTCCCACGCAATCCGGACGCCTTACAGATTGAGACCGTATGTCTTGATCTTGTTGATCAGCGTCGCGCGCGAGATGGCGAGCTCCTGCGCCGCCCGTGTACGGTTGCCGCCATGCACGCGCAGCGTCCGCTCGATGTGGTGCCGCTCGACCTCGTCGAGGGTCTGCGGGATATGGCGGTGGTCCAGGGTCCCCCCGCCCTTGCGCAGATCGGCGGGCAGGTGCTCGGTGCCAATCGTGGTCGCGCCCTGCGCCAGGATCATCGCGCGCTCCAGCACGTTGCGCATTTCGCGCACGTTTCCGGGCCACGGTGCCGAGACCAGCCGATCCAGCGCTTCCGCGGAGCACGTGCCGGGGGAGTCCGGAAGCTCCACGCGTAGCGCGGCGATCAGCCGGGTAATGAGCGACAGCCGGTCTTCGCGCGCGCGCTCCCGCAGCGCTGGTAACGCGAGCGGCAGCACGTTCAAGCGAAAGTACAGATCCTCTCGAAACCGTCCCGCCATCACCGCGTCCTTCAGATCGCGCTTCGTGGCCGCGATGACCCGAACGTCGACGGTGATTGCATCCGCGCCGCCCACGCGCAGGAACGTTCGCGTTTCCAGTACCCTGAGCAGCTTCGGCTGCAATTCGAGCGGCAGCTCGCCGATCTCGTCCAGGAGAATGGACCCGCCGTGCGCCAGCTCGAACAACCCGCGCCGGCGCCCCTCGGCTTCAGGAAACGCGCCTGGTTCGTGGCCGAATAGCTCGGCATCGACCAGCCTGGGCGAGCTCCCGCCGCAGCTCACTTCGACGAACGGAGCGCCGGCGGCACCGCGACGACTCAATTGATGAATGAGCCGCCCAACCCATCCCTTCCCGCTGCCGCTCTCCCCTGTCAGCAGCACGGTGCTGCGCTCGCTCGCCGCGAGCAGCTCGACCTGACGGGCCAGCTCCCGCATCCGGGGCGATACACCCATCGCCTCGAGCCCCGCGCCACCGGCTCCGCCGCCGCCCGCCGCGGGGAGTATCCGTTCCCTGGCACGGAGCATCTCGTTCTGTCGCCATAACCGGACCTTCTCCGCCACGCGCGCCGTAGCTGCCGCGAGATGCGACAGATCGATCGGTTTGGTGAGAAAGTTCTCGGCGCCGAGCTGCATGGCCCGCACCGCCGTCGCGATATCCCCCTCGCCGGTGAGCAGAATGACGGACGCGCCGTTGCGGCGGAGCCGCTCGAGCACGTCGAGTCCGCTCATGTCGGGAAGGTGCAGATCGAGGATCACGACGTCCGGATGCTCCTGTTCGAACGCCTGAATGCCATCAGCTCCGGACGGTTCGCGGCGCACCTCGTATCCCTGGCGCACGAAGTATTCTCCCAGCGTGCGCAGGATGCCGGAGTCATCGTCGATCAGGAGCAGCGTGTCAGGCACGAGCCGGACTCGGCTGCAGGACGCGCGCGGGATCGACCAGCACGGACAACGCGCCGGGCACGAGGCGCGCCTCGAACGGCGTCACCCCCGAGACATCGCCGTCGAGCTGCACCGGCCTGCCCTTGCCGTCGACGGTCTCGACATGGACATGGCGTCCCCGCGCGAACCAGAGACGCCGCCCCGCCCGCGAGGACGACCGCAACAGCTCGAGAAACGCGAGCAGGCTCTGAATCGTGCCCTGTGCGTCGAGTGTCATGACGTCGAGCCACCCGTCATTCGGCGCGATCGCATGATGCAGGCGCAGGAAGGGGGGCAGCAGCTCGCCGCAATTGACGATCAGCACCATGGCCGCGGGGCGCTCGTGCACCGTCCCGTCGACCGTGACCCGGTGGACGGCGCTCTCGACCGCGGGCAGCGCCAGCAGCGCGCGCGAGATGTATGCACCCATCTTCCACCGCCGCTTCGCGACGCCGGGTGTGGCCGCCATGAGCAGCGCATCGAATCCCGTTCCGCTGCACACCGCGAAGTACTCCAGCACCCCATTCCGCTCCACCGCGCCGAGATCGATCGGCATGGGACGGCCACGCAGCAAGAGGCGCGCGGCTGCGATCGGGTCCCGCGGCAAACGCAGGTTCCCCGCCAGGAGATTGCCGGTGCCGCCAGGCACGATCCCGAGCGGGATCTCCGTCCCCACGATTCCCGCGGCCACCTGCATGGCCGTACCATCTCCACCATACGAGACGAGCACGTCCACGCCTTCGTCCCTCGCCAGGCGCGCGATGCGACGGGCATCGCCCGGAGCGGTGGTTGCCTGCACGTCGCATGTCCAGCCGCCGGAACGCAGAGTATCGAGGATGCCGCGCACCGCACGCGCATCGGTGCGCGCCGCTGCTGGATTCGTGATCAGGAGCGCGCGCGTCATCTAATAGCGCCGCTCCCAGATCAGGTCGAAGCCCACCTGGTGCGGCACCGTAGTGGCCTGCGGATCGATCAGCGGGTCGGCGCTGCACGTCCGCACCGGCTCGAAGCTCGCCTGGGTCCGAAACTCGGGACTGATGCGGTATTGCAGGCTGAATCCCAGCGTGTTGTTGAGAGCGACGGGCCGCCCCTGGCAGAAGCCGGCAGTCGCCACGACGAACGTCTTGTCGCCAACCTGGCGTCCCACGGCGAGCTGCACGCCGGATAGCAGGTCGGTCGCACTGCCAGGGCTGATTTCGACGTAATCGAGCGGCACCCCGAGATCCGAGATCAGGCTGCGCTCGAGCTCGCCGGAGAGGGTCGACGCCGCCGTCTGTACCACCGCCTGATAATTGGTCAATCCGCCCTGCCCACCACCCAGATCCAGACTCGACCGCCCGAACAAGAGGTACGAAATCACTTCGGTCTCGGCCATGTTCTGATTTTCCGCCTCGAGCGACACCCTCGGCACGAGCAGCGTCCCGGTGATGTGCGCCACGACGTTGATGTCCTCCGGACTCCGCTGCGCGGGCGTGGGAACGGGGTGCACGACGTGCGTGGCCTGGATGTCGAGCTGCGCGTCCAGATCCGGCGTGCCGTAATATTTCACCGTCCCCTGCCGCACGACGAACTCCTTCGTCACCGGGCCGACCTTGAGGCGGTACGTGCCGCGTGGCGCCTGGAGCGTCCCGAGCAGCAGGTAATTCTTTCCCTGCTTCGACAGCTTGACCGACCCCGTGAGCTGGATGTTGGCTTCGCTCGAGCGTAGCCAGACATCGCTCCCCATGTTGAGGTTGAGCGTCGGGATCTGCAGCTCATCGAGGAAGACGTTCTGGAATTCGGGCCCGAGGCCCTGCTGCTCGATGATCGAGGTGATGGTCGTGTCGCCGAACTCCCGCAGGTCGATGATGCGTTTCTCGATGAGGTCCGCGAAATACAGCACGCCGGACGTGACGGTCGCGTCTCCGGTGAGCGTGGCGCCGAAAACCGGTCCGTTCAGCGCGAGCTTCCCGCTCGCGGTGACCGTCAGATTCCCCTTCAAGTCGAGCGCCCGGAATTGATCCCCCGTGATCCGGAGCGCGAGGATGGGATGCGTGAGCTCCTCGAGCCGGACGTACCCGGCGACGTCCATCCGTCCCTTTTCGCTGTGCGCCTCGAGTGAGCGCACCTTGATGGTGTCGCCGGTAAGCGCGAACTGTCCTGCCACGCCCTGATATCGGACGTTGAGCGCCGGAATGTTTGCGGCACCTCCGGCAATCACGAGCTGGCCCTCGAGGCTCGGGTTCTGCCACGTTCCGGCGAGGCCCAGATCCGCGGAGAAGACGCCCTGCAGTCCGCTCACGACCGTCGTCAGGGCGCCGAGCGCCGCCAGATCCACGCTGTCGGCGCGGGTGCGGACGGACAGGCTGTCAGGCAGCTCGCGGTTCTCGACCGACCTGAGCGACAGGTCCAGGGGCAGACGCGCGTTGATGCGCAGGATCTCCGCGCCCGAGCGCCAGAGGTGGAGTGCCGCATCCAGGTGGTCGTCCCGGTATCCGAACGTGCCGTCGAGGTAGGGAATCCCGAACTCGCCCACCGTGGCCTTCGACAGCGCCAGTGACCCCTGATAGATCGGGGACGTCCGGGTACCGGTCAGCCCGACGGTCGCGTTGATCGAGCCGCTGACACCGGCCGTGTCCCTTCCCGCGAGCGCGTAGACGCCCGCAAGCGGGAATTGTTTGACATCGACGTGGGCGCGCGCTTCGCCCACAGTCGGGAGATCGGCACTCAGGTCGATCTGCCCGGAGTCCGAGATGCTCTTGAGTGTGACGGCGCCGAGGGTCACGGTGGAATCGGAGATTCGCGCCTCGACCGGCTGCCGCAGGACCCACACCCCCCCGGGGAGCAGCACGGCGAGCGAGTCCAGCATCACGTCGGACGCCGGAGGATCACCCGGGAGCGGCGCCCCGCGCGAGAACCGACCGCCCGCAAGGAACTCCGAGACATCTCCCAGCCGTGAACGCGCGAACCAATGCAGGGAATCGGCTGTGCCGATCACGGTCGCCGCGGCCGCCCCGAACGCGCGCTTGCCGTATTGCAGCGAATCGAGCAACGTCCCGACCTCAACGACGGGGTTCGGGCCGGGCTCGAATCGTCCGTGCAGCCGGCCCGAGGTCACGTCCCAGTCGCGCCAGTGCAGCCCCTGCACGGCGGCCCGCCCCGCGAGCGCGAGTGAATCGAGCGCGCCCTCGAGCGCAACCTGGAGGTGCGCCGTACCCCGCAGCGCGCGGCTCTGCTTCGCCGTCCCGGTATCGCGTCCCGCGAGCGTCGTCAGGAGCGAGTCCAGGGCATTCAGACTGTCCGCATCGATCGTCAACGCCAGCGTGCCGGTTTCGGGACGGCGCCACCCCAGGGTGCCCGAGCCGCTGGCCTGGATATCCTGCTCGGCAAGGCGCAGGGAATCGAGATAGATCCGGCCGTCGGACATCCGGAACGCCACCGCACCGCTGTCGAGCTCCGTCCCCGCGACCATGGACGGGGAGAGCACCGCCTTGATCACGCCGAGCGGCGGTTCCGTGTCGTTCTGGGCAAATTGGCCGGACACGGCGACGCTGAGCCGCGATTCCGGTGCGCGGCCAATCCAGCGCGCCAGATTGAGACGCCGCGTCTCGACCGAGAGATCACGCGCCGCGGTGCGGTTGTCGAGCAGCGTGAGGAGACCGTCGAGGCGCACCGCCCCGCCGCCCCGCCGTGACTCGAGATCGAGATGGGTATCGAGCTCTCCCAGGGTTCCTGAAAGCTTGATCGCCCCTGCCACATCACCACGCAGCGGAAGTCCCGGGAAACTCGCGCGCAGCGTCTCGAATGAGAGCGAGTCGGTGTGCACGTCGGCGTACACGGAGGCGGTGTCGCCGCGCGTGTCGAGGCCCATGTCGCCCGAGACGGTGCTGGCCTTGCGATCGCCGTCCCGGTGGGTGAGGGTGCCCGAGAACCGCGTGTTGTGCAGCGTTCCCGTAAGCGTTCCCCGCGCGGCCACGTGCCCGCGGAGCGTCATCGAGGGCAGGAGGCGGTGCACCGTGGCGAGGCTCGTCTCGAGACTGTCGAGGGTGAACGGCCGGAACCCCATCCCCTCCGGGTCGAGCAGGTCAATCTCCCCCCGGCCGAGAATGCGAGAACGGGCTCCGGAGACGAGCGAGTCACGGAACAGGATGTCGAGATCCGTGGCAAGCTGTTTCATGGTCCCGTCGACGCTGGCCTTGCCGTCCACGCGCCCGTAGAACGGCAGCGCCGGGACGATCTGGCGCGCAAAATCGAGGTCGAAATCGGCGGCGGTGAGCTCACCATCCCGAATCGCCACGAGGCCTGAGTCGGCTGCCGTGATGGCGGTCAGACGACCGGTTGCTGCGCCGCCGCCATAGCGCACATCGAGGGGGTACATCCGCGCCTCGAGCAGCCGGCCGCCATGGGAGCGCAGCCGAATATTGCCCCGCAACACCGTCGCAGGCGGAAACCTGAGTCCCAGAAACGGCACATCGCCGAGTGTGGCGGAATCCGCGCGAACCGCGAGGTTGTAGAGCAGCGTATCATGAGGCCAGCGCACGGCGCCGTGCCCCGCCAGCGCGGAATGCGGCAACGCGAGGCGCCGCAGGTCCACGCGCAACGAGTCGCCAATAACGGTCAACCCTCCGGAGACATCCCGTAGCTCGACTTCGGGATCGCTACTCACCACCGCCAGCCGGTCAATCTCGACATGAATCCCGGGCTCCTGGGGCGACGAGATCCGCAGGAGGGGAATGATCGCCGAGACGTGGTCGAAGCGGTGGACGCGGTGAACGCCCTCGGTCTCGAGCGGGTCGATTTCATCGCCCGGCTGCCACGGGCCGTGTTGCTGCAGTCGGAGGTTGACGGTGCCGTCGTCGATCCGCACGTTGCGAAACAGAATGAGCGTCGCGGGCCCCTGCGGCCCGGTCGACGGGCGTCCCAGGCGTAGCAGGTCTTCGACGTTCAGCCTCCCATTCTGGTGCTGGACGATGTTGAACACCGGGCGATCGAGGCTCATGTCGAGCAGCACGACCCGGCCCGCCAGAAAATCGAACGGGTTGTAGGTCGCATCCACTTTCTTGAAGGCCCCGACGAGCGTCGTGTCGGCGTCGAACACCTTCACATCGTGCAGCGTGACGCCGGTGAGCAGCGGACCCGAGATCTCGGCGATCTCGATGGTGCCCTCCACCGCCCCTTTCAACGCCTTGGAAGCGGCGTGCGCCAGGAGGTCGCGGCCCGCCGCCGTTCCCACGAATGCGCTGAACGAGCCGAGGAACGAGGCGAGCAGGCCGGCGATGAGCCACAGGGCAGCGGCAAGCGAGCGCCGAATCATCAGAACGCCTGTCCTACGGCGAACTGCACGATGACGCGGCTCCAGAACGACGCCGGCCGCGCCGGGGCGTGAATCACCGGCGTCCCGTCGGGATTGAACAGCTGCCGGAGATAGCGCTGCACGTCATTCTGGAGGTACACCACACCCGGCTCGGCCGCGTACCCGTTGTATGCGGCGTCGACACGTACGGGCCCGAGCGGGGTCGCGATCCGCACGCCCAGCCCCGGCGTGATGCGGACTCCCGAGACATTCCCCTCCTGGCCGCGTTCCCACACCTGACCGATGTCCGTGAACAGCGCCACCTTCAGGCGATCCGGAAACAACGGAGTCGCAAACCGCAACTCGCTATTGAAAACGAAGATCGTATTGCCGCCCGTGGGCGAAGCCACGAACTGCGTGTCTCGCGTCGTGGCCACGAGCGTGCTGTCGACGACGTAGACGCGAGGTCCAAGCTCGTTTCGCGCGTACCCGCGGACGGAATTCGGTCCGCCGCCGTAGAAGCGCTGGTCGGGAGGAACGTACTGCACACCCTGTCCGGTCAGGCTCTGAAACGCCTCGGGGACGATGGTCCCTGCCTGAATGCGCAGCGCCAGCGTGTTGCGGCGCCCGATCGGGAAATAGCGTGAGGTAGTCAATTCTCCGCGGTTGAATTCATACGGCTGTTCGGAGCCGACCGCCGGTGATGCGTGCATCAGGGCCAGAGTGACCACGCTCCCCTTGGTGGGGTCGAGCAGCGAGTTGATTCGGCTCCGCGCTCCGGAAACGGTGATCGCCGCGAACCGCCGGTCGCTCGCGAGCAGGTTCACGTCCGCCTGGGAACAGATCAGAAACACGGTGCAGAACACCACCTGATCGGCCGTGGTGTGGCCGTAGGACAGCGTGTATCCGATCGTCGTGGGAATGTCGCGGCGGGCGTTGATCACGAACGCCGGGTTCACGCCGATATCCTGCCGCGTGTACGTCTTGTACTCCGAACGCCGCTCGGCGAACAGGCTCAAGCGGGCGATATTGCGCGGCGAAAAAAAGGTGAGCTGCCGCAGCGTCAGCGCGAGATTGTAATTGACGGTGTCGGATGTCGGATCGCCCTCGAGCAGCCGGCAGACGTTCTTGGTGAAGCCCATGTCGACCGGGCTCCCTACCCCGATCTTCGACACGTTCCCCGTGACGTCCAGCGCTCGCGCGCCGCCCAGCAGATTGTACGCGGTCCACCCTGCCTGCAATCGAAAGCAGTCGATCGTCCCGTAGCCGACACCGGTGATCACGCGATGGCCCGCGCCCTCCGCCACACGCACTACGACCTGCGCGAGCGAATCGGATGGAGCGGCGGGCGGCAGCGAGTCGACAAGCAGCACCTGCACCGAGCGGAACAACCCCATGTCATACAGGTCCCGCTGGCTCTGATAGAGACGGTTCTGTTGATACAGGTCGCCGTCGTGTACCGACAGCATGTGGCGAACGGTGCTCGTGTCGACGGTGGCCAGCCCCTCAATGGGCACCTGCCCCACGTGCATGCGGCGGCCCGGCACCACTTCGAGCGTTGCGGCGGCTGTGAGCGCGGCGTCGTCTTCGTCGAAGTTTCGCAGCACCGTGGCGTAGGGGTAGCCCACGTTCCGCAGCAGGGCGGTGATGGTATCGGCGGAGGTCTGAAACAGCAGGCGGTTGAACGGCTGGCCGACCTGGAGCGGCAGCTGCTTCTTGAGGTCGCGCTCGTTGACGATCGAATCGAGGCCGATGATCTGCAGCCGCACCAGACGCACCGGCTCGCCTTCGTGAACCAGGAACGTGAGGTAAACGTCTCGTGGGGTCCGGACGACGTTCGTGTCGATCACCGCATTGACGTACCCGCTCTGGTGATAGAGCAGGAGCAACCGGAGCACGTCGCGCCGGAATTCCATTTCGCTGAAATAGCGTTTCTCGCCGAGGCCGAGCCAGCGGAGATACCACTTACTCGCGAACGCGCTGGAATTGGACGTGGCGATCACCGTGCTCAAGGTGTAATCGTCGATCGCCCGATTGCCCTGGAACTTGAGCGTGCGGACAACCCGCTGCTCCTGCTGTTGCCCGGTAAGCGGAGCCGCCGCGAGCAGCGCGGCCAGCAGAGCCAAGGACGTCGAACGCAATGTTGGAAAGTGGATGGTCGACCCGCAAAGGTATGTTCGCGGCAGCGGGGAATACTGTCAAGGTTTTAAACACCACCGGCCGCCGTTAGCGGGAATGCGGTCGGAAGCGGTAACGCTACCGCCCATACCGCTTATTACCGTTCATGACCGCCTAATCTTCTGTTTGCCCAAACAACGCCATGTTACTCGAATGGCCCGGGGCGACCTTTGCCTGAGGATTGATGAAGTGGACGGCGTGGTTCACGGCGATGCTCGCTTCGGCGACGCCGGTCGCGATCAGCTTGAGCTTGCCCGGATAACTCGTGATGTCGCCCGCCGCGAACACGCCGGGAAGGTTCGTCGCCATCGTGGACGCGACCTTGATGTCCCCCTTGTCCAGCTCGAGGCCCCACTCGGCGATGGCGCCCAGGGACGACAGGAATCCGAGCTGCGGAATGACCGCGTCCACCATCAGACGCTGTTCTTCCTTCGTCTTGTTGTTGGAGATCGTGACTTCCTCGACCGATGACTCCCCATGGATGCTTTTGAGCTCCCAGAACGTGCGCAGCTCCATCTTCCCGGCGGCACAGAGCGCCTCGACCTGATGGACGGTGGCCTGGTGCGCGCGGAATCCGTCACGGCGGTGAATCATGATGATGGACCGCGCGATCCCCTGAAGGTTCACGGCCCAGTCGAACGCCGAGTCCCCCCCGCCCACCAGCAGCACGCGCTTGTCGGCGAAGACCTTGGGATCGAGCACGCGATCGAATACGCCGTGGCCGTACCAGCGGTCGACGTCCTTGAGCGGCAACTTGCGGGGGGTAAACGCCCCGATCCCACCGGCGATGATGATCGTGCGGGACGGATATTCTTCGGCGTCGGTGATGACGACGAAATGCGGCCGGCCGTTCGCGGACTCGCGGCGCAGACCGATCACCTTCTGCCCGAGGTGCACCGGCGCATTGAACTGCAGCGCCTGTTCGGCCATCCCTTTCACCAGATCCTTGGCGAGGACCTTGGGGAAGCCGGCGACATCGAAGATGTATTTCTCCGGGTAGAGCGCCGTGAGCTGGCCGCCGAGCTGATCGAGATTGTCGATGAGACGGCAGGATGCCCCGCGCATGCCGGCGTAGAACGCGCCGAACAGGCCGGTCGGACCGGCACCGATGATCGTGATATCCTTGAGTTCTTGCATTCGGGCAACGGTAATGACGGCCACTGGGTTTCGAGCAAGCGGCTCGACTCGCGCGCCTGTGGCGGTGTCCATAGCTTCCCCGGCGCGGTGAAAATCTACACGAAGACCGGCGATGCCGGTGAGACGGCGCTGTTCGGCGGCGGGCGCGTGCCGAAGGACGATCTACGCGTCGTCGCCTACGGCGACATCGACGAGCTGAACGCCGCCTGCGGATTGGCGCGCGCCCTGCCGCCCGAGGAGTTCGGGCGCGGCTTACTCGAGCGGATCCAGCGTGAGCTGTTCACCATCGGGGCCGAGCTGGCGAGCCCCGATCGCGGGAAGGTGCTGCGGGCGCTGCCGCGCGCACCGGTCGCGATGTCCGACGTCGCCGCGCTCGAGCAGGCGATCGACGAACATGAGGCTCGCCTCGAGCCGCTCGCGAGCTTCATTCTTCCCGGCGGAGCGCCGAAATCGGCCGCGCTGCACGTGGCGCGGACGGTGTGCCGCCGCGCGGAGCGAAGCGTGGTGACGCTCGGTCGCGACGCGAAGCTCAATCCGGCACTCCTCCCGTATCTCAACCGTCTCTCCGATCTGCTGTTCGTTCTGGCGCGTGCCGCCGACCGCGCGGCCGGGCGCCCGGATGTCCCATGGTGACGATCCGCATCGCCATCGGCGAGCAGCGCGACGCCTCCTACGACATCATGGTCGGACGCGGGATACTGCAGGATATCGGCAGCCTGGTGCCGTCCGCCTGCCGCGCCGCGCGATATGCCGTGATCAGCGACGCGACGGTTGCGGCGCTGTATGGCGCGAGCGTGCTCGCCCGATTCGCCGACGCGTCTCTCTCGGCCGAGCTGTTCGAGTTTCCTCCGGGCGAGGACCAGAAGACGCGCGCCACCTGGTCCATGCTCTCGGACCGCATGCTCGCACGCAACTTCGGGCGGGACGCAGCGGTGATCGCGTTGGGCGGTGGAGTCGTGGGCGACGTCGCCGGATTTGTCGCGGCCACATACCTGCGCGGGATCCCGTACGTGCAGATCCCGACTACCCTGCTCGCGATGCTCGACTCGTCGATCGGCGGAAAGACGGGCGTGGACGTCCCCGCGGGAAAGAACTTGATCGGGGCATTCCACCAGCCGCGGCTCGTGGTCGCGGATCTGGATGTGCTCGGCTCGCTCCCGGCCGCACAGCTCGTCGCGGGACTCGCCGAGGCCGTGAAGCACGGCGTCATCGCCGATCGAGAGTACTTCGAGTTTCTCGAGCAGGCGCATGACGACGTGCGGGCCCGCACTGCGAAGCCGCTCGAGCACGCCGTTACGCGCTCGATCGAGATCAAATCCGAAATCGTCGCTCAGGATGAGCGCGAGTCGGGACGGCGCGCGATCCTCAACTTCGGTCATACCGTCGCGCACGCGATCGAGGCGAACGCGAACTTTTCCCTGTTGCACGGCGAAGCGGTCGCGATGGGCATGGTGCACGAGGCGCGGCTCGCCGAAATGCTGGGCATCGCGCCGCGCGGCACCGCGCAGCGGGTGCGCGCGCTGGTCGCGCAATGCGGTTTGCCGCTCGAGCGGCCGCGCGAGTCGTCGATCGACGATTTGCTGCGCATCATGCAGCTCGACAAGAAGGCGCGCGCGGGGAGTGTGCGATTCGCGCTGCCTCGCGCGATCGGCGCGATGCAGGGCAACGCAGAAACCGGGTGGACGGTCACCGCGCCCGAGGCGGCGATCCGCGCCAGCCTCGCGCTCGATTGATCACACGGCGTACACAACACTTCCCCAGCAATTCACAGCATTCCACATGGGCCGGAACTGGGGCGTTCCAGGAAGTTTTGCACAGACTTTGTGGATAGTGGACAAATTGCGGAATTGCGCAGCTAGGAACGATTTGTGATGTTGAAAACTGCGGCGATTTGCACCGTTGCCAGAGCATTCCTATATTGGCGCCGTTGACATAAGGTCCACATGGCGGGCACAGCCGTCCCGCTCCATCCACAACCGTCAAAGGCAGTACTGGGGAGTCCGTCGAATGGCCCGTTCGAGCGGAAGCAAACCCAAGTCTTTCTTTCGCGCCAATCCATCAGGAGCCTTCGACCAGTATCTGCAGGACATCCAGAAATTACCGCTGATCAAAGAACCAAGTGAAGAGCGTCGCCTGGCGCGGCGCGTGCAACGCGGCGACGAGAAAGCCGCCGAGCGCCTCGTCACCGCCAACCTGCGCTTCGTCATTTCCTACGTCAAGAAATATCAGGGGCACGGGCTCGATCTCTCGGAGTTGGTCGCGATCGGCAACGAAGGCCTGCTGAAGGCAGTCAAGAAGTTCGATCCGGATCAAGGCGTCAAATTCATCTCGTATGCCGTGTGGTGGGTCCGCCAAGCCGTCCTCAAAGCTCTCGCCGAACAGACTCGCAGCGTCCGCATTCCCCTCAATCAGAATTCGCAATTGATCCGCATGAGCCGCACCGAGACCTACCTGTCGCAGGAGCTCGGGCGCGAGCCCACGGACGACGAGATCGCTCGGGCGCTCGAGGACACGGTCGAGAACGTCCGGACGGCGCGCCGCATGACGGCGGCCGAGCTCTCGCTCGACGCGCCGGTCGATCGCACGGATCGCGATGCGGCGACGCTGGGGGAGCGGTTCGCGGGACAGGAAGGCTCGGAAATCGAGGAAACCACCGACGGCCGCCTGATGCGCGAGTTCGTCGACCGGATCTTCCAGAAGTATCTCACTCCCCGCGAACGCAAGATTCTCTACCTCTACTACGGGCTCGAAGAAGGCAGCGAGGCGATGACCCTCGAGAAGATCGGCGCGCTCATGGGCGTCACGCGCGAGCGCATCCGCCAGATTCGCGAGCGGGCATTCGAGAAGCTGCGCGAGTCGCCCGATGGCCGGATGCTGAAAGGCTTCTGGCGCGCCGCGTAACCGAACGAGCCTGCGCGCTCCCTTTCACGTGGTCAGGATGCCGTCCTGACCACGTTTGCTTTTCTCACCCGCTATCGTCGGGCACCCTCGGGCGTCTATACTTGCCGCATGCCCGAGCGAAACTCCGGAGGCGTTGACCCCGCTATCGCCGCCGCGCTCACCCATATCGTCGGCCCGCCGCACGTGCGCACGACGAAGGCCGAGCGCGCGACCTACTCGAAGGACGGCCTGACCGTGCATCAGCGCATGCCGGGAATCGTGGTGCTCCCGGGAACGCGCGATGAGGTCATCGCCGTCGTGCGCCTGCTGGCCGCTCATGGCGTCGCCTTCGTGCCTCGCGGCGCGGGGACCGGACTCTCGGGAGGCGCCCTCGCGCACGACGACGCCGTGCTGCTCGTGCTCACGCGGCTCAACCGGATCCTCGAAATCGATCCGAAGAGCCGTCGCGCCATCGTCGAGCCCGGCGTCGTGAACGCGAAACTGTCCGCCGCGGCCGCCCCGCATGGATTGCTCTACGCGCCGGACCCGTCGAGCCAGTCGGCCTGCACCCTCGGGGGCAACGTGGCGGAAAACGCCGGGGGGCCCCACTGCCTCAAGTACGGCGTGACGGCCAACCACGTGCTCGCGCTTGAAGTCGTGCTCGCCGACGGGCAGGTCGTGCAGCTCGGGAGTCCCGCCGGTGAGCCGTGGGGGCCCGATCTCGTCGGACTGTTCGTGGGGTCGGAGGGCAACTTCGGCGTCGTCACGCGGATCACCGTGCGGCTCATCCCCGTGTCCCAGGCGGTTCGGACGTTGCTCGCCGATTTCGGATCGGTGCGGACGGCCGGCGCGGCGGTATCGGCGCTCATCGCGAGCGGCATCGTGCCCGCGGCGATCGAGATGATGGATCAATCGTGCATCGGGGCGGTCGAGGACTCGATCTATGCGGCTGGCTACCCGCGCGATGCCGCGGCCGTGCTGCTGGTCGAGCTCGATGGACGAGCCGATGCATCGGTAGCGGCTGAGACGGAGAGCGTGGAGACCCTGCTCAAATCCCACGGCGCACGGTCCGTCAAGACGGCCGTGGACCCGAGGGAGCGCGAACGTTTGTGGCTCGGCCGCAAGAAGGCGTTCGGGGCCATGGGGCGCGTCTCGCGCGATCTCGCCGTTCAGGATGCCGTGGTTCCCCGCTCCCGACTCCCGGACGTGCTCGAGGCGATCGGCGGCATCGCCAGGAGCTACGGCCTGACGGTCAGCAACGTGTTTCACGCGGGCGATGGCAACCTCCATCCCAATATCTCGTTCGACGGCCGCGTTCCGGGGCTGCGGGCACGGGTCGACGCGGCAAGCGGCGAGATGATGGCCGCCTGCATCGCCGCCGGGGGCACGATCACCGGCGAACACGGGATCGGCCTCGATAAATTGCGCTATATGCCGTTGATCTTCGATCCCGATTCCCTGGCCGCGATGCTCGCGGTGCGCCGCGTCTTCGATCCGCTCGAGCGGGTGAATCCAGGAAAGGTGATTCCGGTGCATGCCTGTAGAGAATGGAATGGCGCGATAAAAACGCGCTCCGCGCTCCAATGAAGATCGTCGAGCGCGTTCGCGCCGTCCTCGGCCGGGATGCCGTCCTCGAGGACCATGGACCTCCCGATGGCGTGCCGCGCGTCGCGCCCTCGTCCCCGGACGCGGTCGCGCTGCTGCTCGGCACGGCCCGCGAGGAGGGCTGGCGCATTCGGGTGGAAGGCGCGGGCACCTGGATGCCCGCCGACGCGCCGGCGGATCTGGCGCTGACCACGCGCCGGCTCGACCGCATTCCCGCCATCGAGCCGCAGGACCTCGCCGCCACCGCTGAAGCGGGAATCGGATGCGACCAGCTGCGCCAGCAACTCGCCGATCACGGCACCTGGCTCGCGTTCGACCCGCCCGGGCTGGCCGGCAGAACGCTGGGCTCGATTGTCGCGACCGCCACCGCGGGCCCCCTCCGCCACGGCTTCGGCTCCGTCAGAGACCACGTCGTCGGCGTCACGTTCGTCACCGGAGATGGTCGGGTGATTCAGAGCGGCGGTCGCGTGATGAAGAACGTGGCGGGGTACGAATTGACCAAACTCCAGACCGGTGGCTTCGGCGCGTTCGGCGTCGTCGTGCTCGTGCACCTGCGGCTCCGCGCCCTCCCCCGGGCCGACCAGACCCTGGTGCTCGAAGGCTCCCGCGAGGATCTCTCACGCGTTGCCGATGACGTCTACGCGGCGGGACTCACGCTCGCGTCCGTCGAGCTGCTTTCGCCGCCGCTCGCCCGCCGCGAGCGCTGGTCGCTCGCGGTACGCATCGCGGGATCCGCCGCGCTCGTCGCCGCCGAGGAGGCGGGACTCCGGGCCGCCACCGGAAGCCCGTTCACGACGCTTCGTGCCGAAGAAGCCCATCTCTTCTGGATGCGCGCGGCGGAGGCGTTCGCGACGCGCGCCGTGTCGTTCCGGGTCGGCGGCCTGCCGGATTCGAGCGAAGACCTGCTGGATCTGATCCAGCATCAGGTGGGCGACGAATGGGTCTCGGCAAGCCCCGGCGTCGGCACGCTGCGCTGGGCGGGCGACACGACGGTCGAGCGGCTGCGCCGGCTGCGCCGCGCGCTCGCGGCCCTCGAGGTGCCGCTGACGCTCGAGCGCGCTCCCTGGAGCATTCGCCGCGCGGTGGGACATTTTGGGGCCTATCGCGAAGGCGCGGGCCCCCTGATTGCCGGGCTGCGGCAGACTTTCGATCCAGGAAACGCGCTGGCCGTTGCCGTGGAGAGCGATGACGACGACGGCTGACACGCCGCACCGCGACGCCGGATTTGCGGCGCTCGATCCTTGCGTCCATTGCGGTTTTTGCCTCCAAGCCTGCCCCACGTTTCTCGCGACCGGTGATGAAGCCGACAGCCCCCGTGGCCGGATCGAGCTGATCCGGTCGCTCGAGCGCGGGGAGCTCGCACTGGACGATCGCTCGGTCACGGAACACCTCGACCGCTGCCTGGGCTGCCGGGCATGCGAACCCGTGTGCCCGTCAGGCGTGGGCTATGGCCGCGGACTCGAGACCGCGCGCGCGCTCCTCATGCGCACCCGCCGACTGCCATGGATGGCCCGCGTGGCGCTCACGATGATGACGACGCCCGGATTGTCGCCGGTGGTCTACGCGTTCGCGCGGGTGCTGCGCGCGTTGCGGTTTCCCGGGTGGCTTGCGGGTTGGGGACGGCTGCGGTTCGCGATGGGGATGCTCGCCGCTACGCGACCGGAGGGGGGTCGCACGCGGTCACGAGCGGGGACGGGCGGTCGCGTCGAGGCGCCGACTGCCTTCGACCGCCCCCGACAGCCCTCGACCGCCCTGCTGTTCCGCGGCTGCATCATGGATGGTCTCTTTTCGCACGTGCACGACGCCACGGTGCGGACGCTTGGCGTGAACGGCTACGACGTGACGAGCCCGGCCGCACAGGTGTGCTGCGGCGCGTTGCACGTGCATGCGGGCCTTCCGGAAGAAGCCCGAGCGCTCGCGCGGCGGAACGTCGCGGCGTTTGGCGAGGGGTCTGAACCCATTGTCGTGAATAGCGCGGGCTGTGGCGCCATGCTCAAGGACTACGGTCATCTGCTGCACGACGATCCGCGGGCACGTGCGTTCGCGGAGCGCGTACGGGACGTGAGCGAGCTGCTCGCCGAGCGCGGACCCGCGCCCGGCGCTCCACTCGATGTGCGCGTGTCGTACGACCCCCCCTGCCATCTCCTGCACGCGCAGCGAATCGCCGAGCCGCCGCTGCGCCTGTTCCGCGCCGTGCCGGTGCTCCAGCTCGTCCAGACGCCTGATGCGGCGCAGTGCTGCGGCAGCGCCGGACTCTTCACATTGGTGGAGCCCGAGATGTCGCGCGCGGTTCTCGCTCCGAAGCTCGCCCAGCTGCGCCAGGTGGCTCCGCAAGTGGTGGCCACGGGAAATCCCGGCTGCCTGATGCAGCTCGGGGCCGGCCTCCAAGCGGCCGGCATCTCCGCTCGGGTCCAGCATCCCGTGGAGCTGCTCGATGCGTCCTATCGCCGCGCGGGGTTTTATGCCTGAGTCGACGACCCGCATCGCCTCGCACACCGAGGTCGTGCTGTTCGACTTCAACGGTGTCATCGTGGATGACGAAGAACAGCACCGCGCGGCACTGACATCCGTGCTCGGCGATGCGGGCATCCCGCTGACGCGCGATCAGTACTATGGCGAGTACCTCGGCTGGAACGACGAGATGTGCTTCGTCACGGCGTTTCGCTCGGCGGAAAAGGACTTGACCGCGACGCGACTGGCCGAGCTGGTACGGGAAAAATCACGTCGCTACGAGGAGTTGATCCGGCGCTCGCTCCTGCTCGTCCCGGGCGCCGGAGAATTCGTCGACCGCGCAGCCGGGTCGTTCCGCCTGGGCATCGTGTCCGGCGCTCTACGCCGCGAGATCGAACTCGTGCTCG
>DATIWU010000125.1:0-10775 GCA_035519195.1 Gemmatimonadales bacterium
CCCGTGGTCAAGCTGATCAACGGGCTCTTGACCGATGCCGTGAAGCGCGGTGCGTCGGATATTCACATCGAGCCGTTCGAGCACGAGATGCGCGTGCGCTATCGGGTGGACGGCGCGTTGCAGGAAGTCATGAAGCCGCCCATCAAGATGCGCGCGGCGCTGACGTCGCGCGTCAAGATCATGGCGTCCCTCAACATCGCCGAGCGGCGCGTGCCGCAGGACGGGCGCATCAAGCTGAAGATGGGCGCCCGGGTGATCGACTTCCGCGTGTCGACGCTGCCGGTGCTGTTCGGCGAGAAGGTCGTGCTCCGGATTCTCGACAAGGGCAACCTGACGCTCGACCTGACCAAGTTCGGGTTCGAGCCGAAGGCCGAAGAGAATCTGATGCGCGCGATCCTGAACCCGTACGGCATGGTGCTCGTCACGGGTCCCACGGGATCGGGAAAGACCACCACGCTCTACTCGGCGCTGTCGCGGATCAACACGATGGAAGTGAACATCATGACGGCCGAGGACCCGGTCGAGTACAACCTCATGGGCATCAACCAGGTCCTGGTGCGGAACGAAGTGGGGATGACGTTCGCCGCGGCGCTCAAGGCGTTCCTGCGCCAGGACCCGAACATCATCATGGTCGGCGAGATCCGCGACATGGAAACCGGCTCGATCGCGATCAAGGCCGCCTTGACGGGCCACCTGGTGCTCTCGACGTTGCACACCAACGACGCCCCCTCGACGGTCACGCGCATGATCGACATGGGCATCGAGCCCTTCAACGTCGCGAGTGCCGTCAATCTGATCGTGGCGCAACGGCTGGTGCGGCGCATCTGTGCCAACTGCAAGGCGGAGCACAAGTACACCGACGAAGAGATCCACGCCTTCGGGTTGCCGAAGGCCGAAGCGGCGAAACTGCAGTTCTTCAAGGGCCAGGGTTGCGACACCTGCTCGGAAACGGGTTACAAGGGCCGCCAGGGGCTCTACGAGGTGATGGCGATGTCGAGCCAGCTCCGTCGGCTCGTGCTGAAGGGGGCGTCAACGGAGGAGCTGCGCCAGGCCGCGGTCGAAGAGGGCATGCTCACGCTGCGCATGGACGGGATGCTCAAGGTCAAGCGCGGGATCACCAGTCTGGAGGAAGTCGTGAAGGAGACTGCCGCATGACCGTGAATCTGCGCGCGCTGCTCGAGGAGATGATCGAGAAGGACGCGTCCGACCTCCATATCGTGGCGGGCGAGCGGCCCAAGCTCCGCGTCGACGGCGACATCACCAACGCGACATCCGACGAGGTGCTGACGCCCAAGGATACGCTGTCGCTCGCCTATTCGGTGCTCACCGAGAGCCAGAAGAAGCGGTTCGAGACCGAGAACGAGCTGGACTTCTCGTTCGGGATCCAGAACCTCGCCCGGTTCCGCGGCAACTGCTTCAAGCAGCGGGGCTGCGTCTCGCTCGTCATCCGGCAGATCCCCTTCAACGTCCGGACGTTCGACGATCTCGGGCTCTCGAATGTGGTAGCGAAGCTGGCCGAGCGCCCCCGCGGGCTCGTGCTCGTCACCGGACCGACCGGCTCGGGCAAGAGCACCACGCTGGCGGCGATGATCGACAAGATCAACAAGGAAATGAAGGGCCACATCATCACGGTGGAGGACCCGATCGAATTCATCCACCGCCACCAGAGCTGTATCGTGAACCAGCGTGAGGTGGGCACGGACACGAACAGCTTCGCGGCCGCGCTCAAGTATGCCCTGCGGCAGGACCCGGACGTCGTGCTCGTGGGCGAAATGCGCGATCTCGAGACGACGCAGGCGGCGCTGACGATCGCCGAGACGGGCCACCTCGCCTTCGCCACGCTGCATACCAACTCCGCGGCGGAGACCATCAACCGCATCATCGACATCTTCCCCGCGCACCAGCAGTCCCAGATCCGCGCGCAGCTCGCCTTCGTGCTCGAGGGAGTGATCACCCAGACGCTGCTGCAAAAAGCGAAGGGCCGGGGGCGCGTGATGGCGGCCGAGATCATGGTGTGCACCCCCGCGATCCGGGCGCTGATCCGCGACGATAAGGTCCACCAGATCGAATCCGCGATGCAGGCCGGCAAGAAATACGGCATGCAGACGCTCGTGGATGCGTTGTATCAGCTGTACATGGGGCGCGAGGTGACCAAGGACGAGTGTCTCCGGGTCGCGTCGAGTCCGAATGAATTTCTCCGCATGATCGGCGAGCCGCCGATCGACGAGCGCGAAGGCTTGCCTGCCGCCGGTACCGCCACGAGCGGCAGTCAACCGAAGCTCGCCGCGCGGCGCTAGCGTAGCCCAGGAGGGCCCGGCCCATGCCGCTGTTCCAGTACACTGCGCGAACCCTGAAAGGGCAGCTCCAGCAGGGAGAGATCGATCTCCCCTCGCGGGACGACGTCGTCTCACACCTGCGGAAGAGCCGCTTGCTCGTGGTCCAGGTGCGGGCGGCGCCGAAACAGTTCAAGCTCAACCTCGGGCTCGGCGGCCGCATCAAGACGCGCGATATCGTCATTCTCACGCGCCAGTTTGCCACGATGATCAACGCGGGTCTGCCGCTCGTGAAGGCGCTGGACATCCTGGCGCAGCAAACCGAAAACAAGAATCTGGCGAGCGTGACGCGCCAGGTGCTCTACGACGTCGAGAGCGGCCACACGCTGGCCGACGCGATGCGCAAGCAGCCCAAGGCGTTCTCCGACCTGTTCGTCAACATGGTCGCGGCGGGCGAGGCCGGCGGTATTCTCGACACGATCCTGATCCGGCTCGCGCAGTTCCTGGAAAAGAACGACGCCATCGTCCGCAAGGTGAAGGGCGCGATGGTCTACCCGATCGTGATCATGTCGGTGGCCGCCATCGCGGTCACCGTGCTCCTGATCTTCGTGATTCCGACGTTCCAGAACATGTTCGCGTCGGTGAACCTCGAGCTCCCGCTCCCCACGCGGATCGTGATCGGCGCGAGTAACCTGCTGAAGCACTACTGGTGGGCGATCGGCGGCGTGCTGGGCTTCGCGGTGTTCTCGATCAACCGCTACTACAAGACGCCGCCCGGCAAGCTCCAGATCGACACGTTCCTGCTCAAGGCGCCCGTGGTCGGCGACCTGCTGCGCAAATCGGCGGTGTCGCGGTTCACGCGCACGCTGGGCACGCTGATTTCCTCCGGCGTGTCGATTTTGGACGGCCTCGAAATCACGGCGCGCACCGCGGGTAACCAGGTGATTCACAATGCCGTCATGGAATCCCGCGCGTCGATCGCGGGCGGTGAAACGATCGCGGCCCCGCTCCAGAAGTCGAAGGTGTTCCCGCCCATGGTGATTTCGATGATCGCGGTGGGCGAGCAGACCGGCGGTCTCGACGAAATGCTCACCAAGATCGCGGACTTCTACGACGAGGAAGTCGACGCCGCGGTCTCGACCCTGATCTCGCTCATGGAGCCGATCATGATCGTGGTACTCGGCGTGATCGTGGGCGGCATGGTGGTCGCCATGTACCTGCCGATCTTCGACATGGTGAACGCGGTCCAGTAAGAGCAGGGGAAGGGCAACAGGGCAGGGGGAAGGGTAAGCCGGTGCCGAACGCGCACCGCTTTCCCCTCCCCCTTTCCCTTTCGAGCACTTGACACCCCTCCGGGGCCCGGCGACCGTCACCCGATGGAAGTGAAGGACGCCGATCTCTCCGCGCTGCGCATCAACCGCACCGAATCATCGCCACGTCCGAGCGATGGCACGCCCGGTCGTCGCTCGCGCTGGATTCTCGTTGCGACGGCGTTCGTCGTCGGGCTGGGCGCCATCGGCATCGTGCGGAGCCGGTTGGCTCGGGCGACCGAAGTGCACCTGATTCAAGCCACGCTGATCTCTCCTACCCGAGTGCAAGCGGCGCTCGTCGCCAGCGGCTATGTCGTGGCGCAGCGGAAAGCGGCCGTGGCATCCAAGGGCACCGGCCGGATCGTGTACTTGGGCGTGGTCGAGGGTGATCGGGTCAAGGCGGGGCAGGTGATCGCCCGCCTCGAGGATTCGGACGTCCGCGCCCAGCTGGCCCAGGCGCAGGCCAACCTCGAGCTGAGCCGCGCCGACCTGCACAACGTGGAGCAGTCGCTCCAGCGCATGCGCCAGCTGCACGATTCGAATTTCACCACGCTGGCGGCGGTGGACTCCGCCGAAGCCCGTTACCTGCAGGTCCGGAGCGGCATCGCCGTCGCCGAAGCGACGGTCCAGGCGGCCCAGGTCGCGCTCGAGAATACCGTGATCCGGGCCCCCTTCGACGGCACGGTGCTGAGCAAGAACGCCGACGTCGGCGAAGTGGTGGCGCCGCTCGCGGCCAGCGCGTTTTCGAAGGCGGCGGTGGTGACGATCGCCGATCTGAAGTCGCTCGAGGTGGAGGCCGACGTCTCCGAGGCGAACCTCGAGGCGGTCTCGCTCGGCCAGCCGTGCGAAATCGTGCTTGACGCCTATCCCGATGTCCGCTATCCGGGGTACGTGACGAAGATCGTCCCGACGGCCGATCGGGCCAAGGCGACGGTTCTGGTCAAGGTGGCGTTCCGCTCCTACGATGCGCGCGTCCTACCGGAGATGAGCGCCAAAGCGCATTTTCTTCCGCGCCCGGATTCGAGCGCCGGCGGTGCGCCGGATACCACTCCGGTGCTGGTCGTACCGTCCAGTGCTGTGGCGGAGCGAAACAGCCGCTCCGTTGTGTACATGGTCGACAAAGACCGGGCTGTCGAAGTAGCGGTCACACTGGGTCGCCGGTTCGCCAATACGGTGGCCATCGCGCAGGGCATCGGCGCGGGCACGATGGTGATCGATAGCGTCGATGCCGGCCTGCGATCCGGAACCAAGGTCAAAATTCGCTGAGGAGAAACGCGGCATGGCCGCTGCCATCATCGATATCCGTGGTCTCTCGAAGTCGTATCGACGCGACAGCATGGCCATCCCGGTGCTGCGCAACGTGACGCTCTCGGTCCCCGAGGGGGAATTTATCGCTCTGATGGGGCCATCGGGCTCGGGGAAGACGACGCTGCTCAACCTGATCGCCGGAATCGATCGTCCCACCGAGGGCTCCCTGAGCGTCGCCGGTACGGACGTGACGCGACTCAGCGAGTCCGAGCTGGCCAAGTGGCGCGCGCGGCACATCGGATTCGTGTTCCAGTTCTACAATCTCATTCCCGTGCTGACCGCCTACGAGAACGTCGAGCTGCCGCTGCTCCTCACGTCGCTCTCCAAGGCGGATCGCCGCCAGCACGTCCAGACGGCGCTGGCGCTCGTGGGCCTCGCCGATCGGGTCGAGCACTACCCCCGGCAACTCTCCGGTGGGCAGGAGCAGCGCGTCGCGATCGCGCGGGCCATCGCCCCCGATCCCACGATCATCGTAGCGGACGAGCCGACGGGCGACCTGGACCGCCAGTCGGCCGAGGAGATCCTGACGTTGCTCGAGCGGCTCAATCGCGAGTTCAAGAAGACGATCGTCATGGTCACGCACGATCCGCATGCCGCCGAGCGCGCCCACACCGTGCGGCACCTCGAGAAGGGCGAGCTGCAATGAGAGTCTGGCGCATCGCACTGCGCAACGCCTTCCGCCACCGGCTCAGGACGATTCTCACGATCTGCGGCATCGCCACGGCCGTGATGGCGTTCGGCCTGATCCGCACGATCGTGACCGCGTGGAACGCCGGGGTCACGGCGTCGGCAACGAACCGGATGATCACGCGCCACCGGGTGTCCATCATCTTCCCCGTGCCGCTCGTGGATCGCGACCAGATCGGCCGGGTGCCCGGCGTGACCGCGCTGTCGTGGGCGAACTGGTTCGGCGGCGTGTATGGCGACCCGAACGACTTCAAGAATTTCTGGCCCCGCTTCGCGGTGGACGCCGACACCTACTTCGACCTGTACCCCGAGCTCATTGTGCCGAAGGACCAGCTGGCCGCCTTCAAACAGGAACGCAGCGCCTGCATCCTGGGCCGCAAGGTGGCGGCCCAGCACGGCTTCAAGATCGGCGACGTGATCTCGATGCAGGGCGATATCTATCCCGGCGCCTGGCAGTGGGTGGTCCGCGGCATCTACACGGGCCGCGATCCCTCGGTGGATGAGACGCAGATGCTGTTCCACTGGGATTACCTGTACGAGCAGGTCAAGGCCCGCGAGCCGGGCCGCGCGACGGATGCGGGCTGGTTCGTGTCGCGCGTGGATCCGCCGAGTGCCATGGCGCGAGTGTCGGCCACGATCGACACGATGTACACGAATTCCCGCGCGCCCACGAAGACCGAGAGCGAGCGCGAATTTCAGCAGAGCTTCGTCTCCATGTCGAGCGCGATCATCACCTCCCTCAAGGTCATTTCGCTCGTGATCATTGGAATCATCCTGCTCGTGCTCGCCAATACGATCCTGATGGCCGTGCGTGAGCGGCGCCGGGAGTACGCCGTCCTGAAAACGCTGGGGTTCGAAGGGCGTCACATCGCCGGGTTCATCCTCAGCGAATCGCTCGTGGTGGGATTGGCGGGCGGCCTGCTGGGGGTCCTGCTGACCTTTCCCATCGTGCGGGGATTCGGCCTCGCGCTGCCGACGTTCTTCCCGGTCATCCGGGTAGAGCCCGTGACAATCGCCCTGGCGATCGGGGTGGCGGCCGCCGCGGCCCTGGCCGCGGCGGCGTTGCCGGCGAGCCGCGCCGTCCGGACGTCTATCGTCGAGGGCCTGAGGACGGTCGGATGAAAATCCCGTTTGCCTATGTGTGGCGCAGCTTGTGGGCGCGGCGCGTGACGACGCTGCTCACCATTACCGGCGTGACACTCGTCGTCTTCGTGTTCGCGGGCGTGCTCATGCTCGCGCGCGGGCTCCAGGCGACGCTCGTCGACACCGGCGGGCCCGACAACGTGATCGTGCTGCGGCGCTCGGCGAACTCGGAGCTCGTGAGCCAGATCGATCGCCAGACGGCGAGCATTCTCGAATCACAGCCCGAAGTGGTGACGGGCCCGGATGGTCACCCCGTCATCGCGAAAGAGCTGATGGTCGTCATTAACCTGACGCGCAAGGGAACGCACGACGTCACGAACGTGTCGGTGCGCGGCGTGTCCCCCCAGTCGCTCGCGCTGCGCCCCGGCGTTCGCGTCACGGAGGGGCGCCAGTTCACGTTCGGCACCCACGAGGTGATCGTGGGCCGCAACGTGGCCGACCGCTTTGCCGGCGCCTCGATTGGATCGCAGCTCACGTTCGGTGGGGACCGCTGGACCGTGGTGGGAGTGTTCGACGCGGGGCACACCGGATTCGATTCCGAGATCTGGGGAGACGTGGATCAGCAGATGCAGGCGTTCGGCCGCCCGGTGTACTCGTCAGTCACGCTCAAACTCCAGAATCCGACGCAGCTCGCGCCGCTCCAGACGCGACTCCAGGCCGACCCGCGCGCCCAGTATATCGATCTCAAACCCGAGCAGCAGTATTACCGCGAACAGTCTCAGGGCCTCGCGACGTTCATCCGGATTCTGGGCCTCGTCGTGACAATCATCTTTTCGGTGGGCGCGATGATCGGGGCGATGATCACGATGTATGCCGCCGTGGCCAACCGCGTGGTCGAGGTCGGTACGATGCGCGCGCTCGGCTTCCGGCGGCGCAACGTGCTCGGAGCGTTTCTCCTCGAGGCAATCGTCCTCGCGATCGTGGGCGGGCTCGCCGGTATCGCCCTGGCGTCGCTCCTGTCCTTCGCGCACGTGTCGACCATGAACTTCAACTCGTTCTCGGAGATCGGATTCGGGTTCCGCCTGTCGCCCGACGTGATCGTGGCCGCGCTCCTGTTCGCGGTCGTGATGGGCGTGGTGGGGGGATTCCTGCCCGCGGTGCGAGCGGCGCGGCTCAATATCGTGGACGCGTTGCGATCGCCTTGAGGAGTCCCTAACGGCCCTGTAGGACCTCGTTGATCGCCGAGCGCACCGTTACCCGACTCTCCGCCTTTCCCGCCGCCGCAAGCCGATCGCGGCCGTCCGCTCCCCCGATGTCCGCGAGCTCGCGCACCGCCGCTACCGCAAAGAGCGGATCCGGGTCCGAGATCGCGCGCACACAGGCGCTCGAGGCCCGCTGATTGTCGACTTGCCCCAGCGCGCGGAGCGCGAGGATACGCAGGTCACGAGGTTCCCTGGGATCGGTGAGACTCGTCAAGGCGTCGGCGGCGCGCGGATCGCGTACGCCCCCGAGGAGCCGCGCCGCTGTGAAGCGCAGCACCAACGAGTTGTCGGGCTTGGTCGCCTCGAGCACGAGCGGGAAGGCCTGGTCCGGGGCTTCACGCAGTAACACCCGGAGCGCGTGGGCTCTCACATAGTCGCTCGGGTCACCGCCGAACGCTGCCTCTGCCGCGGCCTTGGCCCCGGCCCGGTCGAGCGAGTCGAGCGTCATGAGCGCCTCGGCCCGGACCTCGCTTGCGGGGTCGCGCAGCGCCGAGCGGACCACCGCGACGACGTCCCCCCCTGAGTCTCGGGCAAGCTGCTCGACCGCCATCCTGCGCAGCTCCACTTCGTGCTCGTTCAGCGCGATGAGACGGCGCGCGGCCGTGGCGAGCGAGTCGGACAGCTTCGCCAGCGCGACCAGCGCCCAGTGGCGTCCCGCCACGTCGACGTCATGCTCGGCCTGGTCGGCGAGCTCGGCGCTGGTCAAATCGCCCGTCACCTCGCCCAGGAGCCAGCCGCCTTCATCAAACCGGAACGAGACCGGCGCGCCGGGCAGGGACAGGGTGAACGACTCGTTCGCCTTGGACACCATGACGTTGCGCCGGATCACCGAGTCACGGGTCGACACTCGGAGCGTAACCGGGAACCGGAACACCGGATGTACGGAGTCGATGCGTTGTGTCTGCGAAACGGTGATCTCGAGCGTCTTCGCGGCCGGATTGTACCGGCGTGCGAACCGCACCTTGGGGTAGCCGATCCCGTAGGCCCACTGGTCGAAGAACCAGTCGAGATCGCAGCGGCACGTGCGCTCGAACGCGACCGCGTAATCGGCGGTGGTGACCGGTTTGTAGGCGTTGTCCGTCAAAAAGCGGTGCAGCCCCGCCCAGAACAGGGAATCGCCCAACAGCCGTCGTAACTGATGCGCGACCTGGGCTCCCTTGGGATACACGTGGCCCGAGAAGAACAGGACGATCGGGTCCGATCCTTCGTATTCGCCCCACACGAGTGGCCGCTCCTGCGCCAGGTCGGCCTGCATGGCCTGCTGCTGCTGGTCGTACCATTCGAGCTGCGCGGCCGCGAAACCACGCGTCTTCTCGAGCTGGACCGACTCCATGTACGTCGCCATGCCTTCGTTGAGCCAGATATCGGCCCAGTCGGCTGTGGTCGTGAGGTCGCCGAACCACTGATGGGCCAGCTCGTGCGCGACCAGCGAGCGGCCGGTTTGCTCCGGCTCGTCGGCTTCACCGTGCAATGCGAGGTCGCTTTGCGTCGTGGCGGTGACGTTTTCCATTCCCCCGTACGTGAAATCCGGAATGGCCGACTGATCGTACTTGGCCCAGGGGAACGGCACGCCGACCAGACGCGAGTACAGCTCGATCATGGACGGCGTCTCGCCGAAGGTCCGCCACGCCGCGTTCACCGTATCCGGATAGACCCAGTATTCGACCGGAATTCCCCGCCACTCGTCCCGCAGCACGGTGAACGGCCCCACCACCACCGAATAGAGATAGGTGGATGCCGGCAGGTCCTGCGACCAGTGCCAGACCACATGGACGCCGCCATCGACCGGCGTCGTCCCCGTGAGCCTGCCATTCGAAAGCACCTTCATTCCCGAATCGGCGGTGACGAAGAATTCCCACGTGGTCTTGTCGTTGGGGGCGTCGTAGGTGGGAATCCACGAGCTCGTTTCGTTGGCCTCGCTCTGCGTCCAGATGACCTGGCGCCGCGGCACGAAGTAGACGCCGCGCTCCGGCGTGCCGTGATAGCGAATCGTGAACTCGACGGTGTCGCCCGCCAGCGCCCGCTTCGACAACCGCACCGTCACGTGCGTGGTGTCGTACGTGAACCGCAGCGGTTTTTCGTTGCGATCACGAACGCCATCGATCGTGAGGTGCGACGCATCGAGGCGAATGGTGTCGGTCGGATTTCGCAGCACCACGAGCCGGGTCGTCACGGCTCCGTTGAGGCCCCGATGCGCCATGTCGAAGCCCACCGCGATGCTCTGGTGGAGCAAATCGAACGTGCGCTGCCGGGCGGGCCAGCCGCGCGGGGGGGTATAGGTGCCGATCGTTGATTGCGCGCGCTGCGCCATGAGCGGCGACGAAATGGCGGCGGCGGCGAGACTCGCGAGAATCGCAACCGGCGCGCGCATTAGCCTGCCGGTTTGGGGGCCGATCCGCTCGTCGCTTCGGCGGCCTGGGTGTGGAACGCCTGCAGGTTCTGCGCGTGCTCGTCGTATTCGGGCAGATGCTTCGCGCGTTCAGCCGCTTCGTTACGGAGAAAATCCCGGTATGCCTGCAGCGCGCCGCTCGCGTTGTGCTCGGCTTCGTCGGCGCGGGCGCGTAACATGAACCCGAACAAGTGCGTCGGCGCGACCCGGCGGATCGAATCCGCCTGCTCGAGCGCACCGGCCGCATCGCCCCCCGCGAGATGCAGCACGCCGACGTGATACCGTGCGTCGACGTCGAGCGACGGCAGCATCGCGTACGACTGCAACGCCATCGGCAGGAAAAACTCCGCGCTGTCCGTCTTACCGGCCGCGTGCAAAGTCATGACGCGATTGTAGAGGCGGGTCGCCCGTTCCTCGGGACTCATACGGCTGATGTCTGGCGGCCGCCCCCCCCCCCCCCCCC
>DATIWU010000126.1:0-2966 GCA_035519195.1 Gemmatimonadales bacterium
GCCGCGCTCGTGACCGAACATCTCCGATTCGACCAGGTCCTTCGGGATGGCGGCGCTGTTTACGCAGACGAACGGGCCCCGGGAGCGCCCGCTTTGACGGTGAATGGCCGAGGCCACGAGCTCCTTTCCGGTGCCCGACTCCCCGGTAATGAGCACCCGCGCCTCCGTCGGTGCGATACGCGTGATGAGGGCCCGCAGGTTTTCCAGCGCCTGGCTGGCGCCCACGAGTGGATCGCCGTGTCCGAGCGCATCGTGCAGCCGCCGGTTCTCCGCGCGCGTTCGCGCCAACTCGAGGGCGCCGCGCAGCGCCACGAGCACGCCTTCGGGTGTGAGCGGCTTCTCGAGGAATTGAAACGCCCCGAGCTTGGTCGCGCGGACGGCATCACCGAGGGTCGCCTTGCCGCTCATCATCACCACCGGAATGTCAGGCGCCCGCTGCCGCAGCGCTTCGAGGGTCTGAAGGCCGTCGGGCCCGGGTGGCATCAGGAGATCGAGCAGGACGGCATCGGGAGGGCGGTCGGCGACGGCATTCAGGGCCGCCGTTCCGTTCGGGGCTTCCTCGGTTTCGAACCCTTCGGCGCCGAGCAGCGCGCCCAGCATGCGCCGGATATTCGGCTCGTCATCGACCACGAGCACGCGCGGGCTCATGTCGGAAACGTCAGCGTGAACGTGGCGCCGCCTCCGGGCGTTTCGCCGGCGTCGATCGTTCCGCCATGGGCTTCGAGTGTCTGCCGCACCAGCGCGAGCCCGAGGCCCGTGCCATCGCCTTTGGTCGTGAAGTACGGCTCGAATACCCGCTGGCGCAGGTCGGCTGGAATGCCCTCGCCATGATCGGAGATGGTCACGATCAGCGGATGAGCGGAGTCCGGGGTCGAGGTTCCGTTGCCGTTCACGGTAATGTCGATTGTTCCCTGGCCATCCATGGATTCGGACGCGTTGCGCAGCAGATTCGAGAACGCGCGGCGCAAGGGATCGTAGTAGCCCAACAGCGAGCGGCGGTCCCCCTGCGCCTGCACGTTGACTTTCACGCCTTCGGGGACCGACGTCCGTCCCAGCTCGAGGAGCAGCTCGACCACGTCCACCTCACTGCGGGGGCCCTCAGCCAGCCGGCCGAAATCCGCGAATTCCCGCGCCAGGCGCTCGAGCCGTTCCGTCTCCGCGGCGAGCACTTCGACGGCCACCTCGGTCCGCCCGACCGCCTGACCGCCCGTCCGCCCGAGTTGATCCACCGCGATCCGCATCGCGGTCAGCGGATTCTTGATCTCGTGCGCGACGCGCCGCGCCACCTCCCGAAACGCCCTGAGCCGCTCCCCTTCGAGCTCGCGGGCACGCGCGGTTTCGATGGCGGACGCGAGATCCCGCAGCGCATCGCGCAGCGCTTCGAACTCCGGCGCACCACGCGGCGGGGGGCCCTCGGGCAGCGGCAGGCGCCTTCTGATCAACCTGGTCCATCCCACGAGCCCATCGATCGGGCGCGACAGCTGGCGCGACAGGTGTCCGGCGAGCCGCACCGCCGCGAACAGCATCACCGCTCCGAGCAGCACGATGACCGCGAGGAAGCCGCCCGCGTAATAGCGGAAGTAGGTTTCCGCCCGGCGCGCGAGGCTGAGAGAATTCGAGACCAGATCGAGATGGGCGCGCACGGCCGCGCGGCCGCTCGCATCGAGCGCGGTCGTGTCCACGTGCTGCAGCATCCGGCGCGTGGAGCCCGCGACTTCTTCCAGCGAAGCCCGGGCGCCTGCCGCAGGCGCATTCACCCGGGCGGCAAGCGCCCATCCGATGACGGCGAGCAGGGTCGGCACCGCCGTCACCGCCGCGAGCACCAGGAAAATCCGCTGGCGGAACGAAAGCGGCATATTGTGGCCTCAATCTAGGGTCAAAGCCGGGGTGCGACAATTCGACACAGGGGGATTGGGATGAAGTCGCATACGCATTACTTGTGGTTCACGACGAAGCATCGCCAGGAGGTCATTGATGTTACGGATACCGTCGAGGAGCAGGTGCGGCTCTCCGGTGTGGCGGAGGGATTCGTGCTCGTCTCCGCCATGCACATTACCGCATCGGTATTCGTGAACGACCACGAGTCGGGCTTGTGGGACGATATCCTGCGCTGGCTCGAGCAGACGATCGCGCCGTGGGACCCCGGGCGATATCACCACAACGACACCGGCGAGGATAACGCCGCGGCGCACTTGCGTAGCCTGACCATCGGTCATGAGGTCATCGTCCCGATCACGCGAGGCAAGCTCGACCTTGGCCCCTGGCAGCGGGTGTTTTACGGGGAATGGGACGGGCAGCGCAGGAAACGTGTCATCGTCAAGGTGTTGGGGGAGTGACCCCTTGTTCATTTTACTGCAAGTTGTTTATTTTCAAGGCACTGAAGATGCAGGGTTGTAGGCTGGAGCTTCAAACATCCGGCAGCGCTTGGCCCTCCGGCATGGAGCCGGGTGCAGTCGTGGCGCGCCGCGGTGAGATCGGCGTCCTGCCCGCAGTCCCTGCCGCACACAACGAGATGGGCGACCAGTAATTGACACGCGTTCTGACGCGAAAGCAGTCGCCATTCACAACTTGCCCGAACTGACGGGCTCCCGCCGCTCTCTGGTTTCAGTACGCAGCCAGAGCGAGGTCGGGGTCTGCTCTGTTTGCGCACTCCGAAGCGAGCACAACACATGATCCAACAGCCGCATGGTCACTTGGTCCGGCCACCCTACAAGGAGCCGCCCGCCCATGCTCCCAACGCCGCCCTGCTGATCGATTTCGACAATGTCACAATGGCCATACGGTCTGACCTCCAAACGGAGCTGAAACGACTGCTCCAGTCGGAGATCATTCGTGGCAAAGTGGCGGTGCAGCGCGCGTACGCCGACTGGCGTCGCTACCCGCAGTACATCGTTCCGCTCTCCGAATCATCGATCGACCTGATCTTCGCCCCTGCGTACGGCGCCAACAAGAAGAACGCCACCGAC
>DATIWU010000127.1:0-53215 GCA_035519195.1 Gemmatimonadales bacterium
GATGATAGCGCTGAGGAGATCGTGCATGCGGGCGGAAACTACAGCTTCCGCCCGCCCAATGCTCGACCGTACTGCGAGTGCTGCCGTCCGGGTAGTGCTAGGGCGAATGCGACTCGAGATACGTCCGGGCCGACGCGTTCCCGGGGTTCAGTGTGAGGGAACGCTGGTAGGCGTTCCGCGCCGCTTGCGCGTGGCCCAGCAGCGCGAGCGCCTCTCCATAGCTGTCCCAGGTGTTCCATGATGCGGGGTAGGCGAGCGTGTTCAGAGCGAATGTGGCGGCCGCTCCCTCACGATTCCCGTCGCGCAGCATTTCGTACCCGATCGTATTCACGGACCGTTCCGAAAACGGCTCCCACCACGCGAGCCCACCATACCGGCTCTCCCGAGCCAGGAAAGCCGCGGTCGCGGCCGCGGGCCCGTCGGTTCTCAGTAGCGCGGTGAGGCTTCGCGTTTCGTCATTTCCCAGCACGAGCTCGAGTGGGGGATCCCGACCGGCGAAGTAGTCCCGCGCCGTCATTACGGCGGGGAGGTTCACCGGGATGTAAGGGCGGAAGTCGTCGAAGCGGCCGAGCTGGTGATACAACGTGGAGACCGACAGGCGGAGTCCGGTGCCTTCGATCTCGAAGTCCATGGGATCGCCGAAACTGTTGTAGCCCGCTCCGCTGGGCTCTCCGACCGTGACCGCGTCGGGAACGCTCGCCTGAATGCCGTGAGCCAGCATGATGGCCGCACTGAACGTCTTCGGGCCCAGCAACACATAGAGCTGCCGCCAGGGCGGCCTTGGCGCGCGGACCTTCAACGCATCCGCGAACCGCGGCACCAGATCCCCATTGCCACCGCTGTTGTACCGCAGGTCGATGACGAGTCTTCTGACCGGATTCCGGTCGAGCCGGTGGAATACGGAGTCGGTGAACTGTTCGAAGCTCTGCGAATCGGCATTGGCCATGAAATTTATTTGTACGTACAGGCCGTCGTTCACCGGCTCGCAGAAGTAGTGCAGGCGGTAGCGCAAATGCAGCGGCAGCCGCGAATCGCGCACCCGGAAATCGCGCGGGGCGCGGCCTGCGAACGCGGTCACCCACGGAATGGAATCGTTGCGGAATGGTGGAAACATCTCGCCCCGGAACCGGCCATCGAACGAGCCATCCGCCACATGCACGGATTCAAGCCGGACCTTCCTGCGTGTGCCGCCCTGCTCGACCTCGAGCGTTACCGCATGCGGGTCCGGCGAGATTCCCATCGCGTGCAACATGGTCGCGTTGGAAAGCGCGAAGCTGTTTTCGCGCTGCCCCCATGCATTGTCGGCGCCCATCACGGTTTCGGCCCTTCGAAGGGCCTCGTCCGCGGCGAGGTCCCCGATGCGCGTGACGCGTGTTCCCACGATCGCCTGGTGCGGGCGGTCGATTGCCGTGATGTAGAGTCCGTCCGCGAACGCATAGAACCGCACCGGAAACCAATGCGCGAACGCGGTGTCGCGCACCGGTTCGAGCTGGGTGTGTCCATCCTGGAGCGACGCGACGAGCTGCATGAGACGCACGGTGACCGTCGCGTCGTCCTCGCGCGGCAGCTCGCGCCGGAGCGCATCGACCCCGATCTGGAATTGCCGGCGGCCCACCCGGGCGAACGCATCAGGGTGTCGCGCCGCGAGGATTTCGAGGATCCGATCGAGTACCGGCCCCCACGCAACCGCGTGGCGCAGCGTGTCGCGGTTCGAAGCGAAGGGGGCGCTGCCCACCAGCGCGAAGACCAGGAGAATGGATTGCAACATTCTGCTCTGGACAGGCGTTTCAACCGGAAGGTTGCAATCGCGGCTCAGCGCACACTAACAGGAGGGTCCATGCGTCCACTCGTCCCGCTGGGAAGGGTCTTGTTCTCGCTGATTTTCATTCTTGCCGGCCGAACGCACTTCACACCGCAAGCCATCGGATATGCGGCGCATCAGGGCATCCCGGCCGCCAATATCCTCGTGCCACTATCGGGGGTGATTGCGTGTCTTGGCGGAATCAGCGTCCTCTTGGGCTACCGCGCGAAGATCGGCGCCTGGCTGATCGTACTGTTTCTCGTCAGCGTGACTCCGACGATGCACAACTTCTGGGCCGTGTCCGATCCGATGATGGCTCAAATGCAGTTGGGGATGTTCATGAAGAACCTGTCGATGCTCGGCGGCGCGCTACTGATCGCGTGGTTCGGGGCGGGGCCTGTGAGTCTCGATGCGCGCCGTACCCTGGGCGGGTCCGGCCGGGTGGCGACGCAGCCGGTCTAACCGCGGCGGCCGCGAGCCGTGCCGCACGGCCCCTAGTACGGGGACATACTCGAGCGGGGTTCCCGCTGCGGCCGAGCGGAGCAGCAGGCCGCCGCGGCTCATGTCGCCTCGCCCAACGAATGCGGCGGGGAAGTGCAGCCGTTCGGCAAACACCTCGAGCAGCGGCGTGAGGTATTTGTCCGTCGCGACACTGCCGAGGAGCACGACCGTTCCGCCCGACGGGAGTGCCTGCGCTAGCGCTCGGGCGTCCCGCACCAGAGGACCGCGATAGCGCGGCTCGTCGGGGTCGACCGGGACCTCCGCCATCGCCCGCAAATCGTCGAATCGCATCGTGGCCTCGGGTGAAACCAGCCCGCGGCCAGGTGCGATGACGAGTCCCGGCGGCCAGCCCGCGGGCGGCGCTCCGAAGCGCATGGCGTAGGCCAGCTTGCCGCGAAAGTAGAGGCTGCTCAGGTAGGCAAAGAGTTGCCCGAGCGTCACCCCGCCGCTCTCGAGATCCTGCTCGAGCGCGCTGGAGCGCCTCGCGAGCAAGGCCTTGGCGCGTGTACCGGCGCAGCTCGCGGGAGAGATCAGGAAGACGAGTGACATGGGCGGTACGGTGTCAGCCTCCCGCAATAGCCCCGACCACGAGCAGCGGCTCCGTGCCGTGCGCAACGGCCTCGGGCAGCGGTTGCTCGGCGGGCTCGTGGGAGAGATCGCGCTCGCACGCAAAGAAGCGGATGAAGGGGCGGCGGACTTGCGTGCCGTAGTCGCGGATCGTTCCCCGGAGCACCGGATAGCGCGCTTCCAGCGCATCGAGCACCGACTTCTGTGTGACGGGCCCCTCGAGATCGAGCGCGACTTCGCTGCCCACGCGCGCCAGCGTGCGAAGATGCGGCGGGAGCACCACGCGAATCACGTCAGCGTCTGTACCTCGACCGAGAGTACGGCGGGGAGATCGCGCACGATCGGCATCCAGCGGTCGCCCGCGTTCGGCGACGCATACACCTGCCCTCCGGTCGTGCCGAAATACACACCGCAGGGATCGAGCGAGTCGACCGCCATCGCATCGCGGTAGACGTTCACGTAGCAGTCGTGCTGCGGCAGCCCGTTGGTCAATGGCTCCCACTCGTTGCCGCCGGTGCGGCTGCGATACACCCGCAGCTTCCCCTCGGGCGGGAAGTGTTCCGAGTCGCTCGTGATCGGCACCACGTACACGGTCTCCGGCTCGTGGGCGTGCACGTCGATCGCAAACCCGAAATCCGTGGGGAGATTCCCGCTGATCTCAGTCCACGAGTCACCGCCATCGTTTGAGCGCATCACGTCCCAGTGCTTCTGCATGAAGAGGACGTCCGGCCGGGCTTTGTTCATGGCGATGTGATGCACGCAATGACCGACCTCCGCCTCGGGATCGGGGATGTATTGCGACTTGAGCCCGCGGTTGATCGGGCGCCAGCTCTTGCCGCCATCATCCGAGCGAAACGCGCCCGCCGCGGAGATCGCGATCACGATGCGATCCGGATGCTGGGCATCGAGTAAGATCGTGTGGAGGCACAAGCCGCCGGCGCCCGGCTGCCACCGCGGCCCGGTGCCATGCTCACGCAGGCCGGGAAGCTCGTGCCAGTTCTTCCCGCCATCCGTGCTCTGGAACAGCGCGGCGTCCTCGACGCCCGCGTACACGGTGTCGGGATCGGTGAGCGACGGCTCGATGTGCCACACGCGCTTGAATTCCCACGGGTGTGGAGTGCCGTCGTACCATTGATGAGTGCCGGGCACACCCTCGTATACGAACTTGTTGCCCACCGCTTCCCACGTCTTGCCACCGTCATCCGACCGCTGGATGAGCTGCCCGAACCAACCGGTGGACTGCGACAGGTAGATCCGGTTGGGGTGCGCCGGGGATCCCTTCAAATGGTAGATCTCCCAACCCGCGAAATGCGGCCCACTCACGTCCCAGCGCTGGCGTCTTCCGTCGGAGCTCAGGATGAACGCACCCTTGTGGGTGCCGACGAGGACGCGGACGGAGGACATGGCTCAAACATAATCGACCGCCGCTGCATCGGCCGCCATTATTCCCCTATGCTTCTCTCGCAACTCGTCGCTGCGTCTCACGGCGTTGCCGCCACATCGAGCCGGCTTGCGAAGATCGAGCTTTTGGCCGGGCTGCTGCGGCAGGCCAAGCCGGACGAGCTCGAATCGGTGATCGCCTACACGTCAGGCACGATCCGGCAGTCCAAGCTCGGCATCGGGTGGGCGACCCTGGAGCGAGCCAAAGGCGCCGCGGCAGGGGCCTCGACTCTCGAGATCGAGGACGTGGATGCCGTTCTGCGGCGCATCGCGAGCACGACTGGCAAGGGCTCGGCCGCGGCGCGGGCGGGCGACCTGAGCAAGCTGTTCGCAAGCGCAACTTCCGCCGAGCAGGACTTTCTCGTCCGACTACTGACGGGCGAGCTGCGTCAGGGGGCGTTGGAAGGACTCATGGTTGAAGCCGTCGCCCGAGCGGCGGGATTACCCGCGGCGGACGTCCGGCGGGCCGGCATGCTGGCCGGCGATCTCGGTCCCGTGGCGCGCGCGGCACTCGCCGAGGGCGCCTCCGGGTTGTCGCGCTTCGCGGTGCAGCTGTTTCAACCCCTCAAGCCGATGCTCGCGCAGACGGCACGCGACGTTGATGACGCGCTGGGCCAGCTTGGCGGGAACGGCGCATTCGAGTTCAAGTTCGATGGCGCGCGAATCCAGGTGCATAAGTCCGGACGCGACGTCCGAGTGTTCTCGCGCCTCTTGAACGAAGTCACGGCAGCGGTTCCCGAAGTCGTCGAGTTGGTTCGGGATTTCCCATTGGAGAGTGTGATCCTCGACGGGGAAGCCATCGCGCTCAAGAGCGACGGGCGTCCCCGGCCGTTTCAAGCGACCATGCGGCGCTTTGGCCGGAAGCTCGATGTCGAGTCGCTCCGCGGCACGCTGCCGTTGACGCCGTTCTTTTTCGATGTGCTCTATGCGAACGGTGCCACGTTGTTGGCGGAGCCGTACTCCCGCCGGTACGAGACCCTCGCGGCGCACGTGCCGGCGGCGGCACGACCGGCCCGCATCGTGACGCGGGATCGAGCTGAAGCGCAGGCGTTCTTCGCGTCGTCCCTGGCGCTCGGGCACGAGGGACTCATGGCCAAGAGTCTCACTGCGCCGTACGAGGCCGGCGCTCGCGGCACGGGCTGGGTCAAGATCAAGCAGGCGAACACGCTCGATCTGGTGGTGCTCGCGGCGGAATGGGGGCATGGCCGCCGCCGCGGCTGGCTGTCGAATCTGCACCTGGGCGCGCGCGATCCGGCGGGCGGGTTCGTCATGCTCGGGAAGACCTTCAAGGGAATGACGGACGAATTGCTCGAGTGGCAGACCAAACGCTTGTCGGCGCTCGAGGTTGGTCGGGAGGGGCATGTCGTCTATGTGCGACCGGAATTGGTCGTCGAGGTCGCATTCAATGGGGTGCAGGAGAGCCCGCACTACCCCGGCGGACTCGCCTTGCGGTTTGCGCGCATTGTGCGGTATCGGGAGGACAAGAAGCCCGAGGAGGCGGACACGATAGCAACGGTGCGGAGATTGCACGGCGGCCTGTGACCGCCGCTTTACCGACCGCCTGTGTCTACTGCCACATCTCGCGCATGCGTGCCCTCAAATCGACGACGGCAGTTCCGGTGGAGCCTTCAAATCGTTCGGCCGGCTGTCTATGTGCCACGCTCTCAAACCGCGCTGTCACGCTCTCGGGCAGAAAGCGACTGCGCGGCGCATAGACGTGCTGATCGCTGGCGGAGCGACCGTGCGTGTAGAACCGGTGGGGTTGCATCACGTACAGAAAGTCGCGGGCGCGCGTGAGCGCGACATAGAGCAGCCGGCGCTCTTCTTCGATTTCACCCGCGCCGCCGCTGGCCATATCCGACGGAATGCACCCGTCCACCACGTTCAACACGTAGACCACATCCCATTCCTGGCCTTTCGCCGAGTGAATGGTGGAGAGGATGAGGTAGTCCTCATCGAGCAGCGGATCACGGGCCAGGTCGCCTGACGCGTTCGGCGGGTCGAGCGTCAAATCGGACAGGAAGCTCTCGCGTGTCGGATGATCCGCCGCCACGTGTTCGAGCTGAATCAGGTCCGCCGCCCGCACTTCGGCGGCGCCGTACAACCGCTCGAGCCGCGGCTCGTACCACTCCCGCACCCGGCCGAACTGGCCGGCCCATTGCCCCGCGCCGCGCAGCTCCTCGAGCAGAGCGGCGAAGCGCGGCCACTCGAGCCGCGCGGAGGCAGGAACGGCCATGCGCGCGAGCGCTGAGAGGTCGAAGCCCGCGCCGGCGAGCTGTTCCTCGATGCGCCGTGCGTGTGCGGGGCCGAGTCCCGGCAGGAGCTGCAGGACGCGAAACGACGCGAGTGAATCCCGGGGATTTTCCACCCAGCGCAGGATCGCCAGCACATCCTTCACGTGAGCAGCCTCGAGAAACTTGAGGCCGCCATACTTCACAAAAGGAATGTTGTGCCGGCCGAGCTCGATCTCGAGCAGATCGGAGTGATGCGCGGCGCGCATCAGGACCGCCTGCCGGTGCAGTGCGATTCCCGCCTCCCGATGCGCGAGCACGCGCGCGACGATGTCGTCGGCCTGCGCCTGCTCGTCCCGGGCCGAGACGAGCAGCGGTTTCTGCTCCGACGCCCGGGTCGAAACCAGCCGTTTGGTGAACCCTTCGGGGGTGAGCGCGATCGCGGCGTTCGCGGCATCGAGAATCGGCTGCACCGAGCGATAGTTGTGCTCGAGCGTGATCACGTGCGCGGGTGGCTGAAACCGTGCCGGGAAATCGAGGATGTTGCGGACCGTGGCGCCGCGAAATGCGTAGATCGACTGCGCATCGTCCCCTACGACCATCAGCCCGCGACCATCGGGCTTGAGTCCCAGCAGAATCCCGGCTTGAAGCGCATTCGTGTCCTGATACTCATCGACGAGTACATGATCGAACCGCCGTCGCACGAGGTCTGAAACGGCGTGCTCCTGCATGAGATGAAACCAGTAGAGCAGCAGATCATCGTAGTCGAGCAAGTGGCGGCGTTCTTTCGCTGCCACGTAGCCCCGGAACAAGCGCTTCAGCTCATCGGTCCAATTGACGTACGCGGGAAAGGCCGCGGCCAGCGTTTGTTCGACCGGATTGGAGCTGTTCACCGCGTGCGAGTAGATCGCCTGGCAGGTGCCTTTCTGGGGGAACCGCGTGGGCTGCTTTGCCAGGCCGAGATCAGAACGGACGACGTCGAGCAGGTCGGCGGAATCGGAGCGATCCAGGACGGTGAATGCCGGATCGAGGCCGATCGCGGCCGCGTGGAGCCGCAACACTCGATTCGCCACCGCGTGAAAGGTCCCAGACCACACCCGGCGCGCGCGGCCCCCGTTCGGATCCCGCGAGGTCACGATGCGTTCGGCGCGGCGCGTCATGATCTCGGCGGCGCGGCGAGTGAACGTGAGCAGGAGCATACGTTCCGGCAGAGCGCCTTTGAGCAGGAGCTCGGCGACCCGGTGGGCGAGGGTGTTGGTCTTTCCGGTGCCCGCCCCCGCGATGACGAGCAGCGGACCCGGCAGGCGGTCGGGCAGACCCTCCGTGCCGTACTGGACGGCGGCCTGCTGCGCGGAATTCAGCGTGTCCCGGGGCTCTCGGACGGGCGGCATGGCGCACCGAATATAAGCCGAAGCTCGCTACGGTCGAGACTCCCGGGCCTGGGCGCTCCGAACCAGCTCCTGAAACCGCGCGTCCGACCGCAGCGGGTCGTACAGAGGGTCGAGCCTGAGGATCGCGGCGCTCATCATTCCCGGGACCACGCGCCAATGCGTGGTCGGTATCGAGCTCAGGAAACGCAGCCTGTCGAGCGCGTTGTCGCGATCGCCGGTGAGCACGTAAATCGCCGCGAGGTGGGCCGTGCTGCGAGGACCTTCAATGGCGTCACGCGACACCGGGTTCATCTGGACTGCCTCGCGCCCTTCCCGAATCGCATCGGCTGCGCGGCCGAGCAGGGCGTAGGCCATCCCCAGATAGCTGTGAACATCCGCGATGCTGCCGAAGACGTCCGGCCATCCCGCCAACCGACGCAGATCGGCCTCGGCGAAGAGCCGCACGGAATCGGCATAGAGGGTAGTGTGGCTGGCATCGCCCGCGTAGTGATAGGAGAGCGCCAAAAGCAGCAATCTGCCGCGCGCAAAGGGAACGTTGGGCGGGACCGCCGCGCGCAGGATTCGGATGGCGGAGCCAAAATCACGTCGCTTGGTGGCGATATCGCTCTGAAACATCGCGAGAAACCACGGGCTCACGTGCCCCGGGGATTCCTGAACCAACTGCGCAGCCCGCGCGGTGTCGCCCTGGGCGATGAAGGTCGAATAGAGGAAGTAGCGGGCCGCGTCGTAATCGGGATACAGAATGAGCGCTCGGTCGAGCGTTCGGATCGCGTCGGCGTACTGGCGCTGGGCGAGATATGTGCCGCCCAAATCCCAGAAGGGAGCGGGATCCCGCGGATCGAGGTCCGCCACGTGCCGTTCGATTTCCAGCGCTCCCTTCCAGTCGCCCTGTCGTCGCAGGATATACCCGACCCCCGCCGCGGCCACGGCGTCCGAGGGCCGCGCTGCGAGCGCGGCCCGGAACTGGGCCAGCGCCGTCGCATACTCTCCTTTGCCGTAGTACTCGTAGAATCCGCGCGCCAGCGCCGTCTCCGATCCGTGCGGCGCCAGGCTCACGGCGTGATCGAGCGCTGCGCGGGCCGGCGCCGTGTCGCGGACCAGGCCCTGGCGGATCAGCCAGCTGCGGGCCTCGGCAAGCCCTGCCCACGCCTGGGCGAATTGCGGATCAATCGCGACTGCCCGTTCGAAAACGTGAGGCGCTTCCGTGTCCGGACCGATCGAGCCACGCCGGTTGAACAGGTCGCGCGCATGATGATAGTAATCCAGTGCCTCGAGATTTCCCGTTGCGGTCTCGGATATCGCCGCGGCTTCCGCAGGCGTGAGCTGCACGCGGAGCGCTTCGGCAACGCTCTTCGCGATGTTGTCCTGAATCGCGAAGACATCCTGCGCCGTCAATTCCCGATCGTAGGTGTCGGCCCACAGCTGGCGATCGCTGGCCGGCTCGACGAGCTGTACGTTGACGTGCACGCGTCGCTCGGAGCGCTGTACCTGGCCGGTCAGCAGCGCCCGGACGCCCAGCTCGCGGCCAACGTCGCGCATCGGCTTGGGATTCTTCCGATAGTCCTGTACCGAGGCGCGTGAGGTGACCTGAAGAGCGGAAATCTTCGTGAGCTGCGTCAGGATGTCGTCTTGCAGGCCGTCGGCGAGCGACTGCCCCGCTTCGCCACCCCCGATATTCTCGAACGGCAACACCGCAACCGAATGCGCGCTCGCGGCCGTGGCGCGCTTACCACTCAACAGCGCGAATCCCAGAACCGCCGCGGCCACGGCAGCCGCGCCCAGCCCCGCGATCCACCGCCGGCGGCTGCGGAGCGGCGGACGATGCGCGGGCGTCTCGGCCGATGTCGTCGCGAGCCGCTCGAGCTCCGCCAGCAGGGCGTCCGCGTTGGGCTGGCGATCGGCGGGCCGTTTTGCCAGACAGCGCATGATCACCGCTTCGAGTGCCGGCGAAACCGCCGGCCTGCTCTGCGAGATCGGCGCCGGCGCCTGGATCGTATGCGCTGCGAACAGCTGCTGCGCGCTTTGTCCGGCAAACGGGGTATGTCCCGTCAACAACTCATAGCCGACCACGCCCAGGGAATAGATGTCGGACCGCTGATCGGCTGCAGGATCGGCCGCGGCCTGCTCGGGCGACATGTAGGCCGGCGTGCCAAGCGCCACACCGACAGAGGTGATGGCGGCGGCTCCCGTAGCATCGGCGAGTGCCTTGGACACACCGAAATCCGTGACGAACGCGTGCTTGCCGCTGAGCAGGATGTTGTCGGGTTTGATATCGCGATGCACGAGCCCACGCGCATGGGCGTAGGCCAACGCGTCGACCACTTGCGTGAGAATCCGTACAGCTTCCGAAACGGGAAGCTCTCCCGCTCGAGCCAGTCTCGAGCGGAGCGATTCGCCTTCGACCAGCGGCATCGTGTAGTAGAGCAGTCCGTTGGCCGCGCCGGCCGACAACAGCGGAACGATGTGCGGGTGCTGCAGGCGCGCTGAGAGCTGGATCTCGCGGCGGAACCGCTCGATGCTCAGCCCGAGCGCGAGCTCGGGCGGGAGAACCTTGATGACGATCTGACGATCGAGCGCGATCTCGGTGGCGACGAACACGCGGCTCATCCCTCCGCCACCCAGCTCACGATCGATGCGGTAGGCCTGCCCGAGCGCTGTGGTGAGGTCGGCAATGAGGTCGCTCATGCCCCGAGAAAATAGTGCGCAGCACCGGTGAGACGATTCAGACCAACGGCATTGTCTCGACATGCGTAGCACGGGAGGCACGAACCCCAACCGCGGCCCATCCAAGATCCCAAAGCATCCCCCAACACAAATTGGTGTAGTTTTTGCAAAATCCTTATAACGATCAGCTGAATGTGTGTTATATTTGCATTATCGTTACACCAATTTGCGCTTGTGATGCACTATATTGTGTGCACAAGGCAAGGAGGATGAATGGTGGCATTCCAATCCATCGCGGCGCGGCTGTCGCGCCGCCGGGCCAAGCTGCGTGGCGCCAAGTCGTTGTGGGACTTCGCGCTATTGCTCATGCCGTCGAATTGTGGTGGCGGGTTGGCCAGCGAAATGTGGAAGGCCGACGATGGCGGCGTGGCGGTGCTGGACAGGCGCCTGCAAGAACAGGTGTTTGACGCGTTTTGGGCCGACCCGGAGCTGCGTTCGGGAGGGCTGCGCGTGGACGTGTACGAGCGCGTGGTCACGCTCTCGGGACGCGTGGCGACGGATTTCGAGAAACGCACCGCCGAAAAAATCGCCGCGGGAATCGCGCGGGTTCGGCTGGTTCGCAACCACATTCGCGTCGTGCCACTCGCGAGCCTGATCGCCGCCGATTTGTTGGGGTAGCGGCCGGGGGGGGGGGGCGGGGGGGCGGGGTTCTCGTTCCGGCTCTATGATTCCCGCATGAAGCCGCGCGTGGTCTCACTGCTGGCGAGTGGGACGGAAATCGTCTGTGGTCTCGGCGCCGGTGATTGCCTGGTCGGGCGCTCGCACGAATGCGACAACCCGGAATGGGTGCGCCGGCTTCCCGCCTGTACGCGACCCACCTTCGATCCCAATCTGTCGAGCGGCGAAATCGACAGTCTCGTCAAGCAACGGTTACGCTCGGGCGCACCGCTGTATGACGTCGACGCCGGGCTGATCGCGACGCTTGCCCCCGATCTCCTGATCACCCAGACGCATTGCGAGGTGTGTGCGGTGACCCCGGCGGATGTGGAGCGCGCCGGAGGCGGTGGGATCGCTGGCCAGGTACTCGGACTGTCCGCCGGAACGCTGGAGGGGGTGTACGAGGGGATCGGACGGGTCGCGGACGCGCTCGGGATGCCGGGCGCGGGCGCGGAGCTCGTCTCCCGCATGCGGGCGCGCATTGCTGCCCTGCACGATGCGGTCAAAGCCTGTCCTGCTCCGCGCGTCGTCATGCTCGAATGGGTGGCCCCGCTTTATGCCATGGGAAATTGGGCTCCCGAGCTGCTCCGCTCCGCCAACGGCCGTCCCGCGTTGAGCGGTGAAGGCTACTCGAGCATCGTGACGTGGCAGGATGTCCTCGCGTCCGACCCCGATGCTCTGATCGTGGCACCCTGCGGGTTCGACCTCGAGCGCACGCGCCGCGAGCTGCCCACCCTGTCATCGTTCCCGGGGTGGTTCGACCTCCGGGCGGTGCGCGACGGGCGGGTGATTCTGGCCGACGGCAATCGTTACTTCAACCGGTCCGGAACGACGGTCGTCGAGACCGTGGAGGTTCTGGCCGCCGCGCTGCACGGGTATCCCTCGAAGCTCGAACACGCGTGGCAGTTCTACCAGGGCGCCAGGTGACTCGTAGCTCGGCGGACCTGAGCAAACAGGCGGTCGAGGGCGGTCAGGAGCGGTCACAGGCGGTCAAACGGCGGAAGCGGCGGGGACGGCATCACGTGTACGTGATCGAGCTGGCCCGCGACGTGCTGCAACACCGGAAGTTCCGCGCGGCAAATCCCCAACGCGATCCTGAGAAGTGCTGTCTCTACGTCGGCATGACCGGCCTTACTCCGGACATTCGGTTTGAGCGTCACAAGGCTGGAGTCAAGGACAACTCGTATGTCCGGTTGTATGGTCGCTGGCTCAGGCCGGATCTGTACGCGGAACTGAATCCACTTCCCTACAAGGAAGCGCAGCGGATGGAGCAGGTGCTTGCCCGCGAGCTGCGGAACGACGGTTTTGCGGTGTGGCAGAAGTAGGTTCTAGGCTCCGCGGACGTTGCGCGGCAGCCGTACCGTAGATTCGGCTCCGTGTGGCCCTCTCTACGTATGGAGTTAACCAGTCCCCCCTACCCGGTAACGTTGCGGTCTGGACCGTCCGGACCCACTCCCCGGGAGGGTGAAAAGGGATGTAGACCTGCGGACGGGAACCTCCATGCCGGAATGATCCTTCCTCGTATACAATTCCGGCTTCCTTCGCTCGGGTTCGTGGGAAACAGGGGGCATCGTGCGTGGTCTGATCGTGTCCTGTGGATCGTTTGCAGTTTTTCTGCTGGGCGCGTGCCGTCATGGTGCGCCGCCACGCATGCCGCCGCCCCCCGAGGTCGCCGTGGTCGAGGTGCGCCCCGGCGCGGTGCCGCAGTCATTCGACTTCACCGGACAGGTCGTGTCGTATCGCCGCGTCGAAGTGCGCTCGCGCGTTGACGGCATCATCACGCGTCGCGCGTTCGAGGAAGGCAGTGTCGTCAAGCCCGGCGACCTGCTGTACCAGATCGACAAGGTGCGGTATGAAGCCGCGTACCAGTCGGCGCTGGCGCGCTACCAGAACGCCAAGCGCACGCTCGACCGCATCGAGCCGCTGGTCGGCCAGCATGCGGTCGCGCAGCAGGATGTCGATAACGCGCGCTCAGAGTCCGAGGCATCGCAGGGCGCCCTGTCCGAGGCCAAGAAGGATCTCGACGAGACGGACGTGCGGGCGGCTATCTCGGGCCGCGTGGGTCGCGCGCTGCTCGAGGTCGGCGCGCGCGTCACGGGGCCTTCGGACCTGCTGACGACGATCGATCAGCTCGATCCGGCATACGTGTCGTTTCGTCCATCGTCCGACCAGCTGCTCGCGTGGCACGAGGATGCGCACGCCCGAGAGCTCATCCGTGCCGGTAGCAGCCTGTCCGTTCAGGTCGTGCTGCCGGACGGCTCGCTGTTGCCGCGCACGGGCAAACTCAACTACGTCGCTCCCGCGCTCGATCCGGCAACGGGGACCGAGGAGTTTCGCGCCGTGTTCTCGAACGGCGATGGGTTCCTCGTTCCGGGACAGTTCGTGAGGACGCGTCTCTCCGGATTCGTGCAGGACTCGGCGCTCGCGGTACCGCTCCGCGCCGTGCAGTCGGGAATGGGCCGGCAATTCGTGTACGTGGTGGGCGCCGGCGATACGGCCGTTTCCCGCGACGTACGGCCTGGTCCCTGGAGCGGCAATCTGTGGATCATCGAACAGGGCTTGAAGCCGGGTGACCGTGTCGTCGTGGATGGCACGCAAAAGGTCATCCCGGGTCATCCCGTGCGCCCCGTCCCTCTGTCTGATTCGAGCGCCGCAGCATCGGCCTCGACGCGTCCCGGCCAGTGACCACCCCAGCACACGAATCAGCGGAGATCAAGTACTTCTTCATTCGCCGGCCGGTTCTGGCCGGCGTACTGTCGATTGCGCTGACACTGCTCGGGGCGTTCTCCTGGCGCCTGCTGCCCCTGTCGCGCTATCCGCAGATTACGCCGCCCGCGGTCCAGGTGTCGGCCGTGTATCCCGGCGCCACGGCCCAAGACGTGGCCGATGCCGTCGCGGCGCCGATCGAGCAGCAGCTCTCGGGCCTGCAGGGCTTACTGTACTACACGTCGGCCAACGCGAGCGACGGCAGCATGCTGCTCCAGATCTATTTCGACGTCTCGCGCAGCCAGGACCTGGCGGCGGTGGACGTGCAGAACGCCGTACAGCTGGCGCAGCCGCAGCTCCCCGCCCCGGTGCGGCAGAATGGCATCACCATTCTCAAGGCCAACACCGACATCCTGGCCGTCATCGCGCTGTCGTCGAAAGACCCGCGCTACGATGCCGCGTATCTCACGAATTACCTGAAGCTGTACCTGGAAGACGAATTGAAGCGCGTTCCGGGGATCGGCAACGCGACGACCTTCGGCGGACTGCAATTCGCGATGCTGTTGCAGCTCGATCCCGAACGCATGGCCAAGCTCGGGATTACGGTGAGCGACGTGTCGGACGCGGTGCAGGAGCAGAATACCACCAACCCCGCGGGACGCGTGGGGCGCGAGCCTTCGCCGCGGGGGACCGAGCTCACTATCCCGGTGACGACGCTGGGCCGGCTGCAAACCCCCGATCAGTTCGACGACATCGTCGTGCGCGCCCAACCGAACGGCTCGCTCGTGCGCGTGCGCGACATCGGCCGAGCCGTGCTCGGCGCGCAGAGCTATGACTTCGCCGGACGGCTGAACGGAGGACCCACCGCCTTCACGCTCCTGTATCTCCGGCCCGGGGCCAACGCCCTCGCCGCGCGGCAAGCCGTGGAAAACCGGATGAACGAGCTGGCGCGAAATTTCCCGCCCGGCATCACCTACAAGATTCCATTCGACACCACGCCGTTCGTCACCGAGTCGATTCGCGAGGTGATCATTACCCTCGTGGAGGCGTTGATCCTCGTCGCCTTGGTCGTGTTCGTGTTTCTCCAGAGCTGGCGGGCGACGCTCATTCCTATGCTCGCCGTTCCGGTGAGCGTGGTCGGTACGTTTCTCGGCCTGCTGGCGCTCGGGTTCTCGATCAACGTGCTCACGCTGTTCGCGCTGGTGCTTGCGATCGGGATCGTGGTAGACGATGCGATCGTCGTGATCGAGAACGTCGAGCGCATCATGGCCACGGAAGGGGTGCCACCGCGCGTCGCGGCCGATCGGGCGATCCGGCAGGTGGCGGGCGCGCTCATCGCCATCGTGCTGTCGCTCGTCGCGGTATTCATTCCCGTGGGATTCACGGGCGGTGTCACCGGCGGGATGTTCAAGCAATTCGCGATTACGATTGTGATCGCGGTGGTGTTGTCCGGTCTCGTCGCACTGACGCTCACGCCGGCGCTGTGCGCCTTTCTCCTGAAGGAAGCGGTCGATACGCATAGCGGTGGACTGTTTGGCCGCTTCAACCACTGGTTCGGCCGCGTGACGCGGAACTATTCGGGCGCGGTCGATCGCGTGCTCGGCCGCCCGCGCGCATGGCTCGGCGCCTTCGCGGTGCTGGTCGTGCTGGCCGTGCTGTTGTGGCGCCATGTCCCGACGGCGTTCATCCCGACCGAGGACAAGGGCTATTTCGCCATGGCCGTTCAGCTCCCCGACGGCGCCTCCCTGCAGCGCACGGAGAAGGTGGTCGAGCGCGTCGAGGGATTTCTCAGACAGGAGCCCGCGATCCGGAACATCGTGGCGCTCGAAGGCCTCGACATTCTGAGCCGGGCCAACCAGCCGAACAGCGCGACGATCTTCGTGAATCTCACCCCCTGGGGGGAGCGCCCCAAGCACTCGAGCATCGACGAGATCACGGGACGGATGAACGGCCGGCTGTTCGGGATGCGTGACGCGATCGGCTTCGCGTTCAATCTGCCCGAAATCCCGGGGCTCGGCGCCACGGCCGGCGTCGAGGCGAACCTGCAGAATCGCGCCGCCAAATCGCCCCAGGATTTCGCGGGTGAGGTCCAGTCGTTCATGCAGGCCGCGAGCCAGCTGCCCGCGGTGCAGGGCATGAACGTGAACTTCCGCGCCAACGTGCCGCAGCTGTACGTGAACGTCGATCGCGTGACGGCCAAGGCCCGGGGCGTGAAAATCTCGGACCTGTTCGGGACGCTGCAATCGCTGCTCTCGACGCTGTACGTCAACGACTTCAACCTGTACGGCCGGACCTACCGGGTGCAGATCGAGGCACAGCCGCCGTTCCGGCAAACGCCGCAGGACATCGGCGAGCTGTACGTGCGCGGCGCCGGCGGCGCGATGATCCCCATATCCGCGCTCGCGCGCACCGAGTTCAAGAGCGGGCCCACGGTGCTCACGCGCTTCAACGGGTTCATGTCGGCATTCGTGACCGGCGTGCCCAAGCAAGGCCGCAGTTCGGGACAGATGATGGGCGAGCTCGATTCCCTGGTGCGCAATCGCTTCCTGGCCGAGGGCGTCGGCATCGACTACTCGGGCCAGTCGTATCAGGAGCGCACGTCGAGCGGCGCGGCGGGCCTCGTCTTCGTGCTCGGGCTGATCATGGTGTTCCTCGTGCTCGCGGCACAGTACGAGAGCTGGTCGTTGCCCTTCGCGGTGCTGCTCGGCGTGCCGTTCGGGGTACTCGGCGCGTTCCTCGGCATCTGGCTGCGGGGCCAGCCGAGCGACATCTACGTCCAGGTCGGGTTGATAACCGTCGTCGGCCTCGCGGCGAAAAATGCGATTCTGATCGTCGAATTCGCGACCGAGCTCGTGCGGCAGGGCGTGCCGGTCCACCAAGCCGCGGTCCAGGCGGCGCGGCAGCGGTTCCGTCCCATTCTCATGACGTCCTTCGCGTTCATTCTCGGTGTGTCGCCGCTCGTGATCGCAGGCGGCGCCGGCGCCGCGAGCCGCCACTCGATCGGCACGACGGTCTTTTCCGGAATGCTGGTCGCGACGACCATCGGCGTCTTCTTCATTCCGCTGTTCTTCCAAACGATCGAGGGGCTCATGCAGCGCGGACGAGGGAACGCGCAACACGGCACGGAAGGGCGGGTGTCATGACGCGACGTCTCGCCGTCCTGGGCGTGCTGTTATCCGCGTGCGCGGTCGGCCCAGGCTACCATCCCACTCCGGTTGTCCCGCCCGCCACCAAGGTCGGCACGGCCGCGAGCTCGGAATCGAGCAAAACGTTCTTCGATTCGTTGGCCGCCGCCCGTGCCGCGGACACCGTCCCCGGCCCTGCGGCCACCGAGCTGATGCCGCCGCGCTCGATTCGCGCCGAGTCGCTCGCGGACCTGGCGTGGCTCGACATCCTGCACGATTCGCTGCTCAACGGCCTCGTGACGACGGCGCTGCACCAGAACCGTGACCTCGCGGTCGCGGAGGCACGGGTGCGCGAGTATCGCGCGGTCGAGGGCGTCGCGCGAGCGCCCCTGTTTCCCAGCCTCACCGCGACCGGAGCCGTCAGCCGGCAGCAGGTCGTACTCGCGGGCTTCGCGGTGGCGCCGGTCGACTACTCATTGTGGCTCCTCGAGGCGAATGTGTCGTGGGAGCTCGATTTCTGGGGCCGGATCCGGCGCGGGCTCCAAGCCGCGACCGCCGACCTTCGCGGCCAGGAGGCCGCGGAACGTGCCGCGGCGCTCTCGATCGTCGCACAGGTGGCGAGCGGTTATTTGACGCTGCTCGAGCTCGATCAGGAGCAGGTGATCGCGGAGCAAACGCTGGCGGGCCGGCGTGAGGAGTACCAGCTGGCCGAGCGGCGCTACGCGCAGGGCGTGGTCTCCGAGCTCGACGTCCGGCAGTTCGAGGCGCAGATCGCGATACCGGCGGCGCGACTCGCCCAGGTGCAGCAGCTGCGGTCCCAGCAGGAGCACGCCCTGAACGCACTCGTCGGCGAGGGACCGGCCCCGATCCGGCGCGGCACGTCGCTCCTGGCGGCCGTGCGCGCGATCGCGGTCCCGGATTCACTCCCCTCGACACTGCTCGAGCGGCGCCCCGACGTGCAGGAATCCGAACGCGCCTATGCGGCCGCGGTCGCTCGCGTCGGGGCGGCCGATGCGGCCCGGCTGCCGACGTTCACGATCTCGGGGTACGGGGGCACGCAATCCGCGACGGCGGGCGACATCTTCAGCCAGCAGACGGGGATTTATCAGGCGCTGGCCGGGTTCTCCCTGCCGCTCTTCACCGGGGGACGGCTGGTGAACCAGGCGCGGGCCGCCCGCGCGCGCGCCGACCAGGCGCACTGGCAATACGAGCAAACGGTGCTCACGGCGCTGCGCGAAGCGGGCGATGCGCTGGTCGCGGCCCGGAGCGCGCGCGATCAGGTGACCGCGCTCGACACCCAGGCGAAGGCGCTGCGCCGAGGACTGCAGCTCGCCCAGGTGCGCTACACGAGCGGTCTGTCCAATTATCTCGAGGTGCTGGACGCGCAACGCAGTCTGTTCGATGCGGAGATCGCGCTGTCACAGGCGGAGCTGGGTCAGTTGAATGCGGCGGTACAACTGTATAAGGCGCTCGGGGGCAGCTGGGGTTCTGCTCACTGAGGCGTACCGGATGCGGCGGGTTCACTCGATACGATTCACTCTCACATAGAATCTCTCATCCAGCTTCACCACCGGCCGCGCAACGCCGACCGCCTGCGACTGCCATTTCTCCTGCGGGCGCAGCCACACCGTGTAGTTCGCCGACCCATCGAGTGACACACGGACTGGCATGTCGAATCCGGGAACACTGTTGGTCCACCGGTACGCGAGCGTGGAATCCCCGAGCCGGTACTCGAGCGTGGGGATCTGGGTCGTCGTGAGGTATTGGGCGAAGATCTTGCTCAGGTCGAGGCCCGCTGCACGACTGATGTAGTCCTCGACCTCCTGACCCGATACGGTCTTGTGCCTGAAGGTCTGATTCAGCCCCCGCAGGATCCCGCGCCACTTCTCGTCGTTGTCGATGACCTCGCGGATCATCATGAGCAGGTTGGCGCCCTTGAAGTAGCGGTCGGAGGACGCCGGGACGTCGTGCACGCCGTAATGTCCGACAATCGGAAGATCATTCCTGATGTGTGCCCGCACGCCGACGAGATAGCGCTCACCCGCGGCCTTGTTCTGCTGGCATTCGGTGAACAGGTCTTCCGCGTACATCGCGAAGCTCTCGTGCAGCCACATGTCGGCGTGGTCCCTGGCGCTGATGCTGTTGCCGAACCACTCGTGCGCGCTTTCGTGCACGATGATGTAGTCCCAGAGCAAGCCAACGCCCGTGCCCGAGAGATCCTGCCCCAGATATCCCGCGCGGTAGCGATTGCCGTACGCGATCCCTGACTGGTGCTCCATGCCCAGGTACGGCGTTTCGATCAGCTTGTAGCCGTCGGGATACCACGGATATGGACCGAACCAATGCTCGTAGCACTGCAGCATGGTCTTGACCTGCTGGAACTGCGTGCGCGACGCTGCGAGATGATATGAGAGCGGCCAGTAATCGAGCGTCAGATCGCCGCTCTCCCCGTGATACACGTCGCTCCAGTGGACGTAATGCTGATCCGTGTTGAGAGCGACGGCATAGCTGTTCAGGGGCTCCGTGACGAACCATTCGTAGGTGGTCGTGCCGTCATGGTTTCGCGTCGTAGTGCGGAGCCGGCCATTCGAGACGTCGAGCATCGGATCGGGAACGGTGATCGCGATGCGCTGGCTGTCGGGCTCGTCGCCGGGATAGTCCTTGAGCGGCCACCAGGTCGATGCGCCGAGATCCTCGTCCGAGGTGGCAATCCAGGGCGCGCCCAGCGAGTCGCGGGCCCAGATGAATGCCGTCGGCGGCGTGAGGCCGACCTTGCCGTGATAGTAGACCGTGAACCGCCGTCGCGTGCCGGGGCGCTGGTCGGTGCGTAACGTCACGAAAAACGCATCGCCGTCGCGCCGCGTGGCGAGCTTCGCGCCGTCCTGCAAAATGCTGTCGATTTCGAGCGGCCGCCGGAGATCGAGCTGCAGCTCCGACGCGGCCGACACGACGTCGTAGTAGATGTCGTTCGAGCCGCTGATGGTCGAATCAGCGGGGGAAAGCCGCACGCGCAGATCGTAAAACGCCGCATCCCACCACGTGCGCGCGGGCCCGTTCGTTCCCCAGAGCGTATCGGCGTGGCTGAACACGCGCGCTTGACCGGCCACCGATGCCGGCAGCATGACGGCGAGTGTCAACGTGAGCGCGGTGGATTTCATGAGGACGGATAATAACGGAAAGTGAACCGGCGGTCGGGTGCGCTGGCCCGACCGCCGGAGTCTTGCATCGCTGGGGGTCGTCACATCGTTCGAAGGACGTTCGCGAGAACGTTAGCGACGTGGCGACGGATAACGCTTTAGTGCCCCAACGCCCACTCTGCATCCGCCGTGTGCGTATCCTTGTGCATCACGGCATTGATCGGGCTGTAGCCCGAGTAGGCCGTGACGAATCCGTCTATCGCAACGATGCCACTCAACACCAATGCCCAGTTGCCGTAATGCTGTACCGCGAGCCAGCCATCGATGGCCGCCAGCGCCATCAGCATCAACCCGAAAATGGCGGTCCCGCCCCGCAGGCCACCCATCAGGAAAAACAGTCCGGTGACGAACGCGACGGACAGGAAGAGCCAACTGATGAATGGCATGGCGCCGAACACGTACTCAATCGATACCAACCCGCACACAACCGCGAACCATGCGACAATGCGCCGGGCCAGCCCGTCGACGTGACCGACGTTTTGAGCGTGTGTCATGGGGCCTCCTCATGTCCTGAGGGTCAGTGGTCGAAGTCGAACATGCCCCGCTCCGCCTGAAGGATCTCTGAGGGGAGTTGGAAGATTGGTTCATGAAGGGTGGAGGTATTATCGTGTTCCGTCCCAGCACCGAGGCGTCATGTCCTCCAAGATCGTCTTCAACGGGCAGGAGTATCCCAGCGTCGCTGCCATGCCGGCCGACGTCCGTAAGCAGTATGACGACGTCATGCGCTTGCTCCAGGACTCGGGGCAGGTCCCGGACCTGGCGGGTGGCGGCCGGACGCTCGGGAAGGTCCTGAACATCTTGAAGAGCACCCAGGTCCGGGTTCGCGTGAACGGCAAGGACTACGGCCCGGACGAGTTGCCGCCGCCACTGAAGGCGCTCTATGACAGAGCCATCGGTGTGAAACAAGACTCGAGCGAACCCGTTGTGACTGCGTCGCTCGTCACGAGACGCGCGGAGCGGAAGTCGATCTCCCGCGAGCTCATCTTCTTCATTCTCGCAGGAGTCTTTCTCGCGCTATGGTTTCTGTTCCGGCGATAATCCTGTGGTTGTGGGCCAGCTGCGCCCCACGTGCGTCGTTTGCGGCTTTTGTCGACGCGTATTTCGATTCCACGTTCTCCTATTCCCCCTCGCTCGCGACCATGGCGGGCATCCACCGGTTCGATAGCCGCCTCGAGGATCGCTCGAGCGCCCGGGTAACGGCTCGGATCGCGACGCTCAAGCGCCAGCTTGCCGAGCTCGACACGCTGCGGCGGGGCCCGCTTGCGCTCGACGATTCGATCGACGCCGCGATGCTCGACGGCGCCCTTCGATCCGAGCTGTTGGACGAGGACGTCATTGGTACCTGGCGGAAAAACCCGATGATCTATATCCAGGGCGCGGGGAACGCGATCGATCTCCTCATGAAGCGCGATTTCGCGCCGCTCTCCGAGCGACTGGCCTCCGTCACGTCGCGGCTGGCCGGCGTCCCGGCGCTGCTCCGCGCGATGCGGACCAACGTGACCAATCCACCGCGGGAATACACCGACATCGCCATCGCTATCGCGCGAGGCTCGGTGGGGTTCTTCAGGAACGACGTCGCCGCCTGGGCCCGAACTGCGGCTGGCTCGGATACAGCGGCGCTCGCGCGCTTCACCACGATCGATGACTCAGTGGTACGCGCCATGAGCGCGACGGTGACCTGGCTCGAGACCGATCTCGTCCCGCGCTCGCATGGCGGCTTCGCCATCGGCGCGGAGGCGTTCGCGGCCAAGCTGCGCGATGACGAGATGGTGGACATCCCGCTCGATCGGCTGCTGGCGCGTGGTGAGGCGAACCTCGCGCGGGATCGGGCCGCTTTGCTCGCGACGGCCGCGCTGGTCGCCCCGGGGAAGACGCCAGAAGAGGCGATGGCCTCACTCGAGCGCGATCACCCCACCCGCGGGACGCTGCTCGAGGCGACCCGTGCCACGATCGAGGGCACGCGTCAATTCCTGATCGAGCATCACATCGTCGACATTCCCTCGGACGTGCGGCCGGTGGTCACCGAAACGCCGCCGTATGCGCGGGTTGGCACGTTCGCCTCGATGGATGCGCCGGGCGCGCTCGAGACCAGGGCGACCGAGGCGTTCTACTACGTCACGCCGGTCGAGGCAGAGTGGGACAGCGCGCGCGCCGAGCAGCACCTGCGGTTGTACAACCGCAGCGTGATGAACGTGATCACGATTCACGAGGTGTTTCCCGGGCACTTCCTGCAGTTCCTCTATGCCAGGCAATTTCCGACGAAGACGCGCAAGCTGCTCGCGACCAACGGATTCACCGCCAATACGAATGTGGAAGGCTGGGCCCACTACGGGGAACAGATGATGGTCGAGGAGGGGTTCGGGAATGGCGATCCGAAAACGCGGCTGGCGCAGCTCTCAGAGGCGCTGCTGCGCGACTGTCGTTGGGTGGTGGGAATGAAGGAGCACACGCAGGGGTTGTCCGTGGCGGAAGCCGCGCAGCGCTACTTCACCGAGCAGTGCTTCCAAGAGCCCGCCAACGGCTTCGAGGAAGCGCGCCGCGGCACCTACGATCCCACCTACCTCTATTATGCGCTCGGCAAGCTCGAGATCTACAAGCTGCGCGCCGACTATCAACGCGCCAGGGGATCGAGCTACTCGCTGCGTCAATTTCACGACGACTTCGTGAAACAGGGCGCGGTCCCGATCAAGCTGATCCGCCGGATTCTCCTGCCCGGCGATACGGCCGCCGTCCTCGACTGAGATGTCGCCCGTCGCGGCGGACATCCTTCTCGCGGTGTGCCTCCTCGCCGGGCTGCCGCTCGTCCTGTTCGGGCTGCCGGGTCTCTGGGTCATGGTCCTCGGCGTCATCGGCTACGGCGCGTTGACCGGATTTCGCAGTGTCGGCGCGGGCATCATCGGAGCGGCGGTCGCACTGGCGTTTCTGGGCGAGATCGTCGAGTGGTGGCTCGGGTTTCGGTTCGCGGAGCGCTACGGTGGGTCGCGGCGGGCGGCGTGGGGCGCGGTGCTCGGCGGGATGGTAGGCGCGGGAGCGGGTATCCCGTTGCCCGTGCTCGGCAGTGTTATCGGAGCCTTTGTCGGATCGTTTGTCGGCGCCGCACTGTTCGAGTTCGTGGGGATGAGAGACGTCAATGCGGCAGTGCGAGTCGGCTTCGGGGCGGTGATTGGGCGGGTGGCGGGTGCGGCGATAAAAGTGGCGCTCGGCCTCGTGATTGCCGTGCTGGGCGTGGTTGCGGTATTTCGCGGGTGAGCGCCGCAGCCATGGTCATGGCGACCTTTGACACCCTCCTCGTCATGGCATCTCTGCCTCTCCTCTTCCCCCCACGCCGGCGATACGGGACTCGATCAGCCGTGCGGAAGGCCGAAGAGGAGCTTGACCTCTGGCTTCGCGCCAGGTGGGATATCCGCGCCGCCACGCGACTCCGCAGGCGCCTGGCGCGTCGCGCCGAGATCTGGGATCGGGTGCGACGCGACTTTTCCGGGAGATTTGACGGACACCCCGAGCTTCTGCAGGTGCATGAGCTGTTTGGCAAGCGAGAAGTCGGGCAACTTGCGGAGCTGGATGCCACCGTGCGCCGTATCTATGGAGCAAGTGACGGCGTGCACTACCGAGCGCTCGAAGCCTTCGGGCGGTGATAGCCCACTCGCCGGCACCTAGTCCGGCGAGTCCGAGGGCCAAAGCCCCAGCACGCGATCGGACTGCTTGTCACCGACGACGTGACTCCACGCGGGTGAGCCTGCGTTCGCGATGTTACGCGTCAAGATGAAATCGATACGCTGATTGAACGTCGGCGCGCGGGCGGATTGTCGCACTGCATTGCGCCGACCTGCGAGACTGATCGCGGCTTGACTCCCACTTAAGCGTCCTTCGACAACGTGTGTCGTTCACAGTCGCACGAGCCACACACGCTGCCAGGAGGACCAGATGAACGTTCGATCGATGGTTGTCGCGGCGGGGCTGGGGCTGCTCGTCATTGCCGGGTGCCAGTCGGACAAGGCGACAGATCCCGTTCTTCCCAACGTGAACGGATCGCAGCCCGATGCCGCCCCGGCGGTGTCGCTTGCCGGCCCCACGCTGATTCACGTGAAGGCGACCTACAGCTTCACCGCAAGCGCCACGCACTTCTTCGGCACTCTCACGCATGTGTGGACTGAGCGGTTCTGCAATGACGCGGCGGGCACCACGTGCTCGCCGTGGGCGGGATCCGGAGTGTCGCAGAGTACGTACGCCCGCAGCCTGGATCCGGATTGCTCGGCTGCCGAACGCAATTATCAGCTCCATGTGACCGTAACGTCGGGGTCGCAGACGGCATCGGACACGCGGCAGGTGTGGCTGTGCCAGGCCGCGTGAGGCCACCGCGCCCGGGGAACCGGAAGAACGGCTCCCCGGCACGGAACGCTCGACTCGCCGATCCGCTGGCCCGCGGCTCCGTCCCGCCGTATGATTCGCGGCCTCAGGAACACGAGAACGCTGTCCGCATGATCGAGTGTTGCGCGATCGGCACGTGGGAACTCAAGGTCAACGGCAAGCCTCCCCCCCCCGCCCTCAAGGAGCGCAAGAATTTCGCGCTGCTTGCCTATCTGGCACGGTCTCCAAAGCGGACCCGCACCCGCGATCAGCTCATCGGCGTGCTGTGGCCCGACAAGCCTGAACACGACGCCCGGCGATCGCTGAACGTCGCGCTCAGCGCTGTGCGAACGAAGCTCAAGCTGGGCGATCATGCCCTCACGACGGACGGAGCCCGTATGGTGCTGGCGCCAGGGACCGTGGCGGTCGACGTCGAGCGGCTCGACTATCTCGCGCAGATCGGAGACCTGAAAGGTGCTACCGAGCTGCTCGAGGGGCGGGGTTCCTGTGAGTTTCTTGCCGGGCTGTATCTCGCGGATGCACCCGAGTTCGAGGACTGGCTGCTGGCGGAGCGCACCGCGCTGCGGCGCCGCGCCGTCGACGTGTTGACGCGGCGTAGTGTCGAGCTGCTCGATCTGGGCCGAGCCCGCGACTCGGCGGTCGTCAGCGAGCAAGCGTTGAAGGTCGACGACCTGTACGAACCCGCGGTGCGTTCGGCGATGCGGGCCCGCGCGCAATGCGCAGATCGCACGGGAGCGCTCGCGCTCTACGAGCAGTTCAAGGCACGACTGGCCGACCGTCTTGGAGCGGTACCCGACGCCGAGACAACGGCGCTCTCCGAACGGCTCAAGCGGGGCTGGGTGACTGTCGACCAGAAACAATCTGGTGCCGCCGGGTCGAGCGAGCCGGCGCGTCGCGCCCCCCTCGAGGATCGTGTCGAGGCGCTGCACCAGCTCGTAAAGGCATGGCGAGTCTGCCTCGGGAAACCCTGTCGCAGCGTCGTGATCGTCGAAGGCGACCCCGGCATGGGAAAGACACGACTGGTAGAAGATCTGGCGGTACGGGCGCGCCTCGATGGCGCGGCCGTGATCGGCAGCCGCGCGGTCGAGGCAGACCTCACGAGTCCGTGGAGCGGAGTCGTCACGCTGTGCCGACATGGACTGCTCGAGGCGCCGGGAGCGGCCGGCGCATCTCCTGACGCGCTCGCGGTGTTGCGTAGCGAGAACCCGGAGCCCGGTCGCGTGGGCCCGGCGCTCGACCAGGTCGTGCAGGCGATTTGCGAGGAGCAGGCTCTCATGCTCGTGCTCGACGACGCGCAATGGCTCGATCGCGAATCGTTGCTCGCCGTTCTCGCTACGCTCCGGATTTCACGACCCGCTCCACTCGCCATCGTCGTCACGACTACCCGGCAGTCGCCGCCCCGGCCAGAGCTGGAGGAGATGCGAGCGCGGCTCGGGCGCGAGGTCGCTGGAGCGGCGGTGCGTCTGGCGCCGTTGACGCTGGAAGCGATCCGCCACATCACAACGTGGGCCCTTCCCCTGGGAAAGGGAGCCGCCGAAGACAAGCAGCGTGATCGCATCGCGCGTCGCGTGGCAGCCGATTCGGCCGGGATTCCGTTGCTCGTCGTCACGCTGCTCGATGCCATATGTCTGGGACTCGAGCTTCGCGACCAGGAGCATGGCTGGCCGCGCCCCGGTCAGACGCTGGACCACACATTTCCGGGCGACCTCCCGGACAATGTCACTGGTGCCATGCGCGTGATGTTCGGGAGAGCGACGCCCGTAGGTCAGAAGGTCCTGACGGCGCTCGCGGTGCTGGGACCTCGGGTCCCCGTCGCCACTTTGTGCCGCGCCACCGAGCTGCCGCACGAAGGCGTGATAGCGGCGCTCGATGCGCTCGAATGGAAGCAATGGGTGGTCGCCGACCCGCTGGGCTACGGCTTCGTCGCCCGCGTGTTCCGCGACGTGGTGGACCGCGACATGGTCATTGAGGGCCAGCGCCAGCGGATTCGGACGCTCGCGGCAAGCTGAGCCGCCCCTCGATCTGCCATGCGACTACTGCGAGCCGGCGGTGAGCGTGGCTGGTTCCCAGCGCTCGCGCGAGCTCGCTCCCGCAATCGCTCCCACGCCCGCACCCACCAGGCCTCCGATCAGCACACCGGCCGCGGCGGCGTCGGTCTTCGGGTCTACAATGCACCATTCGTCGGGCGAGCAACCCGGGGTCGCCGCGTAGGCAAGGCCACCACCTACCAGCGCCCCGACGGCGAGGCCGATGGCGGCACCCTTGCCCGCATGGGAGTGCCCCGGCACGCGGATTTCCGCGAGGCGGATGCTGCGCCGTGGGACGGCAACGGTCGGGCTTTTTCCCGCAACCGTCGCTCCGTAGTCCGGCACAACACGCAGCGTGTCGCTGTCCAGCGAGATCAGGGTTCCCACGATCTGTTGATAGGGGAGGTCCACTTGGAGACGGACCTTGTCCCCCCGCGCGAGGACGTGCGCGGTCTGGGCGGGGACGGGGAGCAGGGACGACATCGAGAGCGCAATCGTGATCGCGGCGGGCCGCAGCATGGTCGACTCCGTTGAAGGGTGCGTCCAAGCTGCCGCGCAACGGTCAAGCGGCGGTCAAGCGAGGCCTTGTGTGTAATGTGCGACGAATTCCGCCAATCGATCATCCTCTTCCAACAGTGCGGGGCGGATGAGCCCTCCCAAGGCGGCCGCTCCTGCGGGAATAGCTCAGCGCGGACAGAGCGCAACCCATGCTTTCGGTTGAGGCACAGGTTCGAATCCTGTTTCCCGCTCTCATCGGCCGCGTCTCACCGACCGCCCTTGGCAAACAAGTCTCCAGGGCTAACCCGTAGCGCCCGACAAAGCTTCTCAATCGAGTCCGCGTCGATGCGGCCGAACCGCCCATCGGGACGCGCCAGCCGATAGGCGCGCGTGGTGGTGAAACCCGCGGTCACGGCGAGCCAGTACGCCGTCTTGCGCTTTTTGCGCAGGATCTCTCCGACGCGAAGCCGGACCAATTAAGTCCCCACAAAGATGGCGGGCCAATCATATCGCCTCCTGTTGCCTGCCGCAACAGAAACAAACGCCAGCTCGGCGTCTCTCGTAACTGATGATATACACGCCAGTCGTATACACGTGTTTCCTGTGTATACGCGTGACGTCATCCCACGACAGCCGTCTGGAGGAGGAATCTCGCTCTGCGAATCGTTCAGAGCGCCGGCGACGCATGCTCATCACTCGCAGTGGTCTCAATGTCGAAGGAGGAGGTATGCGCTGGTTTCCGACAGCATGGATGACCGTGGCCCTTGTGGTCGTGGCAGGGACAGCATCGGCACGCGTTCCGTCGTTTGTGCGCATGACGGGATATACCTGCAATCAGTGCCACATGACGTGGACGCCCACCCCAGACTTCACGTTCACCGGCCAGAAGTTCCGGATGAACGCGTATCGGGAGCCGTTCATTGCCGACAAGATCGAAGCCGGTAACGAAGGCGCGTTGAACGGTAAGCGCCTGGTGCTCGGCCTGCAGAACTATTTCACCTGGCACTACCGCAGCAACATCTTCTCGCAGTCGAAAGCCGCGAGTGACCCATCCACGCCCGACCCGGCGGCCAGCGCCATTTCGGGCAACATGTTTGGAAGCGTCGCCTTCGATTACACCGGGCCGATCGGTGAGCATTTCGGCATCTGGACGGAGTACTACGTCGATGGGGCAGGAGGGGTCGGGAACGTTCGCGGCTCGATCACCAACGCCGAGTACACCATGTCGTGGGCCACGAATCCCGGCGGCCCGGGCAACGTACTGGGCTTCGTCTGGACCAACCAGGAGCTCCCGAACGACGACGGCTTCTCGCCGTTCCGGAGCGGGGCGCCCGATCACCTGTCGCACATTACGCCGGCGGTGGGGCGCATCCAGCCCCAGAACCGGCTGGCGCAGTACGGGTTCATCGGCAACCGCTTCCTGTACAACGTCGGCGTGCAGACGGGTGAAGACAACACCGACTATCGCCGGCTCGATTACGAAGGCGGCTTCGGCTATGCCTTCGGCAACACCGATTACAAGCAGGGCTGGCTGCTCCTGTGGTGGGCGGCAGGCAACGACATCGTGCCCATGGTGAGCCAGAACGTCTACAACTGGAGCACCAACTCCTTCGTGACCCGCGATGCGGTGCAGGGCATCGCCGCGCTGCATGGCGGGAACTCGTACGCGTCAGCGAACACGGGTGATTTCTACAGGATCGAACCCGAGCTCCGCCTGGGCGCGGTCGATCACGGCCCGCACAGTCTGGCGTTGTCGTTCGTTCCGTGGTTCGGTGAGCGCGAGCGCTATGACGACGGCTCCGAAGCCGTCAATCGTGGCGGTGGAATTTCCGTCCGCTATTGCTGGGAACGCACCATCTGCGGTGCGCCGACCTACGGCTGGAGCTCGACGTACAACTTCACCGACCGGTTCGGGATCGTCCACGACATACCCATCGATGGGAACTACAACTTCCTCGTCACCTACCGGATCGCGATGAACGCGGCATTCGAGTTCGCCGTCGGCAACGCGCAGGCCCTGGTACTCGATCAGAATTACCGGAACGGCTGGGCCTGGTCGTTCCAGTGGCACTTCCTGTTCTAGGGCTCGGCCGGATGTGCAGCACGGATTGGAGCTTGTGCCAGCGCATCGAACAATTCGGGTTGTGCATCCGGCCCTCTCTCTGCAACGAAACCCCGCCGCCGCCCATCCGTATTGTCAACGGACCCCCCGCGAGCCCCACATGAGCGAACAAGCGTATTTCACGATCGCGCAGTTGGCCCGCCGTCTGGGCGTAACCCTGTCGAGCGTGCGTCATTGGATCGGCCGCGGGCTGATCGAAGAACCAGCGGCACATCCGGGTACTCACGATCGAGTCTTCAGCGCCATGGCGGTGAACGGCATCGAGATGTGGTATCTGCGGCGCTGCATCAGCGGGCGCACCCGCGGTCCGGGATCCCGCGAACGCAAGCAAGCCGCGCAGGAAAGGTTGTTCGGGATCTAGACCGCGGTCGCGGACGAGCGGTAGTGGGGGGGAATGGGTGGTGGGTGGCAGTAAGCACCTGCCGCCCATTTTTCGCTTGTTCCGGCTTGTTACGGTTTGTTACCGCGCAGTTGCCTCGCATCGGGGCTCGCCGGACATTTCCGGTTCAGCACTTCACTTGCTGGGGAATGCCCTGATATGCGCGTCGCCCTGATCGCCGAGGACTACTACCCCCAGGTCGGGGGCATCGCCGAGCACGTGCATCATCTCGCGCTCGAGCTGGGCCGGATGGGCCACGCAGTGGCCGTGATCGGATCGCACATGGCGGGCGACAACGAGCAGGATCGCACGCGGCCCTACGCGGTGCATCGCGTCGGGCGCAGCGTCATGATCTATGCAAACGGCGGGATCTCCCGCGTCACGTTCGGCCTGCGCCTACGGAGCGATCTCGAGGCGGTGCTTCGCGCGGGACACTTCGACATCGTGCATCTGCACGGTCCACTGGCGTTCAGCTTCGGGTTCGTCACACCGGTGGCTGCCGTACGGACGGGAATCCCGCTGGTTGGAACGTTCCACTCCTGGTTTCCGCGCTCGCTAGGGTACCGGCTCCTGCAGCGAGAATGCCAACGGCGGCTCGACATGCACCGTGCGGTCATCGCGGTGAGCGAGCCGGTTGCGGTGGCGCACGCCCGCTACTTCCGCGCGGATTGGCAGATCATTCCCAACGGCGTGAATACGACGTGGTATCATCCCAACGGCAGAGACGGCCGTCGCGATCTCCGGGCCTCGGGTCCGCGGCTCCTCTATCTCCACCGGCTCGAGCCCCGCAACAATCTCGGCACACTGATCGCCGCGATGCCGCGTATTCTCGCGGCCTATCCCAACGCGCAGTTGGTCGTCGCGGGGGACGGCCCGTGGCGCTCGTATTACGAGCGGCAAGCACGTCGGTTCGGCGACCGGATCCGCTTCCTCGGCACGGTTGCTGACCCGGCCGAGTGTTATCGCGCGGCCGATCTCTATCTCTGTCCAACCATGCGAGCGGGTTTCGGCATCACGCTGCTCGAGGCGATGGCCTGCGGCACGCCGGTCGTCGTGGCGGATAATCCGGGATTCCGCTATGTGCTCGATGGCGGCCGGGCGGGAATGCGCCTACCACATGATGATCCCAATGCCTGGGGGGATGCGGTGGTGCAGCTGCTGGGCGACCCGGCTCGGCGCGAGGCGATGGGGAAGGCGGGGGTGGAGAAGGCGGCAGACTACGCTTGGCCGGTGGTGGCGCAGAAGATCGTACAGGTCTACGAGCGAGTTACGGGGTAACGCGGTTCAGCCGAATTTCACCGGCTCACCGTATCTCGCGGTAATCAGCTTTTCCGGCCAGCGCTGTTCGAACCACCCAAGCTTCTGGGTATGCACCGGCAGAATCTTCTTCGGGTTCACCGTCTCGATGATCCATTCCATCCCTTTTCCATCGATATGCCCCGAGGCATGGAACGGACCCTTTTCCGCTCCAGGCAGACCGCCGACCTTCTTCAGATGGAAGAAATCGAGCCAGTTCGACAGTCGCAGGTGGTCGAACTGCTGCTCCTCGTCGTAGGCCTCGGACGCGGAGTAGATGTAGGTCCCGCCTCGAGGCTCGATATCGATCAGGTTCGCAATGTCCCAGTATGACTGGCACAGGATGTGCGCGCCGGGCGTCTTGCGAATCGTCGCGGCGTCGGTGGTGTGACCGTCAAACCGCTCCACGAGCTGGCGCTCCCAGACGCCGGGCGCGGACCGTGGCGCGCGCAAAATAGAGAGCCCGTCCTCGTCGGGTGCCGGGATCTTGGGGTCGATGACGTGCATCTGTTCGAGGAGATACGCGTCCTTGGGTGTCACGACGAGACGGCGGCCCAGCTCGCGGGCGATATCCCGGAAGGTCCGCAGCCGCTCGATGTTGCGCGCGGAGAAGTCGGCGACGACGAGCCCGGGCTCCTTGCGCACCACGGCGCGCGCGGCTTCGTGAACGGCGGGCTCCTCCACCGGCGCCGTGTCGTCGAGCCGCGTGCCTTCGATGATCAGGATTTCGGGTGCGAGCTGCGCCAGCTCGTTCGCGAACTTCTCGGTGCGATCGCGCCGGTGCCCGTGGCGCCGCAGGTCGCCCGAGTACCCGATCCACCCGAGCGGCGTCTCGACCGCAAACGCCCCCGAACCGGGAATCGAATGGTCCACCCGGAAGAACCGGATGCCGAGGGACCCGAGTGCGGCCGTTTCACACGGCGCCGGGTGGAAGGTGGTTTTCGAGCCGGGGTGAAAATGAAAGAAGGCGCGCAGCTTTTCGAGCGCGGCCGTGATCTGGTCGTCGGTTTCGCAGATGTAGTGCGGGCGCCCGATGCGGACGCCCGTGATGCCCTTCAATACGCCCTGGTCGGTTACCTCTTTGGGGGCGATGTAGCTGAACTCTCCCGACCCGCCCAGGTCCTGCATGCCCTTGCCGATGAGCGCCGTCATCAGCCCGGTATAGATCGGGACCGTGGCTTTCAGGAAGCCGAGATAGCCGTTGTGGTCCTGGTGGGCGTGGCTCAGCAGGACGCCGTCGAGATGCTCGATGCGGCGATAGTGCGGTTGTGAGCGCCAGCGCTGCCAGAGATCAGGCTCGTGGGCGCACAGGTCGTCGCGGTAAATCCCGTCGAGCGGCGGGATGAGGCCCATGCGGAGGTAATCCCGCAGACCTACGGCCGAGCGGGGTTGCAGGAACTCGTCGAAGTATTTGCCGGCCGCGCCGAACCCCATCCCGAAATCGAGAAAGAAGGTGCGCTCGCCCGTCTCGACGAGAATCTTGTTGCCGCCGATTTCGCCGGTCGCGGCATCAGGACCGCCGCAACCGCCGTAGACGGTGATGGTGAGCGGCGGCGTTAGCTCTTGCCTCCGCCCAACTCCGCCGCGCTGTTGATCACGTGCCCCACGATGCCGTACTTCACCGCCGCGTCCGCGTCGAGCCAGAAGTTGCGATGCGTGTCCTCCACGATCCGCTCGATCGCCTGGCCCGTAGCGCGCGCGAACATGCGGTTCAACCGTTCGCGCATCTTGATGATTTCTTTGGCTTCGATATCGATATCGGCCGCCGTGCCCCCCGCGCCGCCCGCCGGCTGGTGCAGCAGGAATCGGGTGTTGGGCAGACAGTAGCGCTGGTCCTTGGGAACGGACACATAGATCAGCGCCGCGATGCTCGCGACCCAGCCCGTGCCCACCATGCGCACGACGGGCTGCACGAAGCGGATCATATCGTGAATCGTGTCGCCGGCCTCGACATGTCCGCCCTGCGAGTTGACGAACACTGTGATCGGTTCATCGCTCTCGGCCGAGAGCGCGATGAGCTGTCCCGTGACATCCGCGGCGACTCGCTGGTTGATCTCGCCCGAGATCAGGATCGTTCGCGCCCGCAGCAGGCGCTCGGCGATGGGATCGATGTAGGACGGGGCGGGAGGCGTGGTTTGCTCGGTGCGCATGTTGGCTCCTCGTGTGATGCGTAAATCTATGCGATATGGCGCGACGCCACGAATCAGTTGCTCGGCGCGCCGAACAGCAACCGCAGCCCCGCCAAGATCACGAAATCGTTCTGTTTCTGCGGTGTGAATATCCCGGGGAACCCGTAGGAATTGTCCGCGAACTCGATGTCCCACCCCACCGGGGATTTCCGGTTCGAGCGTACCCCGAGTCCGAACACGGCACCCCAATGCATCGAGCTCGTCGACATACCGTTCGCCGCCCGGATGGCCGTGATCGAGTCCCAGGCTTCGCCACGATGGAACGCCACCGCCGGGCCGGCGATCACGTAGAACGAGCTGTGCTCCCACGACGAGGTCGCGTACAGGATGCGAGCGGACGCAATACCCACCTCCCCAGACTGATCTCCAAACGTCGGTCCAGTGGTGCCGCTCGGACTGTACAGGGCATCGAGCTCGAGCGCGATCCGCGGCCGCATCCACCCCGTGAGCTTGATGCCGCCTGCAGGTGCCACGTCGTGTGTCACATAGCTGTAGCCGGAGTTCTGCTCGTCGATCAGGTGGCCGGCGGGGAGGTAGACACCGAAGTACGGCGTGAACTCGACCTGGGCGGCCAGGGGCGGTGAAACCGCGACCGTGAAGAGCAGGATCCAGTGGGGTCTGGTCATGGGGGAGATACGTCGCTGGTGAGTACAGCGTTGCCGGGCACGCTGTACCCGCAACGCCTCACCGCGTCAGCTGCAGTCCCGCCGTGAAAAACCGGTCCGCCTTCTTGAATCCCGGCGGCGGCTGGTTGTTATAGCGCACATCGTACGAAAGGGCGACCCCCACAATGCCTGAGACCGGCACCGCGAGCGCGGTGTGACTGTTGAACTGGTAATTGGCGAACACGGAGAGGTCCGGCATGTACTCGAACTTCTGCTCGAACGTGGTCTTCTCCCTGAAGGTGTGATTATAGTCGGCCGCGAGACGCGCCGCGGTGAAGTGGCGATCGCCGTCGGGGCGGCTTTCCTGGACCAGCGTCGGCCCGCCTTCGACGTTGATCTTGTCCTTCGGCTTGTCCATGGCGACGTAGGTCACGCCGATGCCCTCCTCGAACCGCTGCTCCAATCCGGCCGGCGTGTTTCGCTGCCAGCCGCCATAGCCCATCAGCTGGGTACGCGTATTGAGGGCGTATTTGCCGGAGAGATTGAAGAGATAGAAGTTCGCGAGCGTCGTCGTGCCATCCGTGCCGTAGATCATCTGGAATTCCTGACCGAACGTCCACGAGCCAAGGAACTTCTCGTACTTGTCGCCGAGGGAGAACGTGCTCGAGGTCGCGTTTCCAGCCGCGGAGACAAATCGAATGTTGGCGCTGAAGTGGGTAGAGTCCCGGGTGCGCGTCGAGTCTGGGGCGGGCAACGATGTCTGGCCAACGAAGAGCAGAACGGCGCTGAGCATGGCTGGCTCCGAGCGTGGTTGCGGGAGCCGGGAAGATAGATGCACGAGCATCCCTCGGGTGAGGGAAGCGGCGGATTTTGTCTCGGACTCACCCTTTTCGGCCACGATGTCGAGCCCATATTCCGACCGATGCTGCTCCGGGTGCTCGCAGTCCTCGTGATTGTGCCTGTTCTTGCTCGGGCCCAGCAGCCCGTTGGTCTGTGGGGCGCCGACCTCGTGGTTCCCGGGCTGCGCGGTGAGCTAATCGTCACGCAGGACGGGACCGAATGGTCCGCCACGCTGGCGGGCCACGAGCTCGGCACCCAAGGGTCGCGCGATTCGGTGTGGGTCGGCGAGAGAACTCGCGGTGGCTTCCTGGGGCATCGGCGGCGCGACGGCGCGCTGCAAGGCTTCTGGATCCAGGCCCCCGGCCTCATGACCGACGCACCCTATGCGGCGCCGCTCGTGCTCGAGCAAACCGGTGCGGCGGAATGGCGGGGGAATGTCGTGCCGCTCGAGGATCGGCTGACGCTGTTTCTCGAGATCACGCGAGACACCGCCGGGCGACTGCGGGCGGTGTTTCGCAATCCGGAAGCCAACCTGCGCCCCGGCGGGTCGGAGTTCGACGTGCGCCGCTCCGGCACAGACCTGTCGTTCCGCGGTCTCTCGAGCGGCGGTGTCCGACTCATCGGGCGGCTCGACTCCGTCGCGCGGACCATCACCCTGAACTACCCGCCGCTTCCCGATACCATCGTGCTGACCGCGCGCGACCGGGCGACCGCCGTGGGATTCGTCCCGCGCACCAGTCGCGATCCGTACGCGTACGGCGCGCCGGCGGCGCGAGACGACGGCTGGCGGACCGCGGCCGCGCACGATGTGGGCATGGACGAGAACCGTCTTGCACGGCTCATCCAGCGGGTGATCGACACCGATCCGGCGGCCCGCGATGCGCCACTCATCCACTCCATTCTCGTGGCGCGGCACGGCAAGCTCGTGCTCGAGGAATATTTCTACGGCTTCACGGCCGATCGGCCGCACGCCCTGCGGTCGGCGTCCAAAACGTTCGTGTCGATCATGGCGGGCGAGCTCTCGCTCCGTCCTGAAATGCCGGTCTATGCGCTCTTCCGGCGCTACAGTGACTTCGCGCATCCCGACCCGCGGAAGTCCAAGATCACCCTCGGACAGCTGCTCACGCACAGCACCGGCCTCGCGTGTGATGACAACGACGACGGTTCGCCCGGGAACGAGAACACGATGCAGAGTCAGACTCAACAGCTGGACTGGTACAAGTACACGCTCGACCTGCCGGTCATCCACGAGCCCGGCAGCGTCTACGCGTATTGCTCGGCGACGATGAATGTCGCGGGCGGCGTACTCGAAGCGATGAGCAGGGTATGGCTTCCCGAGCTGTTCCGCCGCGAGCTCGCCGAACCGCTCGGAATCACGCGCTGGTACATGAACCTGATGCCGACGGGGCATGGCTACGCGGGCGGCGGCATGTATCTCCTGCCGCGTGATCTACTCAAGATCGGGCAGCTGTACCTGGACCTCGGGGTGTGGAATGGGCGGCGGATCGTGAGCAAGCTCTGGGTCGAGCAGTCCACCGACCGCCAGATCTCGACGCCGGATGGGGGGTCAGATGGATACGCCTGGCATCGCAACGTGCTGCACACGCGGACGCGCGATTACAAGGAATACGAGGCGAACGGCAACGGCGGGCAGCTGCTCATGGTGGTGCCCGAGCGTGACCTGGTGATTGTCTTCACGGCCGGCAACTACAACCAGTACGCGATCTGGCGCAAGTTCAGGGAGGAGATGGTACCGGATGGAATCCTTGGGGCGGTGAAATAAGCAGGTTGCCTCACCTCACGCCGTAGATCACCCAAATGTCCCCGCCCTCCGGCCTGAACCGATCGAACAACACCCATTTCCCATCGGGCGACCAGACGGGATAGTCGATGCGCACCTCGGGATCGTCGAACGCGAACACCCTGGCCGGCTTGCCGCCGTGCAGCGGCGACACCCACAGCACCTTGTGGCCCACCACATCCATCAGTCGCGAGTGATCGGGACTGAATGACAGGTGCGCGCCGCCCGAGATCTCTGGCAGCTGCTCGGGCTCTCCGCCACGCGCCGGCACCTGGTAGAAGGTCTTGTGGCCGCCGCACGGACACTGGTACACGACGAATTGGCCGTCCGGCGTCCACCGCAGGAAGTGCCCACCGACCCCGGTGCGGGTGAGCTGCCGTGGGTTCGTGCCATCGGCGTTCATCACCCATACCTCGAGGCGTCCGGTCGAGTCCGACTGATACGCGATGTGGTTTCCGTCCGGCGAGAAAAACGGATTGACCTCGATGCCCGGAGAATGGGTGAGGCGGGTGAGGGAGTCGGTCGCGACGTCGACGGTCCAGATGTCCGGGCACCCGGAGCGCGAGGAAAAGAACGCGATGCGCGTGCCGTCGGGCGACCAGTTGGGTTGATAGTCGCCACCCGGTCCCCGAGTGAGTTGGCGAGTCGAGTCGCCCGCCATGCTGTAAACCCAGATGTTCATCTCGCCGCCCCGATCGGAGTTGAAGGCGATCCGCCGTCCGTTGGGCGACCACGCTCCTCGACTGTCTTCCCGGCTGGTGCTGATCACGGGTCGCGGCGCGCCGCTGGGTGCTCCCGTTTCCGGCGACACGGGCAGCCGCCAGATGTCGGCGTTCTGATGCAGAATCGCGAACGCGAGCCGCGTGCCGTCGGCCGAGATCGCCGGGTCCACGTCCTGGCCACCGCCCGTCGTGATCTGCTGCGGCGCGTCGGATGGAGTCCCGTCCCGGTGCACCGGGGCGCTCCACAGATTCCAGCCGCCACCCCGGGTCGAGGAGAAATAGATCTCGCGCCCGTCGGGCGCCCACACCGGATTCACGTCCTGGAACAGCCCCGTCGTCAGCGCCCTCGAGCGGCGCGACGCGACGTCGACCACGCGAACCCCGAAATTGGTCCGCTCGATGTTCTGGTAGACGATGCGCCTGCCGTCCGGCGACCAGTGCGGCCGCACGTGCACCAGCGCGTCCGACGTGTCCACGGTGATCTGGCTGGGGTTGTTGCCGAGCGCGTCCACGACCCAGATGCGTCGCGGGCCGGCCCATGACGCATCGAGCGCGATGTGCCTGCCGTCCGGCGAGTAGGCCGGATTGAATCCGTTCTCGACCAGGCGGACCGCTTTCCCCGTCGCGACGTCCACCGACCAGATGTCTCCACCATCGTATTGACCGAACACGTCGCCCGGCTCGAGCCGCACGTTGGGCTGGCGGGCGCGCACGAACAGAATCGTCTTGCCATCGGGCGACCAGGACGGCTGGATGTCGTCGAACGGCCCGCTCGTAATGGGATCGTCGTTTCCGAAATCGAGGCGCTTGATGAAGATCTTCCGTACCGGTCCCGCATCGGCCGTATACGCAAAGCGCACCGCGTCGGGCGACCAGACGGGCGCTTGCTGCACTCCGGCACGCGACGTGACCTGCGCGAATACAAAATGCGCCCGCTCCCGGCCGCGCGGCGCTTTGGTCCGGGTCGCGAACAGCGCGAAACCCGTGAGCACGACCACGGCGGCACTCGCCGCCCACGCGGCACGCCGCGCACGTCCCCTTCCGTTCGTTCCCCGTCGCCGGGCGTCAAGGGGCGAGCGTTCAAGCGCCTCGAGCACCGCCCCCGCGTCGGCCCAGCGGTCGGCCGGGTTCCGTTCGAGCGAGCGCATGATCACCTGCGCGAGCTGCGGTGGCACATCGGGTCGCAGCTCCGGGGGCGGCGCCACGTGACCGCGCGCGAACGGCAGCGTTCCCGCGAGCATCTCGTATCCCACGATTCCGAGACCGTAGATGTCGGCGCGCTGATCGACCGCGGGATCGGCGGCGGCCTGCTCGGGCGCCATGTACGCCGGCGTGCCGAGTGCGAATCCGGCACCGGTAAGGTTCGAGGTTGCGGTGGCTTCGCTCAGGGCCTTGGACACCCCGAAGTCGAGCACGAGCGCGTGCCGCCCCGAGAGCATCACGTTTTCCGGCTTGATGTCGCGATGCACCACGCCGTGCGCGTGGGCGTAGGCCAGCGCGTCCGCGATGTCCCGCAGCACCCGGGTCGTTTCCTCAATCGACAGCGTGCCTGTGCTCGTGAGACGGGCCCGGAGCGACTCGCCCTCGACGTACGGCATGACGTAATAGAGCAGCCCGTCCGCCTCCCCCGAATCGATCAGCGTCACGATGTGGGGATGTTGCAGCTGCGCGGCGACGCGAATCTCGCGCAGGAATCGCTCGGCGCCGAGCGACGCGGTCAGCTCGGGTCGCAGCACCTTGATCGCCACCAGCCGATCGTGCTTCATGTCGCGGGCGAGATACACGGTGGCCATGCCACCGGCGCCGAGCTCGCGCTGGATCTGGTAGCGCGTCGAGAGCGCGGCGGAGAGACGCGAGTACAGCGCATTCACGACCATGGCAGGGCTAACTTAACTCGACAACCGCCGCCTTACCGACCGGTGTGCTTCACCTTATCCCCGTATAACGCCCGGTCGGCTTGTTCCAGCAGCGTCTCGATCACGAGCCCGTCCCGCGGATAGATCGCGATCCCCGCGCTCACGGAGATCGGGGGCAATTCCCTCGAGGCGGCGACCGCCGCGGCCACGCGGTGCGCCACCCGCTGCGCCGCGCCTTCCTCGGTTTCGGGCAGGATCACCGCGAATTCGTCGCCGCCGTAGCGGGCTGCGGTATCCATGCCACGCGCGGTCCCCTTGAGCACCTCGGCGACCCGCACCAGAGCGCGACTGCCGGTGAGGTGGCCATAGCGATCGTTGATCAGCTTCAGGCGATCGAGATCGAACAGCAGCACGGCAAACGGCCGCCCGGTGCGCTGCGAGCGCACCAGCTCGCGCTCGAGCGCCTCCTCGAGCTGCCGGTAGTTGCCGAGCCCCGTGAGCGCGTCCTTCATGGAGAGCGCCCGGAACCACCGCTCGGCGCGGCGTCGCCGGGCCACGATGGCCGCGACCGTGAGCGTCGTGAGCGATGTGACGCCCATGAAGCTCTGCAGCAAGAGCAGCGATTCGTTCGCGTCGGGGCGTACGAAGGGACCGTGCCCGTGCACCGTGCCCCGGATCGCGACCGCCGCCAGGATGACGACCGCCGTCGCGGCATCCCGTGGCGTGAAGCGAAACGCCGCCCAGAGCAGCAGGGGGATGCAGAGGAACTCGAGTGGATCGTGACTCCATCCCCCCCCGACCAGTCCGCCGAACACAAGCTCGCCGACCACCAGGAGGCAGACGGCGAACAACGCCATTTCGATCGTGAGCCGCCGTGTCCAGCGTAGATGCCCGGGAGCGGCCCAGAGCAAAAGGACCGGCGCGACCACGAGCGCGCCGCTCGCGTCGCCCAGCCACCACGTGAACCAGATCGCGCTGAACTTGGTCCACGGTGCGAAGCCTGCCGCCGAGAGCGTCGTGACGCCCACGCTGGCCGCGATCGTCGTGCTCACCCCGGCCGCGAGCAGGGCGAACAGCGCGATATCGCGCGGCCGCGTGTACACGCGGTCGCCATTACCCCAGCGCATCACGAACGCCGCGCCGACCACCGCTTCGAGCGTATTGCCGGTGGCGATGCCGGCGGAGGTGAGCACCGTCCCCGCGGTAGTCAGGTTGACGAGGAATGCGCCCGCGAAGATGGCGGGCCAGGCGTTGAGGCCGAGAAGAAGAAGGGCCGCGATCGCGATTCCGGTGGGCGGCCAAACCGCGGTGGCGCTGGCGTGCACGAACGCGAGCGTAAGCCCGAGCTTGCCAGCAATCACATAACAGATGCCCACGCCGATCAGTTTGAGCGGTTTCTGCACGGTGGCCGGTAGGGTCATCTGGCAACGTGTGCCACGCACAATAGGCGGGCCGTGCCGTGAATCACGCGCGCAGGTGGGAGAGGCTTGAGTGATGGACGTCACGAGGAGCGCCGATCGTGGCCATCTGGGGGAACTACTGAGGGTGGGGTGGGGCTACGCCGACAGCTTGACGATGGTGAAGCCGAACCCCGCCACCGATTTGATGGCGTCCGCCAGCCTGTGAAAATTCACGGGCTTGGTGAGAAACGCGTCCGGCTCCGATCCGTTGAAGTCGTGGTTCTCGGTCTTGCGCGCCGTGAGTACCACGACCGGGATCTCCTTGAGCAGCGGATCCCCGCGCATTTCCGCCAACACCTCATGTCCGTCCATGCGCGGCAGGTCGAGATCGAGCAGCACCACGTCCGGTTGCACGGCGGTTTCGAACGGGGTCGCGCCCTTCAGGAACGCGAGCGCCTCGAAGCCATCGGCGACCACCGAGAGGCGATTCTGGAGCCGGGCCTGATCGAGCGCGCGGCGGGTGAGGGCCGCGTCCTCGGCGTTGTCCTCGACCAGCAGGATATCGATCGCGCGCGCCTCGTACGGCGGTTTCTCGAGTGACTTGGAGTTGGTGATCGCTTCGTGCTCACCGCTCTCGCGCTCGTGCCGCCGCTTCTCCTGATACAGCGCGCGATCGGCGGCGCGGAGCAGGCTCTCGACCGACACCAGGTTCGTGGCCGCGCGCTGCGCGAAACCGAGCGAGATCTTGATGCGAAAGCGCCGCTTGGCGCGGCGCGAGAACATCGCCAGCTCGTCCTTGAGCCGGCGCCGAATCACTTCCACATGGTCCGTGTCCGCGCCCCGCACCAGCACCGCGAACTCATCGCCGCCGATCCGCGCGATCAGATCCGAGTCGCGAAACGTGCGCCGCAAGATGCCGCTCACGTCTTTGATCGCCGCGTCGCCCTCGGCATGGCCCAGCGTGTCGTTGATCTGCTTCAGATCGTCGAGATCCCCGAACGCGACCAGCAGATTCTGCTTGTTGCGCCGCGCGAGCCTCAGGTCTTCCGTAGCGAGCGTGACGAAGCCGCGGCGGTTGTACAGACCGGTCAGCTCGTCCATCAGCGACAAGTCGCGCAGCCGGTTCTTGAGCCGGTGCCGTTCGATCGCGTAGCGGATCGCGTGCACCAGCACCTGGCGATCGAGCCGGTCCTTGACCAGGAAATCCTGCGCGCCGGCTTTCAGGGCGGAGAGCCCCAGCTCTTCGTCCTCGGTGGGAGAGAGCAGGAGGATCGGCGCGGCCGGTTCGACGGTGGCGAGCGTCTCGAGCCCCTGCATCGCGTCCGTCAGCGATGCATCGAGCAGCACCGCGTCCACATCCCCGTGCGTCAGCCGGACCCTCGCCTCCTTGGGCTGCTCGATCATCTCGAGCGAGAACCGGTTCTTGGGCGAGGCCTCGAACAGCTCCTGCAGCAGCCGCCCGTCCGCCGCATGACGCCCCACGAACAACACCGTTGCGGGGTGCGACGCGGCCTCGGCGCGACGCCGTCCCATACCCGAGCGGCGTTCTTCCCCCTGGCGGCGGTCTAAGCCGGTGCGGGTGTCTTCGATCACAGAAATGTTGGAGTTGCGACGATCACCGACACGGCGATCGAGGCCGGAGCGGCGGGGAGGGGAAATGCGGCGATCGCGATCGAGCAATCAGGCCCCTGGGATTGACTCCCACATTATAGGAAGGATGGGCTCGGCGGGACAATGGGCGGCTGGGAAAGCGGCGGCCGATGCACGGGCGGTTCTGGCCGCCGTCCCACCGGCCGCCCATTGTCGGTCATATTTCGTCCTCATGAAGGCCACCGGCCGCCCAAGCGACCTGTTGCTCTCCCGTCTCCAGTCGGTCATCGGCGACCGCTACTGCCTTGAATCCCGCATCGCCGAAGGCGGGATGGCCACGGTGTTCCGCGCCCAGGATCGCAAGCTCAACCGGCCGGTGGCGCTCAAGCTGTTGCAGCAGCGGCTCCGCACGGCCATCGGGCTCACGCGCTTCCAGCGTGAGGTGAGTATCGCCGCCGAGCTGGCCCATCCGCACATCGTGCCGCTGTTCGATGCCGACCGCACGACCGACGATCAGCTGTTCTACACGATGCCGTTGCTCGAGGGTGATACGCTGCGCTCCCGGCTCGAGCGCGACCGGCACCTTCCCGTCCTGGAGGCGATCCGCATCGCGCGCGAGGTAGCCGATGCGCTGGCATACGCCCACAGCCGGGGTTTCGTGCACCGCGACATCAAACCCGAGAACATCATGTTCGTGGGTGACCACGCCGTCGTGACCGACTTCGGGATCGCGCGCGCCATCAGCGCGGCTGCCGACACGGGGGAATCGGGCCCGCCGATCGGGACGCTGCCCTACATGAGCCCCGAGCAGACTACGAACGGTCCGATCGACGGGCGCAGCGACATCTATAGCCTCGGCTGCGTGTTGTATGAGATGCTCACGGGCACCGTCCCACTCGCCGAACCGAAGCCGCTCCGGGCCGTTCGTGCCACCGTGCCGGCCGCGCTCGAAGCCGCCGTGATGCGATCGCTCGCCCGGACGCCGGTCGATCGCTACGCCTCCTCGGCCGACTTCCGTGACGCGCTTGCCGCGCCGGGCGCCGCGACCGCGGCTGTCGATCCCCGGTCGATCGCCGTTCTGCCATTCATCAATCAATCCGGCGACCCCGCGCTCGAGTACCTGAGCGATGGCCTGGCGGAAGAGATCATCGGCGCGCTCACGCAGGTGCCGGGGTTGCGGGTGGCGGCACGAACCTCGTCGTTCTCGTTCCGCGGCAAAGAGGCCGGCCTTTCAGAGATCGGGGCCCAGCTGCGCGTGGCGACGGTGCTCGAAGGCAGCGTGCGGAAGGCGGACACCGAGCTGCGCGTGTCGGCGCGACTCGCCACCGTCGCCGACGGCTTTACGCTCTGGTCGCGACACTACGACAACGCCAGCATGACGCAGGTGTTCGAGATCGAGGACCACATCGCGCGGTCGATCGCGCAGGAGTTGCGCGTCGCGTTCACCGATTGGGAAGGCAAACCGGCGCGGCCGGCCAAGGCGTACTTCACGGCTCCGACCAGGAATCCCGAGGCGTACGACCTCTACCTGCAGGGCCGCTATCAGCTGGCGCAGCGCGGGCTGGGCCTCGCGCGCTCACTCGAGCTGTTCGAGCGGGCGATCGCGCTCGATCCCGACTTCGCGCTGGCGCACGCGGGCTTGGCGGAGGCGTACACGGTGCTCGCGCAATACGGGTTGGTGTCGACGGCGCTCGTGGGGGCGCGAGCGGCGGCGGCTGCCGAGCGGGCGCTCGAGCTCGGGCCCGATCTAGCGGAGGCGCACTGCGCGCGCGGCGCGCTGAGCATGATCTGCGACTGGGACTGGAACCGCGCCGCGGCGGGGTTCCAGCGCGCGGTGCAGCTCGCCCCCACGTACGTGACCGCGCGGCTGTGGCTCGCGTTCTATCTCGTGTTCGTCGAGGGCCGCTTCGATGCCGGCGTGGCGCAGGCCGAGCGCGCGGTCGAGCTCGATCCGCTGTCGCCGCTCGCGACAATGCAGCTCGGCATGACGCTGCTCGGGACCGGTCGCTATGAACAATCCGCCGCGCTGCTCGAGCGGGCCCGCGGCCTCGCCAGGGACATGTTCCTCCCGCCGCTGCACCTGGGACTGCTGTACAACCAGATCGGCCGCACCAGGGATGCGATCCGCACGCTCGAGGACGCGCTCGTGATCTCGGGCCGGCATCCGTGGACGCTGTCCGCGCTCGCGGTGTGCTACGCCTCGCAGGGTGACGTCGGAAAGGCGCGGGCGATTCGGGAGGAGCTCGTGGCCCGTGCGCGTCACGAATACGTCCAGTCGTCGATGCTGGCCGTCCTCGCGGCGCTGGTGGGGCAGATGGACGAGGCGTTCGCGCTCTTGGACCAGGCCACGGACGAGCACGATGGCATCCTCGTGTACGCGAAACGCTATCCTTTCTTTAATGTCTTGCAGTCAGATCCGCGAATGGCGCGGATCTTCGATCGCGTAGGACTCTAGGTTGTGTGGCGCTTCGTCAGGGGGTGAGGAGTGATCGAGTGCCTCACGATCGGAACCTGGGAAGCCCGGCAGGGCGGCAAGTCTCCTCCCGCCGCGCTCACCTGGCGGAAGAATTTTGGTCTCCTCGTCTATCTCGCGCGCTCGCCCAAGCGCACCCGCACGCGAGACCACCTCATTGGCCTCTTGTGGGCGGATAAGGACGAGGCCAAGGCGCGTCGCTCGCTCAACGTCGCGCTTAGCACGCTGCGCCAATGCCTCGGCGACGACGGGGTGGCGACCGAAAGCGATCGCGTGCGGCTCGCCGCGGGCACGGTGCGGCTCGACGTCGACCGCTTCGAGCAGCTCGTGCAGGTGGGCGATCTCAAAGGCGCCGCCGAGTTCTTCCCCCACGGGGAACGCCACACGTTCCTCGACGGACTGGTCATTTCCGACGCGCCCGGCTTCGAGGACTGGCTCACGCGCGAGCGGAGCGCCGTGGCGGGGCGGGCGGTCGACGTGCTGACGCGGCGCTCGACGGAATTGCTCGACCTGGGCCGGATCCGCGAGGCCGACGAGCTGGCGCGGCGCGCCCTCGGCATCGACGATCTGTACGAACCGGCCGTGCGCGCGGCGATGCGCGCGCGCGCCACGCTGCACGATCGCAGCGGCGCGCTCGCGCTCCACGCGGCCTTCACCGCTCGATTGCGCGACACGCTCGGCGCGGCCCCCGACGCCGAGACGGAAGCGCTCGCGTCGCGCTTGAAACGAGACTGGGCGCCCGCCGTGAAGCAGGCAACGTCAGAGGCGCCGCCGGCCGAGCCGGCGCGCCGCGCGCCGCTGGAAGAGCGCGCCGAAGCGCTCGAGCATCTTCTGCTCGCCTGGAAGATCTGCCGTACTCAGCCAAGTCGCACCGTGTTGCTGGTGGACGGCGACGCCGGAATGGGAAAGACGCGGCTCGTGACGGAGTTCTCGGCGCGCGCGCGGATCGATGGCGCCGCTGTCCTCGGGATCCGCGCCGTCCTAGCCGATCTCACTAATCCGTGGAGCGGCGTCCGCGCACTGTGTCATGGGGGTCTGCTCACGACGCCCGGTGCATCCGGCGCCGCGCCCGTCGCATTGGCTGCCCTGCGGGACGAGCTGTCTAACACCGCTCAGCTGGCGCCCGCGCTGGAGGAGGTGGTGCAGGCGATCACGGACGAGCAGCCGCTCGTCATACTGCTCGACGATGCCCAGTGGCTGGACCGCGAATCTCTGCTCGCGCTGCTCGCCACAATTCGAGATCCCCGCCTTGCACCGCTCGTCCTCGTGCTCGCCACAACCCACGAGCCGCCGCCCCGACCCGAGATCGACGAGGTCCGCGCGCGCATCGGCCGCGATATCGCCGGGACCGCCGTGCGGCTCGGCCCGTTACCGTTTGAGGCGATTCGCCGCATGGCGCGCTGGGCGCTGCCGCTCGGCAAGGACGCCGCGGCCGAGGCGCAGCTCGAGCGCGTCGCGCGCCGCGTTTTGGCCGATTCGGCGGGGATCCCCTTGCTCGCCGTCGCATTACTCGACGCGGTTGCCGTGGGACTCGAGTTGGGAGAGAAGGAGGGGGCGTGGCCTCGTCCCGGCCAGACACTCGATCACACGTTTCCGGGTGATCTCCCCGACAATGTCGTGGGCGCGATCCGCGTCATGTTCGGCCGCGCCAACGCCGACGCGCAGCGCGTCCTGGTTGTGCTTGCCGTGCTCGGCAATCGCGTACCGCGGGCTGCGCTCGAGCGCGCTTGCGGGCTCGAGCCTGCGAAGCTTGACGCCGCGCTGGCCGAGCTCGAGTGGAAGCAGTGGGTTACGGCCGAGCCGCGGGGCTATGCGTTCGTGGCGCGGATTCTCGGAGAAGTGGTGAGCCGCGACATGGTGGTGGAGGGGGAGCGACTCAGGATCAGAGAGCATGCTGGAAGCAGCTAGGTCGCAACTCCGCGTCTCCGCCCTCCTCACGTGCTCGTAACCCCGGGGCACCGCCCCGGGGTCAACCCACCCTGATCGAGATCTTGTCGCTCGCGCGCTCGAATTCCAAGGCACCGCCCCCGGGGCACCGCCCCGGGGTCAACCCACCCTGATGAGGTCTTGTCGCTCGCGCGCTCTTAACTCCCGCTTGACCCTCCTCTCCTAGCCTGCTCCTCACGACTAACGACGACGACCCAGGGAGGAGAGATGAGAACATTTTTCCGGCCGTTCGTGACCAGCTGCGTTCTCGCATTCCCATTGGCACTTCGTGCCCAGCAGTTCGATCACTCCTACGATCACGTCCTGAACGACCAGGGACAGAGCCGGTTCACCCTGGCCACCGGCATTCCGTATCTCGCGATCGGAGAGTACGCCTACGGCATCTCGAACCGCATTACGCTCGGAGTGCTCGCGGGCCAGACGCCGAGCGTGCAGGGCTACGGGATTCGAGCGCGTGCCGTGCTGTACGAGCCCGATCCATCGTTCCGCGTCTATTTCTGTACGCCCGTGTTCTTCTATCCCAACGCGAGTATCGGCGGCCACGGATCGTGGTGGCTCACGCGGCCGAACATCAACTTCGAGTGGATGACGCCGGGCGGGTTCCGCTACAAGGTGGGCGGCAGCATGATCGCAGTCGTGTCGCAGCGTGAGCTCGCCGGTGCGGCATCGGAACCGGTGCAGTTCTGGGACGCGGTGCACGGCGGGATCTCGTTTCCGATCAGCGCACGAGGGACTTTCCAGCTCGAGACATCACTCGTGACAAGGGGACTTCAGGTGGCGGGAACGAACTGGGTGGGAGGGCCACCGGTCATCCTGGTGATGGGAACGTCCTGGGCGCTCGGTTGGGGAGGAGCTAGCTCCTCGAGAAAGGACGCCAGGACGCCGAAGTAGACGCGAGCCAGCTCGCGCTGTATTCGCTCTGGGCCCCGCCTAGCGGCCGCTACTCGGCGGGGTCCCCCCACTCGCGCCGAACGCAAATGAGAACGCGAACATCACGTTGAGGGTCTTCACGGTCAGCTTGGTCGCCGTCCCTTGGCCGCCCTCCGGCAGCCCAATCGTATTCCGTGTGTTGCTCCCGAACGAGTACGCAAATCCCACGGAGCCCGACAGTCCCTTCACCCCGGTGAGGGACAGCCCCGCGGTGATGTGTGACAGGTTCACTTTGCGAAACACCGACAGCGAGTCGACGTCCACCGGGGACTGATCGGTCGACACTCCGGCATGCAAACGGAATCCGCGGGAGACTTGATAATTGCCGCCCACAGCGACGTTGACGATGGCGCGCGCGCTGTTCATCGTGGGCGCGAAGGGAACCTGAGTGACCGTAGTGGGCCCGCCGGGAACCTGCGTCGTGAGTGTGCCCGGCACCGTGCTCGCGTACAGGTCGTACGGGCTGATCGCCGCGTAGTAGTGGAGGTCGAATTCCAGCTCGTGGTCGTGCTGCTTGAGCGCCGCGCCGGCGGTGAGCTCGAAGGGTTGGCGATACTCGAAGCTTCCCGATGAGTCGCGGAACACGAGATCGCGATATTCGCCCACGCCGTAGATGGAATTCTGGTACGCCAGCTGGCTCGAGCCGAACAGGGCGATACTGGGCGCGACCAGGCGCGCGCCCACGCTGAGGTGCGGTGTCGCATCCCACTGCACTCCCCCCGTGAATAGGAGGGACCACGCCGAGCCGCCGCCCAGAAAGCCCTGCAATGCCGACACGGCGGAATCCGTGGTGGTGAGGCGATCCGAGAGGCCGACCGCCTGACTGAGGGACGTGACCGCGAACCCCATCCTGCCGCCGAACCGGAGCTTGCCCCGTGACACGCCCCCGGGTGTGAATGCCACCCCCAGCTCGGGACGCGTGACGCTCAGGCTCACGGCGGTCGAGTATGCCACCCGCTCTCGACCCGAGTCGAGCGGGATCGTCAGGTTGAGGTTGGAGGGTTGCCAGCCGATCGGTTGCGTGACCGAGAATCCCAGTCGCCACCGGTTGGATCGCAGCACGTCGCCGCCGATCACGAAGCCGAATAGCGTAGCGATCGTACTGATATTCGAGCGTCCGGTGGAGGCGCCGAGTCCGGCCAGGTTGATGCTGGTCCGGTCATAGGCGTTCGCGCTGGCGTTGAGCGCGCTATTCTCGCTCTTCCCGAGCCCGGCAGGGTTGAACCACGTCGCCGCGGCATCGTCGGTGCGGGCGACGTACGCCCCGGCCTCGAGGCCTTCGCGCTGTCCGACTGGAACGCGGTCGTAGTTCGTCAGGATGATGGTCGGCGGCGCGACAATTGTTTGCGCGTGGACAACGGAAGCGGTCAGCAGGGCAACGAGAGCGACACTGTAGCCGAACCGTGGTCCGCTCATTACGACGACGCATTCCCTGGGCGAGCTTGGTTCATGGGACAGCGAATGTCTTCCGAAATGCCAGCGTACGCCAGTTGGTCCATGGGGAAGTGGGATCACGCGGCGCCGCGGGCCCTTCGACCGGAGTGACGGCCTGCGAGCTGATTGGCCTCATGCACTTCGGCTATGACGTCGAGCAAGTCGGTCCCTGGCAGGTGCTGAGGCTCCGCAGACCGGAACGTGCGGCCGACGCCGATTTGATCGCGTACGATCAGGTGATCAAGACCGCTCGTAGTCCTTGCGATCCGCGGCAAGAACGAGTGGGGGTACAACAACAACGAAGGGCCCGTTTGTGGGCGACGACGACCAGTTCGCGGTCCACTTCGCGTACGATGTGACGGCCAAGCCGAGCGGCCAGCGGTTCAACATGGCGGAGCTGGCGCTGTATACGGTGAAGGACGGCAAGATCGTGCGAGAGCAGTTCTTCTATCACATGCCGGGAGCGTGATACAACGCGGCCGGTAAAACGGCGGTCGATGAAACGGCGGCCAGGCGGTCCAAACCGCCGTAGTACCGGCCGCCGGCTCACCGGCCGCCGCTGTATCCGCCGCCTACTTCAACACTTTCATTCCCTTCAGTATCGCAATCAGCACCACCGCTCCCGCCACGGCAATCAGCCAGCTCGCGATCACACCGTTCGCGCTCAAGCCGATCAGTCCCGCTATCCAGTAGCCAAGCAACGACCCGACAATCCCGACGACGATGTTGGCCAAGACCCCCATCTGCACGTTCGTCTTCATCAGGATACTCGCCAGCCAGCCCACCACCCCGCCGATGATCAACGTGACGATCAGGTGCATGTGCGCCCCTTTGGTGTTTGCGGTGCTTACCCAGTTCCCGAGCCTGGCAGCCTCAACCTTTCGGCCGGCGCAACGGGAGATATTGGACCTTGGGGAAAGGCAGGGCGATTCACGTTACCCGACCATGCACCGCGAACTACCTTCGGTTGGCTCGCTTCCCACCCCGGAGGAATGCATGCGGTTCGCTCTTGTTCTCGCGGTCGTCGCGCTCACCCTGCCGCTTCACGCGCGCGCACAGCAACCGACCGCGCCACCTGGCGCCGGACAATCCACTGGTGGACAACCGGCTGGAGGGGCGGTACATCCAACCGGCGCGCAGCCCCCCGCGCCCCAGCCGACCATGGTGCGAATCCTGTTCACGTTCCAGGGCACTACGACGGCGCAAAGCGCGGATCCCACGGAAGTGGAGAACGTGCTCAGCGCGCGCAATCTGATACGAGCGTGGACCGATTCGGTTGACGTCTTCCTCGATCAGGTCGCGCTCGGGGCGCAGGACAAAGGCTGGATGCGGGCGCGCGCCGGTGAGCAGGCGCACTACTCGGTCATGATCATGGCGTTGCCGATCCAGGGCGGCGTATGCGGGCCGCTCGGCATCATGACGTACTCGATCGTGCTGTTCGAGCCGGGGACGGGCGGGCAATGGAAGTATTTGCAGAATCTCGTGGGGTATGGGACGAGCGCGCATCAGGCGGCGGGGGCGATCTTCGCGGCGGCGACGCAAGGGATCAATGCCGCGCGCTCGAGCGGGCACACGCATTGACACGGCGGAACAGTAGGTCCTGCTATCGCGATCGCCGCAATACTCTGACTGAAAAGAGGTGCGTATGACGAGCAAGCGCTTCTGGGCAACTGCCCTCGTGGTGCCACTGGTCAGCGTCCTCGGCGCCGGCGCCCTGTCCGCGCAGGCCCAGGACAGGTATTCGCTGAAAGTGCCGGGTGGGATCGCGTTTTCCGAGTTTCGGGGATACGAGGACTGGGTGCTCGTTTCCATCAGCCAGGACGGCCCCGTCATCGCGGCGATATTGGCGAATTCGGTGATGATCAACGCCTACCGCGCCGGCATTCCCGCCAACGGCAAGCCGTTCCCCGACGGCTCCAAGATGGCCAAGATCCACTGGATTCCGAAAAAGCTGGCAACCTTCCCGAATGCAACCGTGCCCGGACAGCAGCATGACGTCGATTTCATGGTGAAAGACAGCAAGCGGTTCGGCGACTCTGGTGGATGGGGATGGGGCGCGTTCGAGCGCGACACCGTGACCGGCGCATTCCGGCCGGCGACGACCACCGACCAGCCACCGCAGGGCAACGATGCCAAGTGTGGCCTCGGGTGTCACACGGGCGTGCAATCGAGAGACTACGTGTTTACGGAATACGGCGGCCGCTGAACCCCTTCCATCGCTCCCCCTCTCCCGACGGGAGAGGGGGTTAGGGGGAAGACGAGGATACATTGAAGCCCATGCTCAGCAGAGCGAAGTGCTGCGTGCTGATCGTGGGTCTCTGGCTCCTACGGCCACTCACCCTCGACGCGCAGTCTGATTTCGCCAAGATCGACAGCGCCGTCCAAGCCCAACTCTCAGCGGCCCGCATTCCCGGCGCCGCACTCGTGATCGTCGAGGGCCGCCGCGTCGTGCACCAGCGCGGCTTCGGCGTGCGCGACCCATCCGGCGCGCCCGTTACCGCGGAGACGCCCTTCTATCTCGGCTCCACCACCAAGAGCTTCACCGCGCTCGCGGTGCTCCAGCTCGAGCAGCAGGGCAAGATCGAGCTCGACGCGCCGGTGCAGCGCTATCTGCCCTGGTTCACGCTCGCCGACAGCGCCGTGTCGCGCGCCATTACCGTGCGCGATCTGCTGCTGCATCGCGGCCGCATCCCCGACCGCGCGGGCGAGCGGTTCCTCGCCGATCCCGACACGAGCCCCGCCGCCGCGGAGCGCCACGTGCGCTGGCTCGCGCGGGTGCGCCCGGCGCCGGCGGGATTCCACTACTCGAACCTCGGCTACACCACGCTGGGCCTCGTGGTCGAGGCGGCAAGTGGCCAGCCGTACGCGATCTATCTCCAGGACCACGTGTTCGCTCCGCTCGGCTTCGAGCACACCTACACCGAGCGCGCCGCCGCGCGCCGCGACGGACTCGCCACGGGGTACGCGCTGCCCCTGGGGCTACCGATCGCGACCGAGCAGCCGGCCGATCGCGGCGACCTCGCCGCTGGATATCTCATGTCGTGCGCGGCTGATGTGGGCCGCTATCTCGTGGCTCAGGTGAACCAGGGCCGCGTGCCGGGCGCGCCGGGCCTCTCGCCCGACGTCATTGCCGCCGCGCACACTTCGCACGGCGCGATCGTGCCCGATCGCGACATCGCCTTCGGGTGGAGCATTGCCACGCTCCACGGCGTCCGCATCCTCGACATCTCCGGATCCGTGCCGCGCTATCTGTCGCGCTTCGTGGCCTCGCCCGACTCAGGCTGGGCCGTGGCCCTCCTCGCCAACGGCAACGGCGCGATCGCCGAGGCGCACGTCATGGAGGCGGCGCTCAATGCGGCGCGCATGACGATGGGCAGGGCACCCGTGCCCGTCGTCATCCCGGTGTGGCTGTTGGCCGCGCTGGGCCTGATCTTCGCGCTGCCGCTGATCCAGCTCGGCTTCGCGGTCCGGGCGTTGGTGCGGCTGCGGCGCGGCGCGCACCCACCGCGGTGGCAGGAGCTCGTGCTCGCGGGTGTAGGCGTTGGCTGGGGAGTGGTGGTGCTCGGCGGATTCCCGGTGCTGTTCGGGAGTTACTGGCCGACGATGATCGCGTACCAGCCGGATATCGCAATGGCGTTGCTGGCGAGTGCGGCGATCGGGCTCATATGGGGGGTAACGCGAGCCGTTTTCGCGCGGTTCCCATCTCACTGTACTTGCTTTGTCAAGTGCTGATGTTGTATATATTCGTTAATTAACAAAATAGTTGAATCGGCAATGCTCGAGGAGGCGGCGTGGATGTGCCGTTTGTGATCCGCACGAGGCTCGAAGAATTAGGCTTGGAGCAGCAGGATCTCGCGCGCGCCGCGCGGGTCACGGAGTCCTACATCTCACAGCTGCTCACGCGCAAACGGGCGCCGCCCGCGCCGTCGCGCACCGACATCTACGATCGGATGGACCGGTTCCTGAAGCTGCCCGCGGGCGAGCTGGCGCGGCTCGCGGACTTGCAGCGCAAGGAAGAATTGAAGCGCGAGCTGGGTGACGAGCCGGCGCCGTTGTTTCACGAAGTCCGCGATCTGATTCTGCGCAAGTCGCTCCCCGAGAAGCAGCAGGAGCTGCGGGCGATTTTCGAGCGGCAGCCGTTCGGCGAGCTGGAACGCCTGGTCACGCAAAAACTGCTGGATGTGGTGAAGCGGGTGGCGAAAGACCAGCTCGCGAACGATTACTGGCTGCGCATGGTGGCGCGGCTGGGCGGCCACAGCTTCGAGGAGATGCGCGTCATCGTGCTCGAATTCCTGGACACCGACATCTTCCACGTGTCGGCCGAGCATTGTGTGTCGTTTCTCGATCCGCTGATCGAGTCGTGGGACATCGACTTGCGCACGTTCAGCCTCGATATCG
>DATIWU010000128.1:0-3401 GCA_035519195.1 Gemmatimonadales bacterium
CTGCGCAATCAGCAACAGGTCGTCACCCGCGGGCAGATCCTCGAGCATGTGTGGGACGACAATTTTGACCCGGTGGGCAACGTGGTCGACGTGCTCCTGGGACGGGTGCGTCGCAAGATCGATCGCCCGGGGCTTCCGCCACTCATCCATACGGTGGTGGGCGCGGGATATGTTCTCGCCGAGCGATGGCCGGGCTGATCGGTCGTAGCCGGCTCCGGAGCCGTCTCGCACTGCAGTTCGGGACGGCATTCCTGATTTGCCTCGTTGGCTTGGACGTCACCCTGTACTTCTATCTCCACACGCGCGCGCAACGACGGCTCCACGGGCAATTGGTCACGGCCGGCGCCGCGTTTCTGAGCGGCATCCGCAGCCAGCTCGCGGACGCTCACCTGCCGCTCGCGATCAACGTGGAGAATGCGCTGCGGCGCTGGCCCGTCGGCCCCGAGGCGTTCGCGTTCTTCGATGCATCGAATCATCTCATCGGATACCGCGCGTCTCACGAACTTGCGGCATTCGTCACCGCGGGCCGGCCGGCGGCAGCCGGCCCGATCTGGGACGCGCCGAGCGCCGGACAGCAGGCGGTGCGGCTCGCGGAGGTCAGCGACACCGTGGGTGGAGAGTTGCTGCGCGTCGTAGTGGCGCGTTCCAATGCCGACCTCCACGACTACGACAGCGCGCTGCTCGGGTGGCTTGGCGGCAGCATCCCGGTGGTCATTCTGGTTGCCGTCATCGCCGGCTACGGTCTGGCGGCCAACGCGCTCCGCCCGCTGGCGGCGATCTCGCGCTCCATTGCGGATATCGACCCGGCCGAGCTGTCGCACCGGCTGCCGGTCGGACAGCCGCCGGACGAGCTCGACGTGCTCGCGGATCAATTCAATCGGCTGCTCGAGCGGCTCTCCGAAGCGCAGTCGCGCTACCGGCTATTTCTCGCGCAGGCCGCCCATCAGCTCAAGACTCCGCTGACGATCGTGCGTGGAGAGAGCGCGCTGGGGCTCGAGCGCTCGAGGGATCTCGCGGAGTATCAGGCGTGCCTGCAGCGGATCCAGCGCGCCGCCGAGCAGATGTCACATCGTGTGGAAGGATTGTTTCTGCTCGCGCACGCGCAGGCGGGCGAACGCCCGCCGATGAACGACACGGTCGAGCTCGACGGCCTGGCGCTCGAGTGCGCCGATCTGATGCGCCGGCGGGCGCACGTGCTCGATCGCACGCTGAATTTGGAGCGCATCGAGCAGGTTCAGGTCCCCGGGAACGAGGGGCTGATTCGCGAAGCACTGCTCGAGCTGATCGAGAACGCCCTGCGCCATGGCGATCCTCGAGTTCCGGTCGCCGTCTCGGTACGACGCAGTGACGGGCACGCGTCCACCGAGGTCCTGAGTGCCGGCCCGGCCCCCGATCCCGCGATTCTCAAGGTCGCCCGCGGGCCGCTGCTCTCGAAGAGCGGCAATGGTCTGGGTCTGTCGATCGTGCACTGGATCGCGGAAATGCACGGCGGATCCTTGCGCTACACCCGGCGCGATGATCGCAACCTGTTTGCGGTCGAGTGGCCCACGGCGCCGCGGCCTGATCTTCAGTGAGCGGCCGCCGGCCCCCGCGCCTTCAGGTGGGCGGGCCGTAGCGCCCGCTCCACCAAGGCCAGCCCGCCGTCCACGAGGAACGCCAGCACCGCCGCGGGAATCGCACCCTGCAGAATGAGACGCGTATCCGCGAGGGCCAGTCCTTCGACGATGGGCTCTCCCAACCCCCCAGCCCCGATGAATGCGGCGAGGGTCGCGCCGCCGACCGTGATCACGGCGGCGGTGCGCACGCCCGACATGATCCCGGGCACCGCGAGCGGCAACCGCACCCACAGGAGGCGCTGCAACGGCGTCGTCCCGAGGGCCTCGGCCGCCTCTACGGCTTCGGGATCGGCGTCCCGCACCCCGGAGTACGTGGCGCGGGCGATGGGATAGAGCGCGTACAGCCAGAGCGCGACGAGCGCCGGAATCACCCCGACGCCTAGTAACGGCAGCATGAAGGCGAGCAGGGCAATGCTGGGGATCGTTTGAAACGCGCCCAGCATCGCGAGGAGCGGCTCGGCCGCCTTCCGGCGCCGCTCCAGCACGAGGCCGAGTGGCACAGCGACGCCGATGGCGACGAGCAGCGCGATGGCGACGAGCAGCAGATGGCGGGCGGTCAGCGCGGCGAGTCTCGAGAGCGCCTCAGTGCCTTGGCTCGAAACCGCCACCGCTCCCGTGCCCAGCACGTCGCGCAACGCTTCGCGCGCGACGGCCGGCACCGGCTCATGATCCACTTCGACCCGCTTATTCAGCGCGCGCATGCGCTTGACGTCCAGACGTCCGCTCAAGGTGGACAGTGCCGCGATCGCCGCCGGATTGTCACGGATGAGGCGCGGGCTCACGACTGCCGCCGCGTCATACGGTGGGAAGGATCCCCGATCATCGGCCAGGGTGACAAGATCGAACCGGTCGAGCAGTCCATCGGTCGAATACCCGTCAATTACGTCCACCGCCCCGCTCGCGAGTGCCTGGTATTTCAGCGCCGGGGCAAGCGGACGCACCCCGCGAAACCGCATGCCGTACACGCGCGTCAGTCCCACCAGTCCATCCGCTCGCCCGATGAAATCGGCGGTGAATCCGGCGGTAAGGTCTGTGCCCGCACGCGCCAGGTCCGAGAGCGACGAGAGATGAAACCGCGCGGCGGTCTCTTTGCGCACCGCGACAGCGTACGTGTTTTCGAACCCAAGGGGCTCGAGCCAGCGGATGCCATACAGCTCCGCGAAACGGCGCGCGACGTACCGAAACACGCCGGCGCGATCCGTGGTTTCGTGCAGGACCGCCACGAGCCCCGTCCCGGTGTACTCGGGATATACGTCGATCGCGCTGGTGCGGAGCGCGGCGAACAGGATTTCGGTCGCACCCATGCCTGGACGGCGCTCGACCGGGATCCCCCGCGCCTCGAGCAGCTGCGCGAACATCTCGGCCAGCAGGTAGGACTCGCCGAATGGCTTCGACGCTACGACGACGGGAGTCCTCACCCCCTGACCTCTCCGCGGTGCGGAGAGGGGAAACGCGGCGAGCAGCATGGCGAGCGGAATTACCCTCATCATGACCTCAGCGGCTCGCCCTGGGCCAGCGCCCGCTCGACCAGCGTGCGCACGTACGGGGTGGCGGGGGAATCGCGCAACTCGCGAACGCTGCCACGCTGTTCGACCCGGCCCGCACGCAGTACGACGATGACATCGGCCAGCCGGGCCGCTTCGCCGAGGTCGTGCGTGACGAACAGCGCGGTGATACCGAGCCGGCGGCGCAGGCGATCGAACCCATCCTGGAGCTCGGCGCGCGTGATGGCATCCAGGGCGCCGAACGGCTCATCGAGCAGAATCGCCTCGGGATTCGCGGCCA
>DATIWU010000129.1:0-3655 GCA_035519195.1 Gemmatimonadales bacterium
CAGAATATCCGTAAGCACCGCCACCCGATCGCCTTCCTTGATCAGTCCCATGGCGATCCCGGCGCAGGCGCCCTTCACGGGCACGCCGGCGTCGAACAGCGCGAGCGAGCCGCCCGAAACCGTCGCCATCGACGAAGAGCCGTTCGACTCGAGGATGTCCGAGACGATGCGGATCGTGTAGGGGAACTGGTCGTACGGGGGCAGCACCGCCTGGAGCGCGCGCTCCGCCAGCGCCCCATGCCCCACCTCTCGTCGCGACGTGCCGCGAATCGGCCGCACTTCGCCGGTCGAGAAGGGCGGGAAATTATAGTGCAGCATGAACGACTTGGTCGTTTCCTCCGCCACATCGATGGAATCGATGCGCTGCTCATCATTCACCGTGCCGAGCGTGACCGATACGAGCGCCTGCGTCTGGCCGCGCGTGAACAGGGCGGAGCCGTGCGTGCGGGGCAGCATGCCGACTTCGCACGTGATGGGCCGAACCGTGTCGAGATCCCGTCCGTCGACGCGCTCATGCCGGGACAGCACCTGCTCGCGCATCGTGCGATACTCGACGTCCTCGATCAGGGTGGAGACGTCCTTCGCGTTGTCGGGGAATTCGCCCGCGAGCGTCTCTTCGATCGTCGCGCGCAGGGCGGCGAGCGCCTGGGCCCGCTCGAGCTTCTCCGGCAGGTTCAGCGCCTCGGCGATGCGCGCCTCGGCAAGCTCCTTGATACGGGCCACGAGCTGCTCGGGTGGCTCGACCTTGGTCCATTCCATCTTGGGCTGGCGCGCCTCGGCGCAGAGCTCCTGCTCGGCGTCGATCAGCTCGCGAATGCCCTTGTGCGCCACCTCGAGGCCCTTGACGATCTCCGCCTCGGTCAACTCGAGCGCACCGCCCTCCACCATCACGATGGAATCGCGCGATCCGGACACGGTCATGTCGACGTCCGAGAACTCGAGCTGCTGGAACGTGGGATTCAGGATCCACGCGCCCTCGACCCGGCCCACCCGAACGGCGGCAATGGGCCCCTTCCACGGCACCTTCGACAGCGTGAGCGCGGCCGACGCGGCGGTCACGCCGAGCACATCGGCGTCGTTCTCCTGATCCGCCGAGAGGACGTAAATGAAGACCTGCACTTCGTTCTTGAACCCTTCGGGGAACAGCGGCCGGATCGAACGATCGATGACGCGGCCGGCGAGAATCTCCTCGTCGGATGGCCTGCCTTCCCGCTTGAGGAACCCGCCAGGAATCTTGCCAGCGGCGTAGCTCTTTTCGCGATACTCGACGGTGAGCGGGAAGAACGGCAGGGTGGAGAGGGTATCGGAGACGGTCACTGCCGCGAGAACGACAGTCTCGCCAAACTGCAACAAACATGAGCCGGCAGCCTGCTTGGCCAGGCGTCCGGTCTCGAAACGGAGCGGACGCCCCGCGAAGCTACGTTCGACGTGCTTCACTATGTAACCTGTCTAGAGCACATGAAAAAAGCGTCGGGCGTCCCCGTGCTCTGCCTGGGGACGCGCGGCGCGACGCCTGGTAACTAGTGGCGGAGACCCAGCTCGTCGATGAGCTGCCGATAACGTTCCAAGTCGGTCCGCTTGAGATACTCGAGCAGCCGCCGCCGCTTGCTGACCATGCGCAGCAAGCCGCGTTGCCCGTGGTGATCTTTCGCGTGCACTCGGAAGTGATCGGTGAGGCTGTTGATCCGCTCGGTGAGCAGCGCGATCTGCACGGGCGCGGAGCCCGTGTCGCGTTCGTGCTGCCCGTACTTCCTGACCGGCGTCGTCTTGTCGTACATCAGATCAGTTTCCTAATCTTCGTGAGCGCAGTAACTTAGACCCATCACATCCCTTTGTAAAGCCCTCCATTGAGCACCCCCACCCCCACCCCCACCCCCGTCCCGTCGCCTTCGACCGATCTCGTCGGTCGCGAGCTGGCCCCGTACAAAATCGAGCGGCTCATCGGACAGGGCGGATTCTCGTGGGTGTTCGTCGGCCGGGAGACGGACGGAACGCCAGTGGCGCTCAAGGTGCTCAAGCCGCAGTACGCCGGCGATCCGCAATTCGAGACCCGGTTCAGGAACGAAAGCGAAACCGCGGCGCAGCTCGAACACCCTAACATCATCCGGATTCGCGCCGTCTCGAAGAGCGGTCCCCACGTCTACTTCTCCATGGACCTCTACGCCGACTCGCTCGGCGCACGGATCACCCGCGAAGGTCCGCTCGATGAGCATGACCTCGTGCTGATCGCGCGCGACATCGCCCAGGGACTCGCGTTTGCGCACGAGCGCGGGGTGATCCATCGCGATCTCAAGCCCGACAACATCCTGCTGCGCTCCGACGGACACGCCGTCATTTCGGATTTCGGGATCGCGCGCGCCGTGTCGGGCTACATCGCCTCGACCGGCGTCAACATGACGATCGGAACGCCGCAGTACCTGTCGCCCGAGCAGGCTCAGGGGCGGCCGCTCGATCCCCGCAGCGACATCTACTCGCTCGGCGTGACCCTTTACAAGGCGGCGCTGGGCGAAGTCCCGTTCAATCATCCGGATTGGTTCGAGCTCGCGCGGCGCCACGTGGAAGAGCCGCCACCGTCGCTTCGGAAGCGGCGACCCGAGCTGTCCAAGCAATTCGAGCGGCTCGTGCTCAAATGTCTGGCGAAGCACCCGGAGGATCGCTACGAAACCGCACAGGCGCTCGCCGCCGACCTGGAGGACCTGGGACGCAAGCGGCGGGACGTGCTCGGTCGCCGCGCCTCGCCGCGACCGTTTGCGTCGCCCGGCACCTCGGGCATCACGCTGCCAGAGCGAGCGGCCTGGCCGCTCTACGCAGCCCTCGCGGCCGCTGTCGGATTGCTCGTGGGATTGCTGCTGCGACTTACGAAATAAAGAGCCGCTGAATCGCGGTCAGGAAACGACGGAACAGAGATGGGGGAAGCGGGAAGGGCGAAGGGGGAAGGGGATCACCGGTGTCCGCGGGCCACGAGGCGAGCACCGTGGCGGCGGCTTCTCGCAGCGACGCTTCGTATTCCCGCGGGAATCGCCGCTCGGCAAGTTCAACCTGAAATCCTGGCGCTGAAGCGGTGCGTGTCAGCTGAACGATCCCCGGTGCCGCGCGCTCGATGACGGCCATGAGAGGTTCCAAGCCCTCCCCCTTCCCCCTTCCCCCTTCCCGATAAAACGTCTCCGCGACGATCTGCACGACTCGCGTCGCGTCGCTCCGGCCGGCGACGTAATCCGTCAGTGCGGCCCTAACGGGAGAAGACATGCGGAAACACCCGCATCACGTCGTTGCGCAAGGCGAGGAGCATGATCCCGAGCAGCACGACGAATCCGAGCTGAGTGAGCCGCGCCCGAAGTTGAATCGACAGGGGCCGGCGGAGCAGCGCCTCGGCGAGCAGGAACACCAGCTGACCGCCGTCCAGGATCGGAATGGGAAGCAGGTTCAACACGGCAAGGTTAATGGATAGGAACGCCATGAACCCCAGGAAGAATCCCAGCCCCACGCGGGCCGCCTGACCTGAAACCTGGCCGATCGTGAGCGGGCCGCCCAAATCCTGAACCTTCGGCCGCCGCAGGAACTGCACGATCAGCCCGACCTTGGACATCGTCTCCCGCCACCCCAGTCGGATCGCGCCGAACGCCGTGGGGGCCTTGAGGACCGGATGCTCGGCCAC
>DATIWU010000130.1:0-12923 GCA_035519195.1 Gemmatimonadales bacterium
AGGCCAACGGCCAGGCCGGATGCGTCGAGCAGCGTGCGGGGGGAGCGCTCCCACAGCCGGTGCCACACGGGAGTGTTCCCGAGCTCAATAGCGTTGCCGTCGCGACCGGGGCGAAAGCCCCAGCCGTCGAGGACGATAAGGACGACCGGGGTGCGCTGCCCGCGCGGCTTCGCCATATTGGAGGCGATGCAATCTAGCCAAGTGCTTAGTGCTCTTCCAGTTGTAATCTGCCTCGCCAGTTTTGTCACTCCGCCGCATCCGCTGTTCGCGCAGCAGCGTTATCGGGTGACCGGAAAGGACGTGTGGCTGTATCAGCAGCCCGGAGGGAAGCGGCTGGCGCAGTTCAGCGACAGCGCCATGCTCGGCGGCTCCGACAGCGTTCAGAACGATTACCGCTCGGTCACGCTTGACGGGTGGATCTTCGCTGCATCCACGGGCTCGACCGACCGCGACGGTTTCGATCTCGCGGTTACGAAAGGCGGCGGTGAGAACGTGCGCACCGCGCCCGCGGGAGCACTGCTCGCGCACGTGCCCAAAGGATTTCTCTTTTCGAAGACTGGGGAGGAGCGGCGCTGGGCGCACGTCCGGCGCGCGGGGTGGATGCGGGTCACGGAACTGACTCCGGTGGATTCAGCAGAAACGGCGGCCGGTCCGGGTGGCTTGACCCCGGGGCCGCGCCCCGGGGTTAACCTACCCGACTCGACCGCGATTCCGCTTGATAGCGCCACCCAGGCCGCCCGGCGCACCGAGTTGTACCGCGCACCCGAAGGACCGTCGGCCGGGGTTGTCGCGGCGACGCTGCCGATGCGGGTGATCTCGCGCTCGGGCGAGTGGACCCGTGTGCAGCTCGAAGGCTGGGTCAAGACGGCGGACATCGCGACGACACCGCCCGGCGTGCTCATCGGCATCAGCTCCGCCGAGCTGCGCGCCGATCCTGCCCGCTACGTCGGCCAGACGGTGCGCTGGACGCTCCAGTACATCGCCCTGGAGAAGGCGGACGAGCTGCGCCCGGACATGCCGGAAGGCGCCGATTACCTGCTCACGCGTGGGCCGTTTCCCGAGCGCGGCTTCGTGTATGTGATCGTTCCCGATGCGCGGCGGGATTCCGTCACGGGGCTGGTGCCCCTCTCCCGCATCACCATTACGGCCCGAGTCCGTTCGGGCCGCAGCCGGTATATCGGCAATCCCATTGTCGACCTGGTCAGTATCGAGACCGAAGGACAACCATGAACGAGATTCTGCAGGAGCGGCTGCGCCGCAAACTCGAATCGCTGCCGGACGAGAAAGCGTATCAGGTGCTCGATTACATCGAGTTTCTCGAGTCGCGTTATGCCGAGCGCGCGGCCGGCGCGCCCGCATTTCAGCGGGTAGCGGAAACGCTCGAGGACACGCTCCGCGCCGGCCGCGTGCCGCTGAACATCATCAAGGGAACCATGGACGCCGTGTCGGGAGCGGGGAAATTTCTCGAGCGAGTAGCCGCCGCCGGAAAGGCCGCCGTGGACGAAGCGTCCAGGCGGCCGGCCTCGCCCGAATTGAAGCCCGCGCTACCGCCGTCCCTGCCGGTTGAGGAACGCGAGCCCCGCTCCTAACTTTCGCCATGGGAAGCTTCCATCCTCGCATTGCGCTGACGTTCGACGACGTCCTGCTCTCGCCGCGACACTCGAGCGTGCACCCGCGGAACGTCGACGTGAAAAGCCGGTTCACCCGCGACATCCCCCTGAATATTCCGCTCGTGGCCGCGGCGATGGATACCGTGACCGAGGCGGAGATGGCGATCGCCATCGCGCGGGAAGGCGGGATCGGCGTCATCCACAAGAACATGCCGGTGGACCGCCAGGCCGCGGAGATCGACCGCGTCAAGCGCAGCGAGTCGGGAATGATCCTTCACCCCATCACGCTCGGCCCCGACCGCCCGCTGCGCGAAGCGCAGCAGCTCATGGACCGGTTCCATATCTCAGGCGTTCCCATCGTGGACTCGGCCGGGAAGCTCGTGGGGATCATCACGAACCGCGATCTGCAGTTCGAGCGCCAGCTCGATCGCCCGATTCGCGACGCGATGACCAAGGAGCACTTGATCACCGCTCCAGTCGGAACGACCCTCGACGAAGCGGAGCGCATTCTCGGCCAGCATCGCATCGAAAAGCTGCCGGTCGTGGATGGGCAGGGGGTGCTCAAGGGGCTCATCACCGTCAAGGACATCTTCAAGCGGCGCCAGCACCCCCATGCCAACAAGGATCAACACGGCCGGCTGCGTGTGGCGGCCGCGGTGAGCGGTAACAAGGACGCGCTGCCGCGCGCCAAGGCGCTCCTCGCCGCGGGGTGCGATGTCATCGTCGTCGACTCGGCGCATGGCGAGTCGGCGGGCGTGCTCGATGCGGTCGCGTGCCTGCGGGACGCGTTTCCCGAGGCCCAGCTCGTGGGCGGCAACATCGCCACGGAATCCGGTGCCAAGGCGCTGGTCGAGCGCGGCGTCGATGCGGTCAAGGTGGGTGTCGGTCCGGGCTCGATTTGCACGACGCGCGTCGTGACGGGAGTGGGCGTTCCGCAGATCACGGCGATTGTCGACGCGGTGCAGGGCGCCGGCGACGTCCCGGTCATCGCCGATGGCGGCATCAAGTATTCGGGTGACGTGGTCAAGGCCTTAGCCGCGGGCGCCGCGAGCGTCATGATGGGCTCGATGCTCGCCGGCACCGAAGAGAGCCCGGGCGAATCGTTCCTGCTCGAGGGCCGGCGCTTCAAGGTGATCCGCGGCATGGGGAGCCTGGGCGCCATGGAAGAGGGTTCGGCGGACCGTTACTTCCAGGAAGGCGAAGTTTCGCCCACCAAACTCGTGCCCGAAGGCATCGAGGCCCGCGTGCCGTATCGCGGGCCTGTGTCGGACGTGATCTTCCAGATGGTTGGCGGCTTGCGGAGCGGGATGGGGTACTGCGGCGTGAGTAACATCGAGGGGCTGCGCACCGAAACCGAGTTTATTCAGATCACGTCCGCCGGTCTCCGCGAATCGCATCCGCACGATGTGGTGATCACCCGGGAGGCGCCGAACTACAGCCTGTAAGGCTTGACACCCCTCGACACGGGTCCTACTCTAGCGCGCCACCCGGTCCGTTTCTCTCCACACGAGGTTCGCATGAGCCTTTGGGCAACGAAGTCAATCGCCGTGCTCCGCGCGGAGGCCGATTCAGAAGGCGAGGGGACGTTACGGAAGACGCTGAGCGCCTTGAACCTGATGACGCTCGGCATCGGCGCGATCATCGGCGCGGGAATCTTCGTGCTCACGGGACTGGCGGCGGCGCGCCACGCCGGTCCGGCTGTGCCACTCTCCTTTGTGTTGGCGGGCGTCGCGTGCGGCTTCGCCGGCCTGTGTTACGCCGAGATGGCGTCGGCCGTCCCCGTGGCAGGGAGCGCCTACACCTATGCGTACGCCACGATGGGCGAGTTCATGGCATGGATCATCGGCTGGGACCTCGTGCTGGAGTACGCCATGGGGGCCTCCACCGTCGGTGTCGGCTGGTCCGGGTACTTCGTCAGCCTGCTCGAGAACTTCGGCATTCATCTGCCTGGGGCGCTCACCGCCGCTCCCTATCGCTGGTGTGAGGCGTCCGAAGTCGCGCGTGCCGTGGCGGGGTGCGCCGCGAAGGGTCTGAATCCCACCGGCGCCTTCGCCAACATCCCGGCGATTGTGATCGTCGCCATCATGTCGGTCGTGCTTGTGGTCGGCATCCGGGAGTCGGCCCGCGTCAACAATTTCATCGTCGCGTTGAAGCTCGCGGTGATCGGACTGTTCATTGTGGCCGGCGCGTTCTACGTGAACCCGGCCAACTGGCATCCGTTCATTCCGCCAAATACCGGGGAATTCGGTCATTTCGGAGTGTCCGGCATCTTCCGCGGCGCGGGGCTCATCTTCTTCGCCTACATCGGATTCGATGCCGTGAGCACGGCGGCGCAGGAAGCGAAAAACCCGCAGCGGGACATGCCCAAGGGCATCCTCGGCTCGCTCGCCATTTGCACCGTCCTGTACATCATCGTCGCGGCGATCCTCACCGGTCTCGTGCCCTACACCACGCTCGACGTCTCCCATCCGGTCGGCTTTGCGGTGGATTCCGTCGCCGGCCTCAAGTGGATGGGATGGATCATCAATCTGGGCGCCGTGCTCGGCCTCGCCTCCGTGATTCTGGTGATGCTCCTCGGCCAGTCACGCGTGTTCTATTCGATGGCACGAGACGGACTGCTGCCGCCGTGGGTCGGGAAGATCCATCCGCGATTCCGCACACCGTACCTCACGCAGATCTTCGTCGGCATCTTCGCCGCGTTTTTCACCGGCGTGTTCCCGATTCAGCTGTTGGGTGAGCTGGTCAACATTGGGACCCTGCTCGCCTTCGTGCTCGTCTGCATCGGCATCATCATTCTGCGCCGTACACGCCCCGACCTGCACCGGCCCTTCCGCACCCCGTGGGTACCGGCCGTCCCGATCCTGGGCGCGCTCTTCTGCTTCGGACTCATGGCGACGCTGCCCGCGGACACGTGGATCCGGCTCATCGTCTGGATGACCCTGGGCCTCCTGATCTATTTCACCTACGGCCGGCGGCATAGCACGCTGCAGACCGGTGCCGATGCTCAGAAAGTGTGATCCGTCCGAGTAAGCGCCCACTCCGGGGCGCCGTTCTTCTTATCTTGTAGTCCCATGACTCCCGTCGCGCTGTCCGTCTTGCCGGAGCGGGCGCGTGCCGCAGCCGAGATCGCGGCCGTCCTCACGCCGGGCCGCGATATCGCACTGACGACCCACGTCAATGCCGACGGGGACGGGCTGGGGAGCGAGGTGGCGCTCTGGCACCTCCTGAAGGCACGCGGACACGGGGTGTCGATCGCGAACCCCACGGCCATTCCCGAGCGCTTCAACTTTCTCCTTCCTGACGGCGCGGACCACTGTGACCGCGCGGCCGCGGCCATCGATGCCGCCGACGTCACCATCGTGCTCGACGTTTCCGATCTGGGACGGCTCGGCGACCTGGCGCCGATCGTGCGCCGCTCGCGCGGTCCCGTCGCCTGTATCGATCATCATGTGAGCCCCGGCTCGCTGCCGCCCGGTCCGCGCCTGGTCGACCCGGAAGCCGCGGCGACGGCCGAGCTGGTGTTCGACTTCGCCCGCGCGCTCGCCTGGGACGTCGGACCGGACACGGCGCGTGCGCTGTATATCGGGATCGTGACCGATACGGGGGGTTTCCGTTTCGCGAACACGACGTCCCGCGTCCTGCACGTCGCCGGCGAGCTGCTCGAGACCGGCATCGATCCCGAGTCGATCTACGAGAGTGTATATGCGAGCGCCCCCGAGGGCCGCATCAGGCTTACGGCCGAAGTGCTCGACACCCTGGTGGTGGAGCCGGACGTCGGGCTCGCGTGGGTGACCGTGCCGCCCGATGCCCTGGCGCGTCACGGCGCCACCCCGGACGACCTGGATGGCATCGTGGAGTACCCCCGGTCCATCGCCGGCGTGCGCCTCGCGCTCCTGTTCCGCCAGCTCGCGAACGGGCGGGTCAAGATTTCGTACCGGTCGCTCGGGAACGTCGACGCTGCCGAGCTGGCGAACGAGTTCGGCGGTGGCGGTCACCGCAAAGCTGCCGGCGCCGCCGTTTCAGGCGAGATGGGAGATGTCCAGGAGCGCGTGCTCGGATCGGCACGACGCTACCTGCGCAGTCTTCGAGGGGAATACGCGCCGGCCACGCGCTAGACGCGTGCCGCTTGCGCTCCTCGCCGCGACCGCGGGACTCACCCTTCCTTCCGTACCCGTCCAGGCTCAGAGCTCGACGGCGACCGGAAGCATCACCGGAAGGGTTGTCCTCTCCCGCACGCTGTCTTCACGCAAGCCGCGCATTCGCATGTACGGGGAATACGGGCCCGGGTCGCTGCCGGCGGTCACTCCGCCGCCGGTGAACGAGCTCGCCAACGTCGTGCTGTATCTCGACTCCGTGCCCTCCGGATTCCCCGTGCCTCGGGCGGCGGGGCCGGCGGAAATCGTCCAGCGCCACGAAACGTTCGTGCCCCATGTGCTCGCGGTGCTCCGCGGCGCTCGCGTCGAGTTTCCCAATCAGGATCCCATTTTTCACAATGTGTTTTCCCTTTCCACGGCACGGACCTTCGATCTGGGGCGGTATCCCGAAGGCACATCGAAGTCGATCGTGTTCGACCGGGCGGGAGTCGTGCAGGTGTTCTGTCACATTCACTCGGATATGAGTGCCATCGTGCTCGTGCTCGAGAATCCCTTCTTCACCACTCCCGACTCGGGCCACTACGTGATTTCCGGTGTCCCTCCCGGTGACTATTCCCTAACCGCCTGGCACGAGCGCATTCGGCCGATCGTGAACCGTGTGCACGTCGCCGCCGGAGAGGCCACCCGGCTGGATCTCGATATCCCGATACCGGCGGACTCGAGCGGCCGATGAGCGCGCCAGCCGGAACGCGGTTGGTCGATGCGTTGCGGCGGCTCAAGATCGGCTGGCAGCTCGTGCTCCTCGAAGTCCTGCTGATCGGAGCGGTGCTCGCTGGGGCCTTCATGGTCCTGAGCTTCAGCATCCGCCGCGCAACGGAGCGGTTTTTTGCGGGCGAGCTCGAGCGCGCGGAACGGGAAGTGCTCGCGCTGCAGCGGCACAACCTCGAGCAGCTCGTCTGGACCTCGAGCATCTTGACGCAGAACCCGACGCTCAAAGCCGCGATCGAAACCTACCGCATGGAATCGGCGTCGACGCCGCGCGTGCGGGCGGACTTGCTCGGTACGATTGGGCGAGAAGTGGATCGGATCGCCTCCGGCGTGGACCGGGATCTCCTGATCGTCACGGATGAACGGGGCCGGGTGCTCGCCGCCAGCGCGCGGGGAACTGTCCGGCCGCAGATCGGACTGCCCCTCGAGCCGCTGCCGATCGTCCACCGGGCCCTCGACGTGACGCATCCGGCCGATCCGGCGAATTTCGGCGTCGCTCGGATCGGCGCCGAATACTTCCGGATCGCGGCCATTCCGATCGTGCTGCAGGATGTCCCGATCGGCGCGCTGATCCTGGGCGATGGCCTGGCCGGACTGGTCGAGCGCCTGCGCACGGACCTGGGCGGCGAAATCCTCGTGATCGATCACGGCGCCGTGCTCGCCTCGACGCTGCCGGATCAGGAATCGGGCGCCTTCGCTCGAATGCTGGCGGAGAAGGGCGCGACGGAACGGACCGTTCGGGAAGGGGGCAGCGAGTTCGTCGCCGCCCCGCTCGCGCTGGGGACGGACGCGAACGGAGACGCCGTGTCGCTCTATCTGCTCCGCTCGCTCTCCGCGGCGCTCGACCCTCTGAACGAGGCGCTGCGCCTCGACTTCGTTCTGTACGGAGTCCTGGCGCTCGCGGCGGCGGTGCTGGGCGCGATCTTCGTCGCGCGCTCGGTCACGGCCCCGCTGGCGCGCTTCGTGGGCTTCTTGGTGGGGGTGGCGCGGGCGGGTGACTACTCCCGCCGCTTCGACGAGGGCCCGGCGGCGTCGGAAATTCGGACGCTCAACGCGTCCTACAATCATCTGATCGAATCCCTTGCCCGCGAGCAACACGAGCTGGAGCAGCGCACGGCGGAGCTCTCGCGCGCGAACCAGGAGCTCCGGCAGTCGCAGAAGCTCGAGGCGATCGGAACGCTCGCCGGTGGGGTCGCTCACGACTTCAACAACATTCTCACGGTGATTCACAGCTATACGGAGCTCGTGCTGGACGAGCTGCCCGCGGGCCGCCTGCGCGAGGACCTGGAGCAGGTCAAGCAGGCGGCCGTGCGGGCCACGACTCTCACCAAGCAGCTGCTCGCGTTCAGCCGCAAGCAAATCATGCAGCCCAAGGTGCTCGACCTGAACGTGGTCGTCGCTGGAGTGGAGAAGATGCTGCGGCGCGTGATCGGCGAAGACATCGAGCTCATCACCATCAAGGACCCCGCGCTCGCGCGCGTGCTGGCGGACCCGGGACAGGTCGAGCAGATCCTCATGAATCTCGCCGTGAATTCGCGTGACGCGATGCCGCGTGGCGGGCGGCTCTCGATCATCACCGCCAACGTGACGGTAGGCGAGCACGACCCCGGCCGCATCCCCGTGATGGCACCCGGTGCATGGACGCTCTTGACCGTGAGCGACACCGGTACGGGCATGGATGCGGCGACCCAGGCACGCATCTTCGAGCCGTTCTTCACGACCAAAGAAGCGGGCAAGGGTACGGGGCTCGGGTTGTCCACGGTGTACGGAATCGTGAAACAGTCGGGTGGGTTCATCACGGTGCAAAGCGAGCTGGGGCAGGGAACGGTGTTCCGTATCTACATGCCGCCTGTGGTCAATGTGACCGAAACCACCGACGAGCCGCCGGTGAGAGTCCATGCTGTCGTGGGCCGCGAAACCATTCTGCTGGTGGAAGACGAGGAGCCCGTACGATCGCTCGCGGCCCGCTCGCTGCGGCAGGCGGGCTACGTGCTGATCGTCGCGAGCCGGCCGTCCGAGGCCATCGAGCTCGCTTCACGACACGAGGGAGAGATCGACCTCTTGCTCACCGATGTGATCATGCCGGGCTCGAATGGGCGCGAACTGGCGCGACGACTTGCCGAAAGCCGGCCGGGCTTGCGCGTGCTCTATATCTCGGGGTACGCGGACGGCACGGTGACGCAACAGGGGATTCTGGGGCCCGATATCGCCCTGCTCGAGAAGCCGTTCACGCCCGCGGCGCTCGCACAGCGGGTGCGCGCCACGCTCGATCGTCCGGCCCGCACGTCGGGAGCTTCGTAGTGCGCGCTCGCGCCGTTGGGCTGCTCGTCGCGCTGGCGTTCGGCGGCGTGGCTCCGGCATTCGGCCAGCAATGGCTCACACTCGAGGGCATCGCCGACGGCGAGTTCTGGGCCACCGACTCGGGCTCGACGGTCGTGGCGCGAAACAATGGGCACCCGGCGCCGGCCGGTCGAGTACAGCTGTTTGCGGGGGCCGAAGCGCGCAGAATGCAGCTCGTGTTCATGGGAGAAGTGGAAGGCGGCAAGGGGGGGGAAGACGGCGAGACCGAGTGGGAATACGACCAGCTGATGTTGCGCGTGCTGGCCGCACGCTTCGCCGTCATCGACATCGGAAAATTTCCTTCGCCACTCGGCGCGTTTGCGAATCGGCGCCTCTCGACCATCAATCCGCTGATCGGGGAGCCGGACGGGTATCCCACGGCGTACCCCTGGGGCGCCATGCTCAATGGGTCGGCGTGGCGCGTGGATTACCGCGCGGGCGTGATGAGCCTGCCGGCGACGCACGAAGACTACGTTCCCGATCCCACGCCCGTCCTCCGGCCCGTGATCGGTGCGGGGATCACGCCCGTTCCGGAGCTGCGATTGGGAACGTCGCTCACGTGGGGTCCGTATCTGAATGATGCGCTCGGGCCAATGCTTCCCCCCGGAGCCGACTGGCACAGCTACCATCAGCGAGTGCTCGGGTTCGACAGCAGATTCAGCCGCGGCTACTTCGAGCTGCATGCCGAGCTGGGGTTGTCGAGTTACGACGTCCCGACACAGTCGAGCCCGGTTGACGGGCTCGCGTACTACGTGGAAGCCAAACAGACGTGGACCGCGCGGTGGTTCAATGCGGCGCGATTCGAGCGCAATGACTATCCGTTCATCCAGCCGATCTCCGCAGCGCAGTGGGTGGCGCAGAAAGTCGATGGCTACAACACGGAAGTCGGCGTGGGGTTCAGGGTCGATCGGGGGACGACCGTGAAGGCCAGCTATCGCTGGCAATGGTGGTCCATCCCACCCGCGCTGCAGTCGTTTCTGGTCGACGGATACGCCCTGGCCCTGCAGGTTTCCTACCAGTTCGATCCAAGGGCATGGGTTGCAAGGAAGCACTGAGATGTTCGCGCTGCTCGTCGCCGTTCTGCTGAGAACAGGTCCCGATTCCCTTGTCTACGCCGTCCTCCCGGCCAGTCGTTTCGAAGCGCAGGTCGGGAAGTCCGGAGTGTTCAGCTTCGCCGGTCACGAGCATCGCATTCGCGCCCGCGCGTTCCAGGGCCGGGTGGTCTACTGGCCGTCCGAACCTAGGCGTTCGCGGATCGACATCGTGATCGAGTCGCAGAGCCTCGAGGTCCTCACACCCGATGATACCGCCGAGCGGCGCCAGGTGACCGAGGTGATGCGGCGCGATGTGCTCGCGGTCGATGAGAACCCCGAGATTCGGTTTCGCTCTCAGTCGGTGACCCGAACCAGTGACGGGTATCGTATCGCGGGAGTGTTTACGCTCAGGGGCACGACGCGCCCCGTGACGGTCGACGTCACCACCCAGCAATTGACCGACACGCTACTCGTGAACGGCGCATTCGCGGTGAAGCAGACCGACTACGGCATCAAGCCGGTCCGCGCCGGTGGAGGCACCGTGCGCGTCAAGGACGAGGTACCGATCACGTTCTCGATTGTCGCAGTCCGACGTCAGGGGACCTGATACGTCGCGATGCTCGCGTGCACCGATGCCTAACCGCCCTTCAGCGCTTCGTCGAATCCTTCGGCGGCCCACCCCCACCCCCACCCCCACCCCAGCCGGGGCCTCCCGGCCCGCCGCCCGGATGCATCCCCCGGCCCATTGGCATCATCTGCTCCATCGCGTCCGCCCAGCCATCGACGCGCGCGCGTTGCGTCTCGGTCAGGACCGCCCGCGCCTGAGCGGCCGCCGATAGGGCGGCCCAGTGCCCCTTCGCCATCGCGGCTTGCATGGCGTTGAAATGGGCCTTGAGCTGGTTCGTGTCGGGACTTGGCTTGGCCAATACGTCGGCGAGCTCGTTCGCGTGCTTATCGGCGTCGTCGCGCGCAGCCTGTTCGGCGCTCTGCGACGCGTTGCGCAGTGCGGTGAGTTTCTGCACCTGCTGATCGCTGAGGCTGAGGGGCTCGCGGTGCATGATCAGGTGGGCGGGACTCGAGACCATGACCCGCATCATGGGCTGCATCATTTCGCCCATGTGCCCCATCATGCCCTCCATCCCCATTCCCATTCCCATTCCCATCCCGCCGCCCCCCATCCCCATTCCATCGTGCCGCATGGACGGGGGCACGCGTGGTGGTGCGGTATCGCGCTGTTGCGCGGCAAGCGACGTGGCCGGAGAACAAGCGATCGCAGCGGCGATCACGATCGGCATCGGCTTCAAGAGGCCTCCTTGTCAGGCGGTTCGGGAGCATTCCAGTACTGCGCCATCACTTCATGCGACCAGGCGGGCTGCCGTACCGGTTCCCGGGGCAGAAACTCCCGCATGACCGGCTTGATGTCGAGCACCGGGGTTCCGTCGATCGCATCCAGCTCGTGCACATGAAGGGCGCGGCCCTCTCGGCCGGCGATCCTCACGATGGTGCAGCCGATGAGGTTCGGTCGGAAGCGTCCCCGCTGCGAAAAGATACCGATGCGCGGCCAGGTGGGATTGTCGCGGGGGTGCCGGGCGCCGGTCGCGACGCCGTCCGGATTCGCCGCGTGGAAGTAATACACGATTTCCGCGTGCGAGAACTGCTCGATGCCGAGCAGCGCATCGGCGCCGAACCGCTCGGACAGTTCGATCGTCGCGGCCGTGCCTCCCCAGCGGTCCGGTTCGGCATCGACCCGTGTAGAGCGCACAACGCCGATCGGTTCCAGCACGATGGAGGTGCTCAACGCGGGTCCCAGGGTTCATCCGCCGTCGGTCCATAGATCGAAGGCAGCGGCACCTCGAGCAGTCGCAGGTACACGCTCAATTGCCCGCGATGGTGGATCAGATGGTTGATATGCTGGCGGAGCGCGGCGCTCCGGGGCCTGGAAAGCACGACCACATTGCGAACCTTGAGCGACCACGGCACGGCAAGGTCGGCGTCCGTGCTGTGCGCGAGCACCGCGCGCGCTTCGCGAACGTTGCGGTCGAACGCCGCCAGCAGTGCGTCGGTCGTCGCGTGGCCGTACTGCGTGCCGGAGCCGAAATCGAATGAGGTTTCCCGGAGTGTGTGCGTCATCCACCCGGGCATCCACGAGATGAGCTGTGCCAGATGACCAAGCGAGAACGACCTGGGGTGCGGCTTCCATTCTTCTTTGTCCCCCGGCACGCGCTCGAGGAGGTTGCGGGTCGTCGTCATTTCCTGATCGAATTCCGGGAGCAATGCGTCGCGCAGTGTCACAGCAGCCTCCGCGTTAGGGGGACCCCCCGGGCCCGAGCGTATAGCACCACGCCTCGCCTTCGAGCACAACCGCACCCGTTTGACGCGTGACGCGCACCCCGAGCTGCGTGACCGGCTTTGTGGCGTGCACGCTCAAGACTTCGACCTCAGCGGTAAGCGTGTCACCGATGAATGCAGGGGCCGTGAACCGCCAGTTCTGACTCAGGAACACGCTTCCCGGTCCCGGCAGGTCCATGGCCACGAGCGCGTGCAGCAGCCCGGTGGTCAGGCCCCCCTGGACCACGAGACGCCCAAATTTGGTGCCCGCCGCGAACGATGGGTCGAAATGGAGCGGATTGTAATCGCCCGTGAGCGCGGCATAGGTCTTCACGTGCTCGGCCGTGAGCTCGAGCGTGCGGGTCGCGCGTTGGCCGACCGCGGGCCGCGCTCCGCCTTCCGCGTTCGTCAGTGCCCCGCGCCCGCCATTCCTTTCACCGTGGCCGCGAGTTTTTCCACCTTGCTCCGGTCTCCCGACGCCGGCGCGTCCTGCTGCAGGCGGGTCGCGAGCGCGGACAGCGCAGCGGCACGGGCCGGGCCATTGAGCTTGTCGGCCGTATCCAGCTCGGTGCGAGTCGAGGTCAGCTCGGCGGCGTTCAAGCCTTTGGAGCGCTCGAGCTGATCGAGGTACGCCCGCGCCACCACGGGGGTGGCGGGCCACACGAGCTTCTGCTGATCCTGCACGTTCTGGAAGTCGACGTGCACGAGTTTCGCCGCGTCGATCTCGTTCTGCGACAAGAGCGGGCTCG